>JAEZIQ010000153.1 GCA_023436605.1 Actinomycetes bacterium | reverse complement strand
TTTCGCATCTCACCGCACTCTGAGCGTCGCTCGCCGGCGCCGGGCAGCAGTCAGGCGAGGGCGGCGGCGTAGATCTCGTGGAGTTCCTGGCGGGTCTGGTTGAGGGGTTCGACCGACTTCTCGGTGCGGCTGAGGACGATCGCTCCTTCGATTGCCGAGATTGCCAGGGTGGCGAGGGAACTGGCGCGCTCACGGGCGACTCCAGCCTCGATCAGCGAGTTGGTCAGTGAGTCCTGGATCTGGCTGAAGGCCCTCGCGGCGGGGACCGAGGCCTCCTCTTTCGCGCCGGCCACAGCGGCGGCCATCAGGGGGCAGCCTTCGCGAAACCCGGTGCGTTCGAGTTCGCGCATGTAAAAGGTCGCGAAGCGGTCGACCATCTCGGCCGGGCCGTCATCGCTTTTCTCGAAATTGGCGGCGACGTAGCTGCCGGCGGACTCGATCGCCTCGGAGACCAGCTGCTTCTTGCCCCCGGGGAAGTGATGGTAGACCGAACCCCGGGGGGCGCCGCTCGCCTCGAGCACGTCGGCAAAAGATGTGTCGCCGACTCCCCGCTCGCGGAAGAGGCGGATCGCCGAGCCGAGCATTGCCTCCCGGGTGCCGGTTGCCATCAGATCAGTGCTGCCTTTCGTGAAGTCGCGAGGTCAGGCGGTCGCCCCCGCCTCGGCCTTGGCGGCTTCGCGCTGGGCTTTGGCGATCTCGACCAGTTGCTTGTAATGGATGACGTTACCGCCGGCGCCCCAGCCGCCGTCGACTACGTCGCGACAAAGGACCCAGACCTTGAGCAGGTCCTCGTCGGCCACACCGAATGCTTCGCGGATCGCGGTGGTGCCGGCCTCGATCATCCGGGCACGGCGGTCGTCATCGAGTGCGCCCTCCGGGGTGACGACATCGAGTTTGACTACACCGGCCCCGGGCTGGTCGCCGGCGTAGACCAGCTCGGCTGGACGCTCGTTCACGAGCACCCAGGTAACGCCCCGGAAGAACTCGGTGTTGGGGGCGCCTTCAGCCTTGAGCAGACTGGTGGTCAGGGTCTTGACCAGCTCGTCGCGGGTTTCGGGCGTGATCGCCCCTTCCTGGTAACTCAGTTCCATCAGCGGCATTGGTTTCTCCTGGGATTGGTGATCGCTTGCGGACAAGAACTACGAATATGCAGCTATGCATAACATATGCAAGGTTGCATAGTCAAGGCCCGACCGGATGTCTGAGTGGCGTTTGAACTGCATGGGTGGCTTCCGGACGGTGCGAGGGGGCTTTTGTCGGTAGCCTTCTCCGGCCGTTCCCTTTGTTTCGGGGGCGCGGGCCTTCGACCATGGAAGCTTCCTCCCAGCACACACTCACCGAACGCGGACCCCTGCGGGCAGCCCTGAAAACGGCACGACCCCAGGAGTGGGTCAAGAACGTTCTGGTCTTTGCCGGCGTCATCTTCTCCGGACAGCTGGACGACAGCTGGGCGATCGGTCAGGCCCTGATCACCTTCGCCTGCTTCTGCGCGATCTCCAGCGCCGGGTACTTCATCAACGACCTCAACGACGTCGAGCTCGACCGCCAGCACCCGAAGAAGCGCTTCCGCCCGATCGCCGCTGGCCAGCTGCCGATTTCAGCCGCCTGGGTTATCTCGGCCGGACTGGCGATCGGAGCGGTCGCGGTCGCCTTCGGCGTCGTCAATTGGAAAGTCGGCTGCATGGTGGCCGGCTACGGTGTGATCCAGGTCGCCTACAGCTTCGGTCTCAAACAGATCGTGATCATCGACGTGATGACCCTCGCCACGCTCTTCATCCTGCGGGTGATGGCGGGTGCCGAGGCGGTCGACGCACATGCTTCCGAGTGGCTGATCCTCTGCACCGGCATGCTCGCCTGCTTCCTCGGCTTCACCAAGCGTCGCCAGGAGGCGGTCTCCGAACTCCACGAGGGAACCAGCAGCCGGCCCGTGCTCGAGCACTACTCGCTGCCTTTCCTCGACCAGATGGTTGCCATGGTTACCACGGGAACCGTGGTCAGCTACGCGATCTACACGGTGAACTCACCCCTCGCGGGCTCGGAAATGATGCTGACCATCCCGCCTGTGGTCTACGGCATATTCCGCTACCTCTACCTCATCTACGACCGCTCCGACGACCGTTCTACGGCGGCGATCGTGGCCGGGGACCGGGGTGTGATCATCGCCGGCGCCGTCTTCGTGGCGGTGGCGCTGGTCGTGCTCTACGCCTTCGACTGACCGGTCGGCAGGCTTCGACCCGGTCAGGTCCGACCGGACTTGACACGAATCAGAAAACGCGTATTCTCAGACCACGCAAGAACACGGGAGACGGGTAAGTCCCTCGAAGAGAGAGTCGGCCAAAGACCGCCGACGAGGACTTCAGCACACCCTGTCGCGAGCGGAACTCTCAGCCACTTCGCTTGTGACCGAGCCTTCCGGGCTTTCCCACCGTTCGCACCAGGCCAATGGAAATTGACCGGGTTCCGAGATCGGTGACCCACAAGGAAAGTCGCGGAAGAAGAACAGATTCAAGACAGAACTTCACCGGCCAATCGGACCTGCTGGGCCTCAGCCCAAACCGTCGAGGCCGGTAAGGGGATCCTGGGCAGGCAAGGTCTGGACGACCGACTCGGGATTACGGAGGGACCAACAGGTAGTGAACGCCGGGCAACGCCAGATCCGGCCGACTGCCAGGGAGACAAGGGCTCCGGTCGAAAGGCCGGGGCCCTTTTTGTTTCGGTGACAGGCGCCGGGGCGCGGAAACTACTTGCGGACCGGAAGGTCGCCGGCCAGTTCGGTCCGGCCGTCCTTCTGGTACTGGACGTCGATCGTTTCGTTCTTGTTGTAGAAGCCGACCACGCCGAGCAGCATGATCAGCTTCTTCTTGCCGGACTTCGTTTCCTTGATGATTTCGCGGGCAAAGAGAATCTCATTGCCGCGCAGCGTGTAGTCGGTACCTTCGGTCTGGGCAACCCCGTTGATGAAGACGACGATCGGCTGCTGGGCACCCTCGGGCAGGGTCACACGCCGTCCGGCTGCGTACGAGCCCTTCGGGACCTTCGGTTCCCTGGCGGTCTTGTCACTCATGATCGAGGAACATTTTCACCGATTTGATCGCTTCGGGGACGCTTGCCCCCGCCAGGGTCTGTCGTCTGACGCCGCCGGCGTAGGGCACGATCGAGAGATCGCCCTGGATGTCGATACCCGCGGTGGGCGGTTTGAAAAGGCCCTTGCCGGTGATCTCGATCCTCGCGTTGACGATCTGGGCAGGCTCGTAGTCGCGGATCGCACTGACCTTCTTGAGCGGCCCGTCGGCGATCACCTCGTCGGCAGCGTGGCGCGCCGCGGCGAGGGCCTCGTCGAGATCCTCGAAGCTCTTCCGGCTCACGTCGGAGCCGTGACGGATGGTCAGTTTCCACTTGGCCACGGCGACGCCTCCGGGCCGGACCGCTCAGGAAGGCCGGGTGGCGGGACCGGAGATCCGGTCGTCGCCGGAACGCTCGCCGATCGGCACGTAGTCGGCCTCCCGGGCGCCGGTGTAGATCTGCCGCGGACGGGCGATCTTCTTGTCCGGGTCCTCGGTCATCTCGAGCCACTGGGCAATCCAGCCGGCGGTCCGGGCGATCGCGAAAATCACCGTGAACATTCCGGGCGGGATCTTCAGGGCTTCGTAGATGATTCCCGAGTAGAAGTCGACGTTCGGGTAGAGCTTCCGCGAAGTGAAGAACTCGTCGTCCAGGGCCTGCTTCTCGAGCTCGGTCGCCAGCTCCACCAGCGGGTTGTACTCGGTCGCCTCGAACACGTCGTCGGCGTGGCTCTTGATGATCCGGGCACGCGGGTCGTAGTTCTTGTAGACGCGGTGGCCGAATCCCATCAGCTTCTCCTCGCGGTTCTTGACCGCGTCGAGGAAGTCGGGGATGTTCTCGACCCGCTCGATCCGGCGCAGCATCTGCAGCACGGCCTCGTTCGCACCGCCATGGAGCCGGCCGTACAGGGCGGCGATGCCGGCCGCGACAGCGGAGTACGGATCGACGTCGGAAGAGCCGACACTGCGAACGGCGCTGGTCGAGCAGTTCTGCTCATGGTCGGCGTGCAGGATGAAGAGCACGTCGATCGCCTTTGACAGGCGGGGGTCAGGCTCGTACTTCGCCTCGGTCATCTTGAACATCATCGAGAGGAAGTTCTCCGGGTAGGAGAGGTCGTTGTCCGGATAGACGTAAGGCAGACCCATGTTGTGGCGGTACGAAAACGCGGCCAGGGTCGGCATCTTGGCGATCAGGCGGATCGTCGCCAGATAACGCTCGACCGGGTCGGTGATCTTGTTCGAGTCCGGGTAAAAGGTCGAAAGGGCGCCGGTCGAAGCGAGCAGCATGCCCATCGGGTGGGCGTCATACCGGAAGCCGGAGAGGAATTTCTTGATGTCCTCGTGGACGAAGGTGTGGTGGGTGACGTCGTGGACCCACGCTTCGAGCTGCGGACGGGTCGGCAGCTCGCCGAAGACCAGCAGGTACGAAACCTCGAGGAAGGTCGAGTGCTCGCACAGCTGCTCGATCGGGATGCCGCGATGCTCGAGAATTCCGGCGTCCCCGTCGATGTAAGTGATCGAAGAGCGGCAGGAAGCGGTGTTGGTGAAGGCCGGGTCAAAGGCCATCATCCCGAAATCGTCTTCGTGAACCTTGATCTGGCGAAGATCGAGCGCCTTGATCGTGTCGTCCTCGATCGGCAGCTCGTAGGTGCGTCCGGTCCGGTTGTCGGTCACCGAGAGGGTGTCCTTCCCGGTTGCTACTCCGCCCCCTTCGCCCGCGTCGGGCGAGTCCGTCTGCTGTTCGGTCGACATGCTTCTCCTCGAAATTCCTGTCTCTGATCTCTGTCGGGACCAGTATTTCAGTTCGACTGATCGTTCAGGCGCCGCTCGGTCCACTCGATGGCCGGTTTTCCAACGTACCGGTTCGAAATCCAGGCCCAGAGGAGGCTGGGCGGGAAAACGATCAGGCACCAGAGCAGGAAGTTCTCGACGGTGCCGTCCTCGGGCAGGTCCAGCAGCTGGGCGGCGTAGAAAGCGACTGGCAGGTGGATCAGGTAGAGCCCGTAGCTGAGTCGGGCGCTGGTCGCCGCGAAGCGGTTGTCGAAAAGGCGGGTGATGTAGACCGGGCCGAGCGCCACGAAGAGGACCATGGTGGCGCGGGCGGCGGTGGCCAGCAGGTTGGGCAGAATCTCGATCCGGCCCAGGCCCGAACCGTCGAACCCGGTGGTCGAAGCGACCGCCGCCCGGGAAAAGTCGATCCCGCAGACGACCCAGACGACGGTGGCCACCGCGAACCCGATCGGCAGCCCTCGCGTCTGCCAGAGTGTTCCCGGGTTTTCCCGGGTCCGCTGGTACAGCAAGGCGGCGAACATGCCAGCGGCAAAGGACCAGGCGAAGGACGGTGACTGCTCGGTCGCGATGATCACCCGTTGCTGGTCGGTCCCTTCGTCACCGGCGAGCCAGGACAGGACCCCCGGCAGGTGGTGGACCCCGTACTTCCAGCCGACGGTGACCGCGAGCGCCAGGCCGAGAGCCAGCCAGGGTCGCCGCAGCATCAGCCGGCTGAGTGGTGGAAACACGATGTAGAGCCCGATCAGCACCGGAATCATCCAGACGGCCCCGTTGATCCAGAAACCGACCACGAAGCCGGGGTCGATCATGCGGACCGCTGTCTGGAGGTCGAAGAAGTGGATCAGGAACTGGCCGACCGTCGGTGTGGTCGGCTGGAACGGAACCTGGATCAGGACGATCGCCAGCACGACGACCACCAGAGAGAGCCAGTACTCCGGCTGGATCCGGGCAAGCCGACGGATGTAGAAGGTCCTGGTACCGCCCTTCAGCCGTCCCCGACGAGCCACCGGCAGAAACAGCAGGAACCCGCTGATCACGAAGAAGAGGTCGATCGTGTTGCCGAAGAAGGTCCAGATCAAGTGGCTGACCGTGTCGTCACGGCCGACCGCCAGCACCCCGGAAATGCCGAAGAGGTGCATGATCACGATGCCGAACAGGGCGTAGGCCCTCAGCCCGTCGAAGGCACCGATTCTCCCTGTCGTGTTGCCGGACACCGTTTCCGTGCCCGGACTCATGGCTACCTCTGGGCCGGAAAGCTTGTCATCGAGCGGAGCGCCTCGAGGCGGGCCTCGATCTCGTCCCGTGTCAGGCGACTGACCCGCTCGGTCCCGAACTCTTCGACGTTGTAGGAGGCGAGCACCGTGCCGTAGCCCATAGCGGTCCGCAGCGTCTCCTGGCTGACCTCGCCGGCTTCGCCGTCGAGATACCCGAGGAAGCCCCCGGCAAAGGAGTCGCCGGCGCCGGTCGGATCCCGCACATCCTCAAGCGGGAAGCCGGGCAGCGCGAAGAAACCGTTCGGGGTGAACAGGGCGGCCCCGTACTCACCCTGTTTGGCGATCACCGCCTTCGGGCCCATCTCCATCACCGCCGCGGCGGCCCGGGCCAGGTTCGGTTCCCCGGTCAGCTGGCGGATCTCGGCGTCGTTGATCAGCAGACAGTCGACCTCGGAGATCGCCTGTTCCAGCGACTCCTTGGCAATGTCGATCCACAGGTTCATCGTGTCGAGCCCGACGAACCTGGCGTCCGGGCACTGCGCGCGAACTTCGCGCTGCAGGTCGGGCTGGATGTTGGCGAGGAAGAGCAGGTCGGCCTGCTTCGATGCCGGTGACAGTTTCGGCTGGAAGTCACCGAAGACATTGAGCTGGGTGTCGTCGGTGTGGGCGGTGTTGAGGTCGTACTCGTAATGGCCCTTCCAGAAGAAGGTCTGACCACTGACCCTTTCGATGTCCTCGGTGATTACACCCCGGTTCTCGAGCACGTCGAGCTCGGTCTGGGTGAAGTCGTCACCGACCGGGCCCACCACCCGGACATCGGTGAAGAAGCTGGCGGCCAGGGAGAAATGGACTGCGGAGCCACCGAGCATGCGCTCGCGCTCACCGAACGGGGTGGCGACCGCGTCGAATGCGATCGAACCGACAACAGTAAGAGACATGGCCGGGATCGTACTCGCAGCCGTGACAAGATGGCCGGGTGAAAGCGATTCTGATCGAGGAATTTGGTGGTCCCGAGGTCATGAACCTCGTTGATCTGCCCGACCCGGTTCCGGCCCAGGGTGAAACTCTGGTCACGATCAATCGGACCGGGGTCAATTTTTCCGACACCCACATCACCAACGACCAGTACGTTGCCCGGCAGCAACTGCCGCTGGTCCCCGGGATCGAATTCGTCGGCGAGACCGCGGACGGCCGGAGAGTCGCCGCAGTGGTGCCGAACGGCGCCTACGCCGAGAAGATCGCGGTTGCCGAAAGCAGTCTGGTCGAGATTCCCGACGGGATCGATTACGAGCAGGCTGCCGGGATCATGATCCAGGGCGTTACCGCCGACGGGGTACTGACCTTGACCGGCAACCTGAAACCCGGCGAGACGGTGGTGGTCGGCGCCGCGGCCGGTGGCACCGGCAGCCTGCTGGTGCAGCTGGCTCGCTCGATGGGAGCGGGAAAGGTAATCGGGCTGGCCTCAGGCGAGGAAAAGCAGCAGCTGGTTCTTGACCTCGGGGCCGACGCCGTGGTCGACTCCCGCAGCCGAAAGCTCGGGGAGGAAGTGTCGGCGGCAGCGGATGGTCCGGTGGACCTGGCGCTCGAAATGGCGGGTGGGGATTCGTTCGATCAGCTGCTCGGAACCCTCGGCCCGTTCGGCCGCATGGTCGTGGTCGGAATCGCATCCCGGGAGCAGAATGAGGTCAGGACTGGCAAACTGCTCAAGAACAGCCTCAGTGTCTCCGGCTTCTGGCTGATGCACCTGCTGGCCCGGCCGGCTCTCGCCCGCGACTCGATCAATCGGGTTTTCGGCGCCGCTTCCCGGGGTGATTTGAAGGCCGTCGTTGGCGGTACTTACGGCCTCTCCGAAGCCCGCCAGGTCCACCGTGACATTGCCGGACGGAAGACAGTCGGCAAACTCCTGCTGGACCCAAAGAGATGACAGAACAGACAGAACAGACAGAAGAGAAACTTTTCAAGGATCTCGGGCTGAGTCCCGCGATCCAGCAGGCAATCGACGAGATCGGCTTCGAGAAGCCGAGCCCGATTCAGGCCGAGGCGATCCCCGAGCTGCTCGGCGGCCACGACGTGATCGGCCAGGCCCAGACCGGCACCGGCAAGACGGCCGCGTTCGGCCTGCCGATGCTTCAGTACCTCGACCCGTCGAATGACGAAGTCCAGGCAATCGTCCTGACTCCGACCCGCGAGCTCTGCATCCAGGTCACGCAGGCGCTGCGTTCGTACGCCGAGCACCTCGATATCGAAATCGTCGCTGTCTTCGGCGGTGCTCCGATCCGCAGCCAGCAGGCCCAGCTACGTTCCGGCGCCCACGTGGTGGTCGCCACGGTGGGCCGGATGAAGGATCTGATCTCGCGTCGTTCGCTGGTCCTCACCGCGGCCCGGTTCGTGGTGCTCGACGAGGCCGACGAGATGCTCGACCTCGGCTTCATCGAGGACGTCGAACGGATCCTTCGCATGTGTCCCTCGGGCCGTCAGACCGCGCTTTTCTCGGCCACCATGCCGCCGCCGATCAAGCGACTGGCCGACACCTTCATGTACGACCCGGTGACCATCTCGATCACCCCGAAGACCCTGACCGTCGATGCGATCGAACAGGCCTACGTCGAGGTTCCCGGCAGGTCCAAGGTCGACAAGCTGGTCGAAGTCATCAAGGCCGAGGATCCCGAGCAGGCGATCCTCTTCTGTCGCACCAAGATCGGCGCGTCACGGCTCGAGCGTGCCCTGAAGAGCCGCGGACTCGACGTCAAGGCGCGCCACGGCGACCTTAGCCAGGGCGTCCGCGACGGGGTGATGCTGGCCTTCAAGAACCATCGTTGCCGGCTGCTCGTCGCCACCGACATCGCGGCCCGCGGTCTCGATGTCGATCACGTCACCCACGTCATCAATTACGACATCCCGAACAGCTCCGAGACCTACGTGCACCGGATCGGCCGAACCGGACGGGCCGGCCGGACTGGCCGCGCGATCACCTTCGTCACGCCCGACCAGAAGCGCGACCTCGAGCAGATCAAGTCGGACGTCAAGGCTTCGATCTCCGAATGGGAGAAGCCCGAGGACCGGATCGAACACGCCCGGCCGCCGCGCCGCAAGCGCCGGGGCGAGACCCCGGCCAGGCTCGACGACCAGCCCGCCGTGGCAGTCGAAGAAGTGGAGGAGTTCGAAGAGGTCGTCGAGGTGCCGCTCGCCGATCCCTCCGAGGACAGCATCGACGACGCCCCGGAAATCCCCGAGACCTCTGACGGAGCGGTCAAGCTCTTCGTCAATCGCGGCTCGCGCTCCGACATCACCGAGGAAGACCTGCGTTGGGCCCTCCGGGAAGGCGCCGTCCTGAGTGACGACCAGATCAGCGACGTCAGGGTTCTCGAGCGCTTCTCATTCGTCGAAGTGGATGGCGACGTGGCCGAGAAGACCGTCGAGTACCTCGACGGGACCAGGCTAAAGGGCTCGGGAATCCGGGTGGAGATCGCCCGGAACTAGGCGTCGCCGCCCGACCTGCGGGTCAGGCGACGGATCGTGGTCAGGAGCGGATCGAACTCGATCGGCTTGGAGAAGACGGCATCCGCCTCCTGCCGCTGCCCGGGTTCGAGATCCTGACCCGTGACCAGCACAACCGGCAGGTCCGGATGGTGGCTGCGGATCCGCCGGAGAGTCGCCAGCCCGTCGAGTTCGCCGGGCATCATCACGTCGGCCATCACGAGTTCGGGGAGGTTCTCCTGGTCGAGCCGATCGAGCGCAAGGTCGCCGTTCGGGAAAACCTCGACCGAGTGTCCTGCCATCTCGAGCCGGCGCCGGAGCAGCAGGGCGATCGCCGGAGAGTCTTCGATGACGAGAATCCGGCTCAAAGAACCAGACCGGGCTCGCTGGCCTGTCGATCACCAGGCTCGAGAGCGGCATCACGGTCGAGCGGAAACAGAAGAACGAAAAGCGAACCCTCGCCGGGGGCGGACTCGACCAGAATGCGACCGCGATGGAGCTCGATCAATCGCTTGGTCAGCGCCAGGCCGATTCCCGAGCCGGTCCGGTCGCCAGCGGTAGCCCCTTCGCCTCGACTGAAACTGCGAAACGCCTCGTTCGGATCGTCGAAGGGCAGACCTTCCCCGTCATCCTTGACCGAGACCGCGATCCCCCCATCGACGAGCTTTGCTGAAACTTCGACCGTCGTCTGCTCCGGGTTGTGGATGGAAGCGTTATTGATCAGGTTGGAGACCATCTGCGTTGCGCGCGCTTCGTCGGCCATGATCTCCGGCAGCTCGCCCGTGATTTCGCAGGTCAGGGTCTGCCCCCTGTTTTCGACCGTCCCCCGCAGCGTGGAAACCACAGATTCAAGGAGTTCGGCAAGGTCCGTCTTCTGAAGGTTGAGACGGAGTTCGCCAAAGCTGTTACGGCTCAGATCGAAGACGTCTTCGGCCAGCACCGTCAGGTGACGGGCAGTTGCCTCGATAACCGCGGCCGCTTCGGCCTGTTCGGGGGTCAGGTTCGAAGTGTCCATATTGAGGATTTCGGAGAAACCCCTCAGGGCGGTCATGGGGCCGCGTAATTCATGCGAGACGGCCATCGTGAACTCAGCCCGCTGTTCGTTCATGGCTTCGCTCCAGTCGGTCTCCCACACAGTCAGGACCAGCAGGCCTTTGCCCTTGTCCCAGGCGACCCAATGGAGCTCGGGCCCGCCGGGGGTGCCGCGGAAGGTGACGAGCTCCCGCCGGATCAGCAGACGATCCACCTTCTCCACGTTGGTCATCTCTTCGAGAGTGGCGCGAAGGTTAGATCCGACGGTGATCGCCGGGACCATGCGGCGGCTGGTCTCGTTCACGTAGACCACCACGCCGTCCGGGTCTACCGAAATGACCGCACTCGGCAACGAATCGTGAGTTTCCCTCAGGAGCTGAATCTCGTCGAGGGAACTCTGCTCCCAGACCGGCATGGCGGAGAGATTAGCTGCCGTCCCCCGATTTGTCCCGCCTCATAGTCTTCACAACATGAATTCCCAAACGGATGGAATTTCGCACGGTCCGCTGGAGGAGTGGTTTCGGGAGAGGGTCATCGAGATTGAGCCACCTCTCGACTACGAGAAGATTCACGGAGGAATGTCGAACCTCACCTATCTGGTCACCGACCAGGCAGGTTCCCGGTGGGTCCTGCGGCGGCCCCCGCTCGGTAAGACGCTCGGTTCGGCCCATGACATGGGCCGCGAGGTCCGGGTCGTCACCGCCCTCGGCGGTACCGACGTTCCGGTCCCGCCTGTAGTCGGCTACTGCGAAGACGAGGAAGTGACCGGCGCTCCGTTCTACGTCATGGAGTTCGTCGAGGGTCCGGTGATCCGGGGTCCCGAGCAGGCGGCCGCTTTCCCGTCCGAAGAGCTCCGTCGGCAACTGGGCGAGGGCCTGGTCGAGACGATGGCGAAGATTCATTCGGTCGACGTCGACAAGGTCGGTCTCTCCGACCTCGGTCGACACGACGGCTACGTGCAGCGGCAGCTCAAGCGCTGGTCAGGCCAGTGGGAGAAGTCAAAGACCCGCGAGCTGCCGCTGGTCGAGGAAGTCCACGCCCGCCTGGTCGAGCTGGCACCGCCGCAGTCTGCGGTGACCCTGGTACATGGCGACTACAGGCTCGACAACGTGATCTACAGCCCGACCGGCGAGGTTGCGGCAGTGGTGGACTGGGAGCTATGCACGATCGGTGAGCCGCTGGCCGACCTTGGCCTGCTCATGGTCTACTGGCGCGAGGCGGGCGACGAGCAGATCCCGCTGATCACCCCGGCCACGGTCGAGCCCGGTTTTCCCAAGCGGGTCGAGCTGGCTGATCTATACGCCAGGATCACCGGGCGGGACATCTCCAAGCTCGACTACTTCGTGGCGCTTGGCTTCTGGAAGCTCGCGATCATCGCCGAGGGTGTCCTCGCCCGCTTCGCCGCCGGCCAGTACGGCGAAGACGTAGGCGACGTCGTGGAGCGCTCCCAGGCCACGATCGACCTCCTGGTCGGGCAGGCCGACGAGGCCATCAACCGCATGGTTTAAGTGGGTCGGGCGGGTCCGAATACATAAGGAGTCGGGCGGGGTCGGACCCGCCCTCCATGTTCAACCCGCCCCTCCCATTTCGGGACAAGTGATGGTTGGGAGGGGCTCTGTTGGGTGGCGGCTCGGTTAGGCGGGGGTGGCTTCTCGTTCGGCTCGTTTCTTTTGGAAGCGGCCGACCTCTCGCCTTGCGATGACCATTTTGTGGACCTCGTCGGGGCCGTCGGCGAGCCGCAGGGTGCGGCTGTAACGCCACATCGCGGCCAGCGGCGTGTCTTCCGTCATGCCGAGCGCCCCGTGGACCTGGATCGCCCGATCGAGAACATCCATGACCATGTTGGCGGCAACCACCTTGATCATCGAGATCTCCTGACGCGCGGCGCGCTTGCCGATCGTGTCCATCTTCCAGGCGGCGTTCAGTGAAAGCAGCCGGGCCTGGTCGATTTCCATCCGTGACTTGGCGATGAAGTCCTGGACGAACTGTTTCTCGGCGAGCGGGCCTCCGAAGGCCTCGCGGTCGGCGGCCCTGAGGCACATCATCTCCAGCGCCCGTTCAGCGGTGCCGATCGCGCGCATGCAGTGATGGATGCGTCCCGGACCGAGCCGGTCCTGGGCGATCAGGAAACCGCCGGCCCGGGCTCCGAGCAGGTTCTCCTTCGGCACCCGGCAATCCTCGTACTTGATCTCGGCGTGACCCGGACCCTTGTCGTGGCCCATCACCGGTACCGGCCGGATCAGGTTGAAACCCGGGGCATCGACCGGCACGATGATCATCGAGGCGTTCGCGTAGGGATTGTCGGTCTGCTCTGTGTTGACCATGGCGATCGCAAACTCGGCACCGATCGCACCGGAGGTGAACCACTTGTGTCCGTTGATCACCCATTCGTCACCGTCGAGATCGGCCCGCGCGGCCAGACCGGTGGGATCGGAACCGGCGGTATCCGGTTCGGTCATCGAAAAGCAGCTGCGGATCGAGCCTTCGAGCAGAGGCGCCAGGTAGCGGTCTTTCTGCTCATCGGTGCCGTGCTCAAGCAGGATCTCGCTGTTGCCGGTGTCCGGGGCCGAGCAGTTGAAGGCCATCGGGGCGACTAGCGGGCTGCGTCCCATCTCCTCGCAGAGGAAGGCGTACTGCCAGTTGTTGAGACCGGCCCCGTACTCCTCGTCGGGCAGGAACAGGTTCCAGAGGCCTTCAGCCTTTGCCTTCTCGCGGATCTCCACCAGTTCGGCGGGGTAGGCGACCCCGGGCTTCACTTCGTCGTCGAGCGCCTGGTGAAGTTCCGCCTCACGCGGATAGATGTGTTCGTCCATGAATGCGCGAACGCGCTCGAGGAGCCCTTCAACTTCGGAACCGGCATCAAAATCCATGGCCGGGACGCTACTACTCGCCGATCTGTTGCAGCGCTGGATGGCCGCGATCTTTCGTTGAAACCGACGAGTCTCAGCGCAGCAGGTAACGGGCGAAAAGATCGCCCTCGGCCTCGTTCAGCGTGGCCAGTTCGAAACGGGCCTCCTCGGGCAAATTTCCCTCGAGGATGTGCGGAGCGTCGCCGCCAGTCGCGACCGGGGTGATCGTGAGGAAGAGTTCATCGAGAAGCTTCGCGGAGACCAATTGACCAAAAAGGGTGGGTCCGCCTTCGCAAAGCAGAGCCCGCACACCTTCCTCCCGGCGAAGGTGGGCGAGGACGTCGGCCGCGTTGATCAGCCCGTCGATCGTCACCAGTTCGACCGGGGTCTCGGTTTCCGGGGCGGACGGCTTGCGCGTGAAGATCACCACCCGCCCGTTGCCGTCGGTGAAAAGCGGGGCGTCGAAGGGAAGATCGAGGTCACCGCTGATGATCACCGCCAGGGCGTCGGCCTCGAGCCCGGCCGCCTCCCTCTTTGCCCGGTACTCCGGGCGGGAGATGATCCGGCCGTAACGTTCGGCGCGCATCGTTCCGCCCCCGATCATCACGGCGTCGAAACGTGTCCTCAGGCCGAGCAGATGCTCGGTGTCGGCCTGCGAGCCGAGATCTTTCGATCGGCCGGAGATCGCCGCCCTGCCGTCCAGGGTGGTGATCATGTTTGCCGCGACCCAGGGGCGGTCCTCGCGGGCCTTTCCGAATGGCCGGCAGGCCTCCAGCTCGGACTCTAGGTCGGTCGGACCGGGGTCCGGGGTCAGTCGGCGCATGTCGCTACGTTACCCGGCGCCTTCCGGGCCAATCGGTCAGGAGTAATCGTGCCAGCCGTCGAAGTCGCGGCCGGACCACTCCTTCAGGTTGGCGACGTCCTCCCGGAACCGACCTTTGAGGACTTCCATCAGGTCGTCCGGAATCTCCGGCTTGGGGGCCGGGGGCTTATCCGGGTCATGGACGATCTTCTCGACCATCCAGCGCATCGATTCCGGCAGCCGGTCGAAATTCCGGTCGAATGAACGGAAGCCAGGAAGCTTGATCAGCTTCTCCATGAACTGGTACTTGTCGTCCTGCTTGGCGGCCGACTTCTCCCACTGGCGGTCCCACTGCTCGGAGGTGAAGATCTCATCGACACCCAGGTAACGGAAAGCCTGGCGCATCGTCTCGTCGCGCTTCTTGCCGAGGTCCTCCTGGGTGATCAACTCGATCTGGTCGCGGTCGAAGTACTCGAGGTAGGGCTGCAGCTGCATCCAGTACTGGGAGCGCTGGATATAGGAAGTGTCGGGCAGCGAAAGGGTTTCGACGAACTCGCGGGTTTCGTAGCCGGCGCCAGTCGCGTGGACCCAGTGCGAGAGGATCCGCTTGATCGGGTCGCGGACCATGTAGATCAGCTTCACGTCGGGGATGTGCTTGTGAATCCGCTCGGCAACGCCGTTGAAGCGAGGCCGGTTGGTGTAGTGCGGAGAGGACTCGCCGTTGATCTTGACCGAGCTGTCAAAGCGGTTCTCGTACCAGTCGAAGCCGAGATCCCAGTTCTGTTCGGCGGCGAAGAAATTCAATTCCTTCGGCTTCGACATGTGGATCTCCGGGTGGAGGCCGAGGTAATGATGGATCGACGTCGTTCCACACTTGAGCCCGCCGATGATGATCATGTTCGGCAGGGTCGCAGTCTTGCTGTTGCGGCGCGGCAGGCGGCGGTTGCGATCGGATGTGAAGCGCTCGCGGGCGCGGCTGCACATCGCGTCGTCGGCGGGGTCGTAGGTGGCCTCGGGGGCGGTCACGTTTGTATCGGCGGTTTCAGACACGGCGGAGTAGTGTAGCCGGGAATGGCAGGCACGATCCCTTCCGCAGCCTCTGCGAACCAGCCGGAAGTCCCAGCTGGCGGGCCGCTTTCCTGGCGGGGGCCGGGTGAAGGCCGCCCCGATCTGCCGCTTCCTCCGGCCCGGCTGCCGCTCTTCCAGGGTCGTCAGGCACGCAAGGTGTGGCGCTACGTCGGCTTCTACGGAGACGAGGTGATGCTCTGCGCCGCCGTCGTCCGGATCGGGATCTTCGACCACACTTTCTGGTCGGTCTGGGACCGGACCGCCGACCGCGGCGAGAGCAGGGTTTTCGAACACACCCGCCTGCGGCCGGGAAGGCCCGAAGTCGTTCTCGATGGCCCCCGGGTCCAGATCCGAACCGACGAGGTCAAGGCCGACCTGCGATTCGGCGAGTCCGAACCGATCGAGGTGGTCAGCCCCTCCGGTCGCGCCTGGGGCTGGACCCGCAAGCGAGCTGGCGTCCCCGTCAACGGCACGATCGAAGCGGCGGGCAAGGTTTTCAAGGTCGACGGTTTCGGGGTCGACGACGAGTCGGCGGGTTTTCACGCCCGACAGACCGCCTGGTTCTGGTCGGCGGGAATCGGCATCGCCGCCGACGGCCGCGCCCTGGGCTGGAACCTGACCGAAGGAATCAACGACGCCCCGGTCCGCAGCGAGAGGGCGGTCTGGGTTGACGGCGTGCCCCACGAGCCTGCCCCGGTCCGGTTCGACGGGCTTGAGGCGGTGAGCTTCGAGGGCGACGTCGACGGTCCCGGGCTGCGCTTCAACTCCGGGGGCGCCGAGCGCCGCCGCCGTGACAATTTCGGACTGATCCGCTCCAATTACGTCCACCGCTTCGGCACCTTCACCGGTCGGCTCGACGGCATGGAGATTGCTTCCGCTGCCGGGGTGATGGAAGAACACGACGCCGTCTGGTAGTCGGCTGGAGCGGATTCTGGCTGCAGTTTTGTTCGCACTAGGCACTTTTCTGCAGCCAGAACTTCGTCAGGTCGACCAGCCGTCGTAGTTCGAGGTGACCTTCCAGCGCCAGGGAGGCTCGTCGCCGGCCGGCAGGTCGTAGTGGTTGCGGCCCGGCAGGATCTCCAGCGGCACCAGTCGGGGGCTGTCCTCGAGCAGAACCCTGGTTCCGGAGGCCGCTTCGACCTCGGCCGGACCGGCCAGTTTTTCGGTCCGTTCCCATCCGAGCGAGGGCCGGTAGAACCAGTAGGTGATCCGCCAGCCTTCGTTCGCGCCGATCCGTTGAACCTCGGTGAAAAGGGTGAGTCGCCGGTTCGCGGTCGTAAGGCGGCCGTCACCGGTCGGCACCGCGCAGCTCGGCCGCTGGCAGTAACGGAAGTCGACCGGGGCAAGCAGGACGCCGCCGGGACCGGCCATGGCCACCGGCTCCGGCGCGAGCCAGCGGACGACCCGGGCGATTTCCCAACCGTAGGCCGAGACTGCCGGGTGCTGCCGGCAGACGCCGGGTTCCCGGGGGCCGCAGGCGATCCGGTTCGCGATCCGGATTCCGAGCCCGTGGCCGGCGGGGTCCCGACCGGCCAGGTTGAGTCCGACCAGCACCGCGAAGACTGCGGCGAGCAGCAGGGTGACTCCGACCTGCTCGACGGTGGCCGATCCCCGCTCGCCGGATGACGTTGAAGGCACCATGGTTCGACGCTAGAGATCAATCGCTCACGTGTGGCTCTACGGGTGCAACGATTTGGTGACAGCCTTCGGCCGAGGCCCGCGGGTCGCTAGATTGGTCTCATGGAAGGTTCCCCGTTCAACATGTTTGGTGACCCCGACGAGCTGCGGCAGCGGATGCAGGAGATGGCTGACCAGATGCAGTCCTCCCAGGAAGTTGCCTGGGCCGACAACGCGATCAGGCTCGCGGTCGAAATGACCGTCGCCTCGATCGGCCGGCTCAACCTGACCGGCAGCTCCGACGAGCAGGCGATGCAGGTGCGCGACGCGATCCGCGTGGTCTTTCCCGAAGCAGTGACCCTGGTCCGGGAAGCCCGCCAGGGACTCCGCTGAGCGATCTCCACTTCATCGACCGCGGCGCCGGGCCGCCGGTCCTGCTGATCCACGGCACCGGAACCGACTCATCGGTTTTCGACGAGGCGGTCGGTTCACTGGCCGGCAGCTGGCGGCTGATCACGCCCGACCGTCGCGGCTGGGGCGAGTCGGTTCCGGCCGACGAGTACCGCCGCACCTCGATCGCCGAACAGTCGATCGAGATCGCCGCGCTGCTGCGCGAAATCGATCCCGGCCCAGTTACCGCGATCGGGCTCGGCTTCGGGGCCGTCGTCGCCCTCGAACTTTGCCTGGCCGATCCGGAGCTGGTGGACCGCGCCTTGCTGATCGAACCACCGGTCTTCGGGGCGATAAGCGCTGCAACCGAGGGCATGTCGGCCGACGTCGACGCGATCCGAACGGCGGCAGCCGAGGGCGGGGAGCTGGCTGCCTACGAGCTTTTCCTGGCCGGGGAACTCCACACTCTCGGCATCGGGGCCGAGCGTTTCGCCGATTACGCGGATCGTGGGCCCACGGCAGCGAGATCGTTCCTGGTCGAGATTCCGGCAGTCCCGGCCTGGCCGCTTGATCCGGTTCGCCTGGCCGGGCTGGAGGCCGATGTCACGGTGGTCACGCTTCCTTCGACCCCGGGACTGCTCGAGAAGGCGGCCGAAGCGGTCGTCGACCGGGTTCCCGGCGCCGAACCGGTCCGCGCCAGTCGCGACGGGGTCGCCGCAATCCCCTCGCTCCTCGCCTGAGTCCGGCTCAGAGAACCTGGATCCGGGATCGGGCGGAGCTGCCCTTCCGGAAGGCGATGCCGATCAACTCCAGCGGCGCGGCGACGACGAGGGCCGGTACCGCGACGACGATCGAGATGAACCAGTCGAGAGCCCGCTTCCAGCCACGGTCCCCCGCTACCTTGGTCGCTTTTCCGAGTGAGCCGAGCACGATGTTCTGACCGAAGGTGAACATGTTGATCCCGGACTGCCACATCGAAGCGATCCCGCGGAGGGGCTGGAAGCGGGTTCGGGTGACCACCTGGTCGCGGGTTGCGATCGCATCGGACAGCGCCTTGGGCGTGAGCCGGTAGCGGCGATCGGTGCCGAGACCGGTCCAGGCTCCGCCAGTGAGGGTGCAGGCCAGCGAATCGCGGTTCTCGAACTCATAGGAGCCATCCTCGACGCGGTCGAGTTCCAGTTCCTTCAGCACATCCTCGGTCGAGCCGGGGTCGAAGGAGAACTCGATCTTCAGCTTGGTCTCGCCCGGCTGGCGTTCCCCGGCCCGCTTCGGGAAGAAGAACTTCTCGCCATGGCTCAGCACGCCGAGCCCGCAGGCCTCGCAGCGATGCGCGATCCCGGTCGCGACCGGCATCCCCACCCAGGGGAACAGCGGCTCACCGCAGGCGGGACAGGGCGGGTTCTCCGGCCCGGCACCAGCTTCAAGCGGGACGTGTGGGAGGTCGACTGACAAGGTGGCTGTAGCGTATTGGCCCGTGAGCTCCGACGACTCCACTACCGGCCGGATCGAATCGGCGATAGTCGCCGTTTCGCCCCTGCTCGACCTGGTGCTCCTGGTCGGAGAGCGAATCTCCCGCATCGCTGAACCGGTCGATTACGAGTACTACCCGGTCCGCGACGAGGGCGAAGAAGAAAGCTCCGGTCACTGACCGGCCTATAGGCTTCGCGGACCTCGCGGCCGGGGCCGCGGTTACCCTCCGATGACTTCCAGATCAGAAACACTCGCGCGCGAACGGAAATGGGCCTTGCCCGCCGGCATCGTTGCGGTGGCCGGCGTCGCTCTCTACTTCATCGGCCAGTTCGTCGGCAGCTCCGGACTTGGTTCGCCGGAAGGTACCGCCGAAATCCTCGAGGCGGTCGCCGACCATAAATCGAGCGTGCTGCTGGGAGCCGCAATCCAGTGCATCGGCATCGCCGCGCTGGCGATACCGCTCGCCTTCCTTTTCCTCGCCGCCCTTGCCCGGTCCGACCGGATGCGGCGTGGCTTCATCTTCATCGCGATCGTCGGCCCGGTCTTCGTCGGGGTCGGCACCCTGGTCAGCGCTTCGACCCTGACCTCCGTCTCCGGCGACTGGAAGGGCGATGCCACCCCCGGCGTGACCCAGTGCTTCCAGGAGAAGGCCGCCGAAGACGCTGATGAGTCAGGGACCACCGGGACTGAAGGTGCCACCGGACCGGAAGGAACGACCGGAGCCACGGGCGCCGAAGGTGCCACCGGTGCCACAGCGGCAGAAGGTGCCACCGGCACTACGGGTGCGACCGGTCCCGAGGGAACCGAATCGTCAGACCAGGCCGGAGGCGCCGACACGACCGAACTGACCGCCGAACAGAAGGACGACTGCCGCGATGAGGCGGCGGATGACCTGCGCAGCGATTCCGGCACCTCGGGCCTGGCGCTCGGGTTGCTTGGCTCGGGCGCGATCGGCTTCCTGATCGGTCTCTTCTACACGGCACTCAACGCGATGAGGGTCGGACTTCTTTCCCGCTTCTGGGGCTCGCTCGGCATGGCGGTCGGCGTCATCCTGATCCTGCCGACGCTCCAGATCATCGCTTTCGCCTGGTTCATCTACCTCGGACTGCTGCTGGCAGGCTGGATGCCGGGCGGGAGGCCTCCGGCCTGGGCTGCCGGTGAAGCGATCCCGTGGCCGGTCCCGGGCGAGAACCGTGCCGATGACGACGACGTGATCGACGGTACCGCCGAAGAGGTGGAATCCTCGGCCGGCGAAATCGAGACGGGCGAGTTCGACGACCCCGACGGACCGCAGGGCGAGCGCCGCAAGCGCAAGAAGCGCAACTGAGCAAGCCCGTTCTGAGACGATTCGGGACAGTGGCTTCGCAGTCTCTAACCGTCGCCGAATTCATCGAACTCCCGATCGTCAAGGCCGGGCTGCCCGAACTGGTGGCCGGCGCGGAAGGTCTCGACGCGGAAGTGCGCTGGGTCCATCCGCTCGACGTGCCCGACGTCTCGGACCTCCTTCGCGGCGGGGAGATGATCCTGACCACCGGTGTTTCGATCGGCGAGGACGCCTCGGCCCAGCGCCGGTTCGTGCGGGACCTCGAGGCGGAAGGCGCGGTCGGGATCGCGGTCGAGCTCGGTTTCGCCTGGAACCGGAAACTGCCGAAAGCCCTGGTCGAGGAGGCTGATCGCCGGAAGATCCCGATGGTCGCTTTCCGGCGGGGAATCCGTTTCGTCGAGGTTTCCGAGGTGGTGAACGGGAGCCTGCTCGACTCGGGCCACGCTCTGGCGCGGCGCGGGGAGGAACTTCATCGTGTACTCGACCGGCTCGTGCTGGACGGAGAGGCCGCCGAGTCGGTCCTGGCCGAGGTCTCGCGACGGATCGGCAATCCCGTCGTGCTCGAAGATGCCCGGGGCGAGCTGGTCGCGCTCGGATCGGTGACCCGCCGCGAAGATGAAGTGGTTGACACCTGGTCGGGACTCAAATGGTCCGACCGTGACCCGGGCGAAGCCGAAGGAGCGGTGGCGGTTCCGGTCATGGTCCGGGGTCGTACCTGGGGCCGGGTGATCGCGCTCCATACCGATGCCGAATTCGACCGCTTCACGCCGATCGCGCTGGAGCGGGCGGCAGTGGCAGTCGGGCTCGGATTGATGCGGGGTGGTGAGGAGGCCGAGCTCAGGGCACGGTCTCGTGGCAACCTGCTGTTCGAACTCGCGGCGGGTCTGATGGAACCGCTTGCCGCCGCCCGACGGGCATCCACCCTCGGGTTTCCCCGCCGCCACGGTCAGCTGGTTCCGATCGCGGCCGTCTGGCGGCCCGACGCGCTTGACCAGGGAGTCGGCTACGAGGAAGCCTGGGCGCCCCTGCTGCAGGCGATCCGGGCAGCGATGGCCGAGCCCGACCGGCCCGCCCTCCTCGGATCCAGAGGTAACTGCGTGCTCGGGGTCCTGGACCGTGGAACTTTTGGATCCGAGCCCGATGACGTTGCTTCCCGCGAGCGCCTGGCTCGTCGTTTCGCCGGCGTGCTGACCCGCCACGAGATCGACCCGGAGTCGGTGGCGCTGGCGATCGGAGGTGCGGTTGAAGGTTGGGAGGATCTCGCCCCGGCTCTGGTTCGGGCCCGATTCGCGGCCGAGGCGGGTGCGGCGGGGCCGGTCCGCTCCTGGCATGACGCGAGCCGGACCGAGATCGGGCAGCTGCTGCTCTCGATGCGGGGCACCCCGGAACTGGTGCGCTTCAGCGACGAACGGCTCGGGCCGCTGCTCGACCTGCCCGGCGAACGGGGAAAGGACCTGCTCGACACGCTCGAGGTGTTTCTCCACAGCGGCGGTCGCAAGACCGAAGCGGCGGCGGAGCTGGAGATCGAACGGCAGTCGCTGTATCACCGGCTCTCGAGGATCGAAGAGGTTCTCGATGTCGACCTGAAGGACGGCGACACGGTGCTCGCCCTTCACCTGGCCGTGATGATCCGCCGCCTCCTCTAGGCGATCCAGAACACCAGGGCGATGCCAACCGCAATGGCGGTCAGGAAGATTCCCAACACCGGCACCCGCCGGTCGGGAGGGAGTGCCTTGACCAGGGCCGGTATCCCGAACAGGGCTGGTACTCCCATCAGCATGAAGAGCACCCCGCAGACCCACCAGCCGGCTGTGCTGCCCATGTCCGGAGGTGGGTTGATCGCGTAATCGATGAAGTTGTAGCCCAGCGAAACGAAGAGGGCCGGCCAGCCGAGCAGCAGCAGTCCGGCCGCCCCCTTGGCCGATTTGGCGCCGCCAATCAAGGCGACGAAGAGCCCGATGACCCCGACCGGAATACCGGTGAACAGGAGAAGCTCGGCCCGGTCGGGGCAGGTCTGCCTGATCTCGTAGGCCCCGCCTTCGGCGCAGTAGCCGCCGACCTCCATCACCTCCCGCATTCCCAGCCAAAGGGCCGAAATCCCGTAGGAGACCATGACCATTCCGACGAAGAAGATCAGGTAGCCGAGCACCGGAACCGGCTCGTTGCCCGGGATTCGTGAGAGCCGGTCGGAAAGAGCAGGGTCGATCTCGGACTGGGACACGGCAGCAGAATAGCCGCGGCTTCCGGCGGAACTATCCGGCGACCTGCGCCTGTAGGTCCTTGACCACTTCGGGGTCACGCAGGGTGCTTACGTCCCCGAGCTCCTTGCCGTCGGCGATGTCCCGCAGCAGGCGGCGCATGATCTTTCCGGAGCGGGTCTTCGGTAGGTCGTCGGCGAAGTAGATCGCCTTCGGCCGGGCCAGCTTGCCGATCCGTTCGGCCACGTGTTCGCGCAGCTCGTCGGTGAACTCGCTCCCCGGAGGAGCCTCGTCGTTGGGGATCGCGAAGGCGATGATCGCCTGGCCGGTGAAATCGTCCGGCACGCCGATCACTGCCGCTTCGGCCACATGGGGGTGCGAGACCAGGGAAGACTCGATCTCCATGGTCGAAAGCCGGTGGCCAGAAACATTGATCACGTCGTCGATCCGTCCCACGATCCAGAAGTAGCCATCCTCGTCGCGCCGGGCGGCGTCCCCGACCAGATAGGTGTCGCGGCCATAGCGGTCCCAGTAGGCGTTGATGTACCGCTCTGGCTCCTTGAAGAGGGTGCGGGCCATGGCCGGCCAGGGCCGGGTCAGGACGAGCGTGCCGCCGCCTTCCTTGATCTCGTTGCCGTTGTTGTCGTAGATCGCGGCCCGGAAGCCCGGCAGCGGGCGGGTGGCGGAACCGGGCTTGGTCGTCGTGATGCCCGGGAGGGGTGAGATCATCGCGGCGCCGGTCTCGGTCTGCCACCAGGTGTCGACGATCGGACAGCGTTCACCGCCGATGTGCCGGTGGTACCAGAGCCAGGCCTTCGGATTGATCGGCTCACCGACCGTTCCCAGCAGCCGGAGCGAGCTCAGATCATGGGCCGCGGGCAGCTCCTCGCCCCATTTCATGAAGGAGCGGATCACGGTCGGGGCGGTGTAGAGGATGGTCACCCCGTAGCGCTCGACGATCTCCCACCAGCGGTCCTTGGTCGGGAAGTCCGGGGCTCCTTCGAACATCATCGAGGTGACCCCGTTGGCGAGTGGTCCGTAGACGATGTAGGAGTGTCCGGTGACCCAGCCGATGTCGGCCGCGCACCAGTACACGTCGTCTTCCTTGAGGTCGAAGATCATGCGGTGGGTGGCCGTTACCTGGGTCAGGTAGCCGCCGGTGGTGTGGACGATGCCCTTCGGTTTGGCGGTCGACCCCGAGGTGTAGAGCAAAAACAGCGGATCTTCGGCATCCATCGCCTCCGGTTCGCAGACCGGGTCTGCGGCGGCCAAAGCACTCGCCCAGTCGATGTCCCGCCCTTCCCTCATCGGCGGCTCGGTTCCGCAGCGGTCGAAAACCACCACGTGCTCCATCGCCGGCAGCTCGTCGAGGGCCTGATCGATCGCTTCCTTCATCGGCATCGGCTTGCCCCGGCGGAGCGTCGCATCCGCGGTGATCAGAGCCTTCGCTTCGGAGAATTCCATCCGCTCCCGGAGCGACTCGGCCGAGAAGCCCCCGAAGACCACGTTGTGGATCGCGCCGATCCGGGTGCAGGCAAGCATCGCGACCGCCGCCTCGGGAATCATCGGCATGAAGATGCCGACCACGTCGCCCTTCCCGACGCCGCGGTCCTTGAGGACGTTGGCCAGGCGCTGGGTCTGGTCATGCAGCCAGCCGTAGGTGACGGAGATGCGCCCGCCGGCGTCGCTGCCCACCCCGGTCACCGGCTGGTCGTCGGGCCCGGCGTCCTCGGCCTCCCAGTGGTAGGCGATCTCATCTCCGCGGCCCGCGGTTATGTGCCGGTCAAGGCAGTTGGCGCTGACGTTCAGCTTGCCGCCGGCAAACCAGGACACATGGGGAGGGTCGGACCAGTCGAGCACCGTGTCCCAGGGTTCGATCCAGTCCAGCTTTTCGGCCCAGCCCGCCCACCACGCCTCGGGGTCCGCATCGGCGCGGTCGTAGACCTCCGGATCGTTGAACTCGGCCGCAGCAGCAAAGTCGGCAGGGGGCGGGAAGGTCTGCTCGGTCTTGAGCAGTACGTCAAGCTCGGACTGGTCTGACATCGGGTCTCTCCTCCGGTCGGTTCCGGTACACCTCGTGTCTCCATGCTAGCCACTGCCTCATCCGAGACGGTCTGCCTACAGGTGGAACTAGTGCACTTCAAACAGCGCGAGAGTGAATAGCCTCACGCTACGCCTTGATGTGCGGGCCGCAACCATGTACCCTGAGTTGGGGTAGGGAACTAGCGTCAACTAGGGAGAGGTATGAAACCACTCAAGGATGCGCTTAGAGGCGAAGATGATTCGTTAACCCGTCGAGGCTTGTTGGCTAGTTACCTCTAGCTTCTATGAGATGGGCGTAGTATCAAAGGCAGACGGCCAGACGCTCAAGCCTGGTGGCTCTTCGTTGAGCTTTGTGCACAACTCTCTATGGACATGAACCTAATCTCAAATTGTCTCGATGTAAGATGATATCTGTGAGAAGCCTCTGGCAGTGTCTCGCGCTCATTCTAGTCGCATCAGTCTCGTGGTTGCAAAGCTCATTTGCCGCACATGCAACTTTGCCGGGCCAGAATGGACCGTTCTTGTTGTCAGCAGCAGTCCCGGCATCTGGCGGGTGGAATGACCCCTACTATTGGCATCGTATATATGTTGTGGGATTGGACGGGAGTTCGAAGCCGATTTCACCTGTGCGATCTACCTATTATGGGCCGGGGATTTCGCCCGACGGCAAACGGATCGTGTTCAGTAAGAACCCAGGTGATCAGCTTTGGCTTGGGGCGCGCAACGACCTGACCCGCGCTAAACAGATCACTTTCGATAGCGAAGAAGCCCACGGTGCGGCTGACCCGGTATTCACACCTGACGGCAAGGCGATCTACTTTACGTCCTGGGCCGAGCATTCTGATACGGAATCAGCGTTTCGGCTTGCGAGATTCTGGATCAAGAGCGGCAAAGCGGAGTACCTGACCGATACAACTGTGACGAATAATTCACTGTCACCAGCAGTGTCGCCGAATGGAAAGCTGATTGCCTATAACACTGGGGATCGGGATCATTCCAAAATTCGTATCATGCGTACTGACGGCAGTGGCAGTTGGGTACTTGATACCCCGGTTTCAGCGTTTGTCGGTAGTTTCTCACCGGATGGAAAGCGGCTCGTTTATACCGGCAGGATCGACGGTGGCGAGGAAGTCTTCGTGAGTCCCGTGTTCGGGAAGGGGATCAAGCAGTTGACCTTCTCTGGCAACCTCAACTACGACCCGCTGTTTTCACCCGATGCTTCCAAAATTGCCTTTGGCATGGGGTTTGGCTTCTACTCGGCAATAGAGATCCTTGATCTCGAAACGGGTCTCTCGCGTGAGATACAGGCGCCGGGTCGGTATGTCGCTCCGACGCAATGGGTGAGGCGAACGATGTTCCGGATCAAGGGTTATTCTCGCTCGTCTCAGACTCTGAAACTGCGTGTATACAACCCGGGAACAATCGTCTTATCCGGCCATGGCACGAAGCGTCTTCGGGTCTCGACAGGCTCACGAAGGATCCTGAAGCTCCGGGTTCGCTGGCGGCCAAGAGCGAGGCGCGCGAAGCTGACTGTTGGCTTCAAGCCCGACGGCGCACTTGCCGGATCCAGGAAGGTCACGATCCGCCGATAGCGGCTCGACCGCGGGGTCGCTTGACTGCTAGTTGTCGCCGAAGTGGAGCACCCAGATGCGGGCGCCGGGGATGCCCTGGAACTTGCCGCTGACCACGCCCGCGCCGAGGTCGGCGTAGGTCGGACTGAGGATCGCTTCACGGTGGCCCCGGGACTTCATCCAGGCGACGAAGATGGAGCGAACGTTGCCGAAGTCGCCGCTGCCCCAGGCGATGTTCTCACCGGTTGCCCAGCCACCCTGGCCGACGTAGCCGGAACGCTTGATCCAGTAGTCGAACTGGCGGCCACAGGCGGAGTGCGAAAACCCGCAGCGGAGGATGTCCCTGGACTTGCGGCGTGCCGACCAGATGAGTTTCTTCTGGACGCGCAGCTTCCTGAGTCCTTTCCTGGCCCGGGCATAGTTGACCAGGCAGGCCATCGACTTGCGGGCCCGCGCCAGCTCGACGCTGCCGCCCCGGGCCGAAAAGTCCTGGCACACCCGGGCCGGCGCAATCAGGCCGGAAGCGGACGCCGACTCAGGCCCGGAGGGGGCTCCGAAGAGGTAGATCAGACCGGTGGCGAATGTCAGTGCGGCAATGAGGGTTGACCGCTTGGGTACTCTTGATACAGGCGAAAAGAAAGAGAGAAATAGCAATGTCAAACGACTCGATTCGTAAGGTCGAGAGGGATGTCGAATGGCGGGGGAGGCTGTCCCCGGAGGCGTACGAGGTAACTCGCAACGCAGCTACGGAACGGCCTTTCACAGGTCCCCACCTGCACAACAAGCGTAACGGTTCTTACAGCTGCGTATGTTGCGGACAGTTGTTGTTTTCTTCAGACACCAAGTTCGATTCGGGCACCGGCTGGCCCAGCTTCACCGAACCGGCCAACCTCGAAAACGTCGAGCTGAGGCAGGACAACAGCCACGGGATGGTCCGGACTGAGGTCGTCTGCCGGAACTGCGACGCCCACCTTGGCCACGTCTTCGACGACGGTCCGGGCGAGGGCGGCCAGCGTTACTGCATCAACGGTTGCGCCCTGGAGTTCGACGAAACCCCGTCGTAAACCGGCTCAGAGCCCTT
>JAEZIQ010000137.1 GCA_023436605.1 Actinomycetes bacterium | reverse complement strand
GTCCTTGGCGAGATCGAACTCACGGATCGCGGCGCCGGTCAGCGAGCCCCAGCAGCCCTCGGCCAGCACGACGGCCTTGGCCTTGATGTCGGTGCCGGGCTCGAAGTTGCCGAGCTCCTCGCCCTCCTTGCCGCGGCCCTTGTCGCCGGAGCGGACGCCGACGACGCGCCCGTCCTCGACGATGAGCTTCGTCGCGGAGGTCTCGGTGAGGACGTACGCGCCGCCCTCCTCGGCCTGCTGCTGCTGGTAGCGGGCCAGCGCCGAGACCGAGATGACCTCGTTGCCGTGGTTCTTGAAGTTCGGCGGCGTGGGGATCCGCAGCGAGGTCTTGGCGGAGGGCGTCAGGTAGACGGCCTCCTTCTCGACCTCGCCGAACGCGAACCCCTCGCGACGCCAGTCCTCCCGGGTCAGCTCCGGGAAGAGCTCCTGCAGCGGCTCCGGGCGCATGACCGCGCCCGAGAGGTTGTGCCCGCCGCAGACCTTCGCCTTCTCGATCACCGCGACCGGCACCTCGCCGAGGCGCTCGAGGAGCTCCTCGTCGTCGGCCAGCAGCTGGAGGAGGCGGTTGGCGCAGGCCAGCCCCGCAGTACCGCCGCCCACGATCGCGACGCCGACCTCGATGATCTCGTCCTCGGGGTCCAGACCGCGCTTGATGAACTCGGAAGGCGAGTCGACGGGCGGCGGGTACGCCGCCGGAACCGCCGTCCGGCCGTTGGAGCTGGCCATGCCGAACTACCCCTTCTTCGCCTTGACGGCCTCGATGAGCTTGGGAACGATCTTGTTCAGATCGCCCACGATGCCGAGGTCGGAGAACTCGAAGATCGGAGCGTTCGCGTCCTTGTTGATCGCGACGATGTTCTCGGAGTTCTGCATGCCGACCTTGTGCTGGATGGCGCCGGAGACGCCAACTGCCAGGTACAGCTTCGGCGCGACCGTCTTGCCGGTCTGGCCGATCTGGGCGGCGTAGGGGTACCAGCCGGCGTCGACGACTGCGCGGGTTGCGGCAACCGCACCGTTGTCGAAGCTGTTGGCCAGCTCCTCGCAGTCCTTGAAGCCGTCGGCGGAGCCGAGGCCACGACCGCCACCGATCAGGATGTCGGCAGCTTCGATGTCCACGTCGGCGCCACGCTGCTCGCCGCGGGTGATCATCTCGGCCTTGGTCGAGAACTCGGAGAGCTCGACGTCGACGTCAACAACCTCGGCGGAGCCGGAGCCCTCGACGATGTCGAACGCGTTGAGGCGGCCGATGATGATGCCGGGCTCGGAGACGTAGCCGACGTCGGCAATCTTCGAGTCCTGCAGGATCGGACGCTCGGAGATGAGCTTGCCGCCATCGACCTTGACCTTGGTGACTTCCATGGTCACACCGGCACCGAGACGCGCGGTAAGGCCGGCACCGATCTCGAAGCCGAGCAGGCCGCCACCGAACAGGGCGTAGGTGAAGCCGTTGTCCTGGATGACCTTGGCCATCACGTCGACGATCGGCTGAGCGAGGCCTTCCTGGACGTTCTTCGCGCGGTAGACCTTGGTGACGCCGTACTTGCCGAGACCGGCAGCGGCGTCATCAGCGATGTCACCAACGATGACCGCAGCAGCTTCGGTACCGAGCTCTCCGGCCAGCTTGGCGGCCTCGGAGAGGGCGCCGAGCGAGTTCTTGTTGAAGTTGCCCTCGTCGTCATGCAGGGCGTAAACGAGAATGCCGGCCATTTAGATCAGCTTCCTTTCCTCGAGCCACGCGACAATCTTCTCGACGGTCTCCGCGGTGTCTTCGTCTTCGATGATCTCGCCAGCTTCCTTCTGGGGCGGATCGTTCAGGGCGACGACAGTGGTCTGTGAGCCGGCTTCGCCGACCTGACCCGCGTCGATGCCAACGTCACCGGCGGACTTGGTGTCCAGCGGCTTCTTCTTGGCGCCCATGATGGCCTTGAGGCTCGGGTAACGCGGCTCGTTGATCGCGTCACCAACCGAGATCACGGCCGGCAGGGTCAGGGCCACGGTGTCGTAGCCGTACTCGGCCTGACGCTCGCAACGAATCTTGTCGCCGTCGACCTTCATGTCGATGACCTGGGTCAGCGACGGCATCTTCAGGTGATCGGCCACAACGGCACCGATCGTGTAGCACTCGCCGTCGTCGGACTGCTGTCCGAGCAGGACGAGATCAGGGTTCTCGGACTCGAGAACCTTGGCCAGGGCGAGGCCGGTGGCGCAGACGTCGGAGCCGGCGAGGGCTTCGTCGGCCAGGTGGACCGAGCGGTCAGCACCGAGCGCGACGGCCTTCTGCAGGGCGCGCTGGGCGGTGTTGGTGCCCATGGTCACGGCGACAATTTCGTCGACCTGAAGTTCGCCGCCTTCCTTGAGCTGCATCGCAGCCTCAATGGCGTGGGTATCAAAGGGGTTAAGAGTGTTCTCGCCGCTACGATCGAGCCGCATGGTGCCGGGATCAATGCGCTTTTGTACCGCGGCGTCTGGCACATCTTTGACCAGGACGCAGATCTTCAACTGAAGCCTCCTTAGGGGGTCTTACGAGAGGGCTCTCCCGGAATCGAGGCGGAGAGCCAGAGATGCAGTTTGCGACGCGCAATTCTACCTAGATCCGCGCCATATTGACTGACGAGTCAGTCACCCGCAGTCGGACCGGTCTTCGCCGGCCCTCCCAGATCAACCCGCTCCGCCCACTGAACACCAAATATTGGTTGGGCGGAGCGCTATCTGCCCGCGACCTCGGAAAGGAGTTGCAGAAGCCTTTCGCCGTCCTCCGGTGAACCTTCAGTTCCGGGAATTTTCTGTTTGGTTCGGGGGCGGCGGTCTTCGTAGAAAAGTCCTCCGGGGGCTTCCTCTGGTGTGGCTCCGGCCAGCCATATCGCGGTGTCCGCTCCCTCGTGGGAGTTCCGGAGGATCGGTCCGGTCAGCTTGTGAAAACCGGGCAGGGCGGCACTCATGCCCGGGGTGACCGCCCAGCCGGGATGCATCGAACAGAAAGTCACTCCGGTTTCCGAGTCGCGGCGCTGCCAGGCGTCGGCCAGCATCACCTCGCCCCGCTTGGTGTGGGCGTAGAAGCCGGTCGGTTTGTACTCCTTGTTCTCGAGCTGGGGGTCACTGAAGCTGAAGCCGCTCGAGTACATGCCGCCCGAGCTCATCATGATCACCCTCGGGTTATCGCCCTCCCGCAGGCGGGGCAGAAGGAGCTCGGTCAACAGCCAGGGACCGAGGAGGTTGGTCGCGAAGGTGAGCTCGAACCCTTCCGCGGTGTGTTCCCGTTCGGCGGGCATCACCCCGGCGTTGTTGATCAGCACATCGAGCGGCTCACCCGATTCGAGGAACTCTTCCCCGAACCGCCGGATCTCGGCAACCAGTGAAAGGTCACAGAGATGGAGCGAGGCTTCCGACCCGGGTGCGGCGATCCTGACCTGGCCGAGCGCGTTCTCGCCCTTCTCCCGGTTGCGGCAGACCAGATGGACCTTGGCGCCACAACGGGCCAGGTCGATCGACGCGGCGAGACCGAGCCCCGAACTGGCGCCGGTGACCATCACGTTGCGACCGGTCAGATCGGGCATCTGCCAGCCGTGCATTCGCCGCCGGACGTCGAATCCGATCCGGCTGAAACCGGGAACGACAGCGAAGTCCATCACCGTGTCCAGGGCATCGGCAAGGACGGGTACGCGGTTCAGCATCAATCCAGCATAAGGCGACGAATCGCAAAAAGGTGAAATTCGGCCATCGCTTCGAGGTCGGACACCCTCAGCTTCTCGTCGGCGCCATGCATCGAGCGCAGATACTCGTCGACCCCGGTGTCGAAGACGGGGGCGAACCCGTAGGCGGTCGTCCCTCCGGCCTGACGCACCCAGTGCGAATCGGTAAAGCCGGCGGTGATCATCGGCATCAGCACCGCCCCCGGCAGGCGCTCCTCCAGGAACTGCTGGCAGACCCGGAAAAGGGCCGTGTCGGTCGGTGACTCGAACCCTCCCTCGAGCGGTTCCAGCAGCTCCATCTCCCACTCGATCCCGCTGCCGATTGCCGCTTCGATGTGCGCGCGAATGTCGGCTTCCCCCTGCTCCGGAAGGGTCCGGCAGTCACAGGTCAGCTCGACCACCGGCGGCACCACGTTGGCCGGTTCGCTGGTGCCGAGCCCGGTCGGGGTCACGGTCATCCTGGTCATCGCCGGGACCATCTTCGCCAGCACCGGATGCTGGCCGGCCGCCCACCGGAGCATCTCGCTGTCGCTGCCGCCGGCCCCGATCGAGCGCAGGGTTTCGCGGACCGAATCGGAGACATGAACGGGCGCTTCGTAGGCGAAGAGCCGGTCGATCACCTGGGCCGCGTCGCGCACGGCGTTCTTCTCCCGGTTCGGCACCGAAGCGTGGGCCGATGCGCCCCTGACCCGAAGGCGGATCGAAGTCACCTTCTTCTCACCGACCGAGATCGGGACCACGGTCGCCCCGTTCGCCAGGTCGAGCCGAAAGCCCCCGCCCTCGTTGATCGCGAAATCGCAGAGCAGCTCGGGATGTTCGCGGACCAGCCAGGACATCCCGACGTCTGAGACGTTCCGTTCCTCGTCGGACTCGGCGACCAGCACCAGATCACCGCGTGGCTGACTGCCCGACCTCGCGAAGGCGGCGATGGCCGCGACCCGGGCCGCGAGCTCGTTCTTCATGTCGACCGCACCCCGGCCGATCAGCCAGCCATTTTCGACGACCCCGTCGAAAGGCCCGACCGTCCAGTTCTCCAGTGGTGCCGGCACCACGTCGGTGTGCGCCATCAGCATCAGCGAGGGGCCATCCCCCCTGCCGCTGATCCGGCTGACCAGATTGAGCCGCTCCGGGTCCGGACCGAACAGTTCGCTCTCGATTCCCCGGACCGCCAGCCAGTCCCGGATCAGGGTCGCCGCAGCGGTCTCCCGTCCGGGCGGGTTCGAGGTGTCGACCCGGATCAGGGCGGTGGCCAGCTCGAGCACTTCCTTCTGGAGCGTGGCGCCGCTCACCGGTCGCCTCCGCCGAGGTGTGCCCGGACCTGCTCGACCGGGAACGGGTCCTGTCGGCTACCGTCCAGGCGGTTTCCGGCCCTGGCCGCAAGCAGACAGTTGAGAACAGCTTCCCAGCCAGCCTCCCAGGCAGCAGCCAGGAACCGGTTGAGATCGGCATCGGCGGCCGGGGCCACTTCCGGTGAGGTCGAGAAGGCAATTCCGATCTCCCCCGAACCTTCGGCCGCGTAGGAACCTGCCCTGATCAGTCCGAGCAGAGGACGGAGCGCGAGCCTCCGCAACTGGTCGGCCGGCAGCGGTGCGTCGGTCGCACAGATCGCGATACAGGACCCATGCGAGGCGGCCCGCCGCTCGGGAACGGGAAATCCCAGGCCCAGGAAGTCCAGGTACTCGCGGTCACCGAAGTTGCAGAGCAGCAGGACCCCCACGCTGTACGGGCCGACCCGGCGAGAGGCGGTCCCGATGCCGCCGGGAAAGTCGAAACAGCTCATCCCGGTACCCGCCCCGACCGACCCCTCGGCCACATCCTCTCCCAGCGCTTCCAGGGCGGCTTCGACATCTTCCCCGGTGATCGTGCGGGAGTCGGCCATCTCGCCGTCGTCACACTCGCCCACCACTGGCAGCACGACGTTCTCCGGGCCGCGCCCGGAGACCGTAATCGCCGTCTGGAGCACCGTCCCGATCGCATGTGAACCGCAGAGGTAGACCGGGGTCTCCATCCGGCCGCGCTCGTTGATTTCCAAGTTTCCGGTCAACTCGCCGACCCCGTTTACCGAGACGGTCGCCGCCCGGGCGGGCAGACGTGGCGGAGCCACCACGGTCACGCCGGTCGATTGCCCCGAGGCCGCCTGGGAGTGCCCCACCAGAACCCCGGGCACATCGGTGATGCGGTTCCCGGGCCCGGTCTGCAGGTGCCCGGTCCGCCCGCCGAGATCCCGCAGCCGCTCAGCCATCGGCATGCTCTTCGATGCCGCCGTGAAGCAGACAGGCGGCCGCCTGCCCCTTGGCTCCGCTCGGGAGGAGCCTGGGAACCACCCGGTCGCAGGGCTCGAACCGCTTCGGGCAACGAGGATGAAAAGGACATCCGGAAGGCATCCGGGATGGGTCCGGCAGCTCGCCTTTGAGCAACTCGCGCCGTCCGCCTCCCCCGGCGACCGGCACCGGGGCCGCAGTGACCAGAGCCTCGGTGTAGGGGTGTTGAGGGTTCTCGATCACGTCGACAGCCGAACCGGTCTCGACGATCCGCCCCAGGTACATGACCGAGATGCGGTCGCAGAGAGCCCAGGCGAGACTGAGGTCGTGCGTGATGAAGATCAGTCCCAACCCCCGATTTTGCTGGAGTTCGAGCAGCACGGTGAGGATCTGTGAACGAACCGACGCGTCGAGCATCGAGACCGGCTCGTCGCAGATCAGCCCCTCCGGCTCGAGCACCAGAGCTGCCGCGATCGCGACTCGCTGCCGCTGCCCGCCCGAGAGCTGATGTGGGTACCGGTCCAGGAACCGGACCGGATCCAGTCCGACCTCTCCCATCGCCTTCTCGACGCGGTCCTTCCTCAGCTCTTTGGCGACGCCCTGAACCTTGAGCGGCTCGGTAACGATCTGGGAGACACGCTGCCGGGGGTTCAGCGTCTGGTACGGATCCTGAAAAATCATCTGGACCTTGCGGCGCAGCTCGGAGCGGGCGCCGCGGCTCGTCACCGGTTCACCCTCGAGGAGCACCTGCCCGGCCGCTGGCTCCTCCAGTCCCAGCATCGCCCGCGCCAGGGTCGACTTGCCGCAGCCCGACTCACCGACCAGACCGAGAATCTCGCCGGGGCGCCAATCGACCGAGACGCCGTCAAGTGCCCGGATCTCCTTCCGGTTCTGGCGATAGCGGACCGAGAGGTCGTTCACCTCCATCAGGGATGTCGCGGGCGTGACGGTCATTCGGCCGCCTCCAGACCGGGGGTCGAGAGTTCCGGCCAGCTCGCCCAGGGAGAGAAGTGACATGCGGCCTTGCGGCCGGGAGCGATCTCCCTCAAATCGGGCTCCTCGAAACAGAGTTCCTGACTGAAGGGACAGCGGGGCCTGAAGGCACAGCCTTCGGGCGGGTCGCCTGGAGCTGGCGGAACCCCGGGGATCGGTGGCGCCAGGCCACGCGCCCCTCCGATCACCGGCAGCGTCTCGAGCAGCCGTTTGGTGTACGGATGCTGAGGGTCGGCGATCACCTCCGAAGTGGGTCCGGACTCGACGATCCGGCCCGCGTACATGATCGCGATGCGGTCACAGGTTTCGGCCATCACCCCGAGGTCATGCGAGATCAGGATCAGAGCCAGACCCAGCTCTTCGCGCAGGCGTTCGAGCAGTTGAAGCACCTGCGCCTGCATGACCACGTCGAGAGCTGTAGTCGGTTCGTCCGCGATCACCACCGACGGGTCACAGGCCAGGGCCAGCGCGATCATCACGCGCTGCTTCTGCCCGCCGGAAAGCTGGTGCGGATATCTCTTCGCCACCCCAGAAGTGAGGCCGACCGTGTCGAGAAGTTCGACGACCCGTTTCCGGGTGCCACCCGACCGTCCCTCATGAAGGGTGATCACTTCCTCGATCTGGGGGCCGACCCGCTTCACGGGGTCGAGCGAGTTCATCGCGCCCTGGAACACGAGCGAGAGGTGGCGCCACCGCACGACCCGCATGCCGGCCTCGGTTCGCCGGTCGATCCGGATCGGTTCTTCCCCCGTGGGAGTCAGGGTGATCAAACCGCTCTGCCGGAACCCCTCCGGCAGCAACTTCATCGCCGCCAGGGCGGTGGTCGTCTTGCCGCAGCCAGACTCTCCGGCCAGACCGAGCGACTCACCACGAGCCAGGTCGAGGTCGACTCCGGCGACGATCTCCTTGCCGCGATGCGAGACGACGAGTTCACGGATTTCGAGGACGTTGCTCATGATTCACGGTCCAGGATCAGTCGAGGGTTGATGATCTCCTCGTAGAGGAATCCGATCAGGGTCACCGCCAGCACGAGCAAGGTGATGCAGAGCCCGGGAGGGATCACGTACCACCAGGCACCGGCCGAGGGCGCTCCGGAGCCAAATGCGTTCTCCAGCATCGAGCCCCTGGAGATCCGCGACGGATCACCGAGACCGAGGAACGAGAGTGCCGCCTCCGAAAGTATCGCGACGGCGATGATCAACACCGTGTTGGCGAAGATCAGGGGCAGCGTATTGGGCAGCACGTGCGTCTTGATGATGTAGAAGTCGCTGGCTCCCAGGGCCCGCGCCCGCTCCACGAAGGCACGCTCGCGGAGGGTCATCACCTGGGCCCGCACGATGCGACCGGTCCCGGCCCAGGAGGTGAGACCGATCACTGCGACGAGCACCCAGAGCGACGGATCGAGCAGCCGGGCCAGAACGATCATCAGCGGCAGCGTCGGGATGACCAGGAACCAGTTCTCGAAGGCGTCGAGGATCCGGTCGGTCCAGCCACCGAAATACCCGCTGGCGACGCCGACCGCAGAACCGAGAACCGCCGAGATCAACGCCGCCGCGAACCCGATGATCACCGAGGTACGGGTGCCGACCAGAAGTTGGGAGAAGACGTCCTCCCCGCTTTCGGTCGTGCCGAGCCAGTGGTCGGTCGAAGGGGGCTGGAGCGTGTCGAGGCTGGATGCGGTCGGGTCGTAAGGAGCGATCAGATTTCCGAAGATGGCGACGAACACCGTCAACCCGATCACGGCAAGCCCGAACCTCCCCCGCCAGGTGTCGATCAGGAGCCGGGCTGCAGCCTTGGCGCTCACTTGCTCTGGACCCTTGGATCGAGGAAGAAGTAGAGACAGTCAGCCAGCAGGTTGGCCAGGATCACGCCGAACGAGAAGATCAGGAAGGTGCCCTGGAGGACGGGAAAGTCCTTGTCGTTGATCGCCTGGAAGGTCAGTTCACCCAGGCCGGGCCAGGAGAAGATCGTCTCGATCGTGATCGCACCCGCGACGACCGAGCCGAACTGGATTGCCGAGAGGGTGACCAGTGGCAGCAGTGCGTTGGGGACGGCGTGACGGTTCACGACGCGATCCCAGCGCAGTCCGGTCGCCCGTTTGACGGTGATGAAATCTTCGGTCAGCACGTCGACCATCGAGGAACGCATGATCAGGAAGTACTGGCCGAGCAGCATCAGGGTCATTGCGGTTGCGGGCAGGATCAGATGCTTCGCGACGTCGAGGATCTCGGC
>JAEZIQ010000041.1 GCA_023436605.1 Actinomycetes bacterium | reverse complement strand
TACAAGCTGATCGGAATGGCCGTCGTCAAGCTCGGCCTGCGAATCCTCCGCCGCAAGGCCTCGAACAACAAGCGAATCCTGGCCGGGGCCGGTGCCGCCGCAGCGATCACCGTCGCGGCGACCACCGCCGTCGCGGTCGGCTACCTCGCCACCCGCGACGCCCCGGAAGCCTGACCTGACAATCGACAGGCTGAAAGTGGCAATGTAGCGCCGCTTTCAGCCCCGTCGATTGTTTCGCGCAAGCCTTCTTGCGGGGGTGAGCCTATTCGCGGTTGAAGGTGCGGGTCCCCGTTACGGTGTCTGCTTCGCATTTTGGCTCCAACTCGAACAGTTTTCGCCGCCCGTAAGGGCGTAGTCGCGCTGGCCTGCGCCGGCCTTTTCCTGCTCATCTCGCTTATGGCGCTGACGATGACCGGCGGGCCGACCGCGGCGTCGGCCGCCACGCTGGAACAGAGGCAGGCCGCTGCCCGCGAGCGAATCGAACAGACCTCGAATGCGATCGAGGCCAACAGGGCCGACCTTGAAGCCGCCCGGGCCAGGGCCGATGAAGCTGCCGCGCGGGAATCTGACCTCAGTGGTCTGCTCGCCAGCGGAGAGGAGCGCTCCGCGACTCTGGCTGCCAGTCTGGCCGAAGCCGAAGATGCCCTGGCGGCGTCGAAACAGCGCCTGAAACGGGCTCGCAAGTTCCTGGCCGACCGCCTGATCGACATCTACATCAGCGGCGGCGTCCCGAACACACTTGACCTGGCGATGGGGGCCAGCGATTTCGACGAGCTCGCGACCGGGACGACCTACCTGACCGCCGTCCAGGACTCGGACGAGAAACTGACCGCGCGGGTGGCCAGCCTCAGGGCCGAGCTCGACAGCCGGGTCGAAGGACTGGGCGAGGCCAAGCAGGCAATCGACGAGCACAATGCGGCCCTGGCCGCCGCGCGTGACGAGGTCGCCTCGGCCCGGACTGAGGCGGAAGCCAGCGCCGCGACCCTGGCGTCGGCCAACGCGGACCGGGCGGCACAGATCAACTCTCTGAAGGGCGACATCGCCGGCTGGCAGAAGCAGATCGAAAAGCAGCAGCAGGTCACTGCCGAGCAGGCCGAGGAGGAAGTCGAACAGGATCTCGGCGGTCCCTACTCGATTCCGACCTACATCGTGATGTGCGAATCGGGCGGCAACTACTCGGCCCTCAACCCATCGAGCGGAGCTGGAGGCGCCTACCAGATCATTCCCTCGACCTGGGAGGCGTACGGCGGCGAGGGCCTGCCGCACGAAGCCTCGAAGGCCGAACAGGACCGGATCGCAGCTCTGATCTGGGCCGACGTCGGCGCCAGCGCCTGGTCCTGCGCGTAGAACATCCGCACGTCATCCCCACGTCATCCGCACGTCATCCGGACCGCCCGCCCACAATTTCAACCATTCAATGGTGCGGGCTCCGCTGGTTGCCAGGCCCGCGAGTTCTGATGGTCTGAGCAGGGCCATCAGGGTGCTGCCTTTGATCACGGCAAGGCCGCCCTTTTTCATCTTGATGTTGGCACCGGTCAGGCGGGCCACTTCCGAGGACATGTGCGGTTCGTGGCCGACGATCAGGGTCTCGCCGCGGCCGGCCGCGAGATCGAGGCTGTCGTAATCGCCGGAAGCGATCGAGTCGACCTGCTCGACCCCAAGTCCGAGTGCCTCGCAGGCCAGGGCGGCAGTGTCGAAGGCGCGGACCTTGGGGGAGGCGAGGCAGGTTTCGATCTCTATTCCGAGTTTCGCGAGCGCCTCGCCGGCGGCGCGGGCCTGGGTCTCGCCCTTTTCGGTCAACCGGCGGGCGGCGTCGCCGTGACCCTGGTCCGGTTCGGCGTCGCCGTGTCTCAGCAGGTAGATCATGACCCAAGACTAGATGCCCGAACCCAGCCGGACGACGATCACGACTCCCGCCCCGACTCCTCTGGTGGGGGCGATCGTCCCACTTGATGCTGGGTAATAGTCCCCACCGGTGCCTCCATTGTCGACGGGTCTGAGTGGGAATTACCGGCCAGACCTGAGGTTCCCGCAGCTTGCGGGAAAAGCTGCCCGAGGACCCCCCGAAGGACGGGCTTGACGTCCACCCGAATTGCCATCATGGACGGGCAATGAGTTCAGCCGTATCCAGCAAGGGACAGGTAGTCCACCTTCACGTTCATTCCGAACATTCGGTGCTGGATGGGGCCTGCAACATCAAGGAAATGGCCGCCCGCGCGGCCGAGCTCGAGATGCCGGCCCTGGCCCTGACCGACCACGGCGTCATGAACGGCGCCCTCGACATGTACAAGGCTTGCCGGGCCAACGACATCAAGCCGATCCTGGGCATCGAGGCCTACTTCGTCGATGACCGCGAGGCGGTCAAGTCGCAGGGTCGGTACGAGCGCAACCACCTCACCTTGCTGGCCGAGAACAACACCGGTTTCTCGAACCTGGTTGCGCTCTCTTCGGAGGGCTTCCTCGAGGGCTACCACCGCGGCAAGGCCAACGTGGACATGGAGCTGCTCGAGCGCCATTCAGAGGGCGTGATCGTGCTGACCGGCTGTCTTCAGGCCCGTTTCGTGAAGCGCCTGGTCGAGGACCGGCCGGACGAGGCCCGTGAGCATCTCGACCAGCTGATCCAGGTCTTCGGCCCCGAGCAGGTCTACCTCGAGGTCCAGAAGAACGGGATCGCCGAACAGGACAAGGCGAACGAGCAGATCGCCCGGATCGCCCGCGAGGTCGGTCGGCCGCTGGTCGGAACGGCCGACGTCCACTACCTGCGCGAAGAGGACCACCAGAACCACAGCGCCCTGCTCTGCGTTCAGACCAAGTCGACGCTCAACGATCCGAAGATGAAGTTCGACACGAACGAGTTCTTCCTCAAGGACGCGGAGCGGATGCAGCGCGAGTTTGCGGAATGGCCGGAAGCGATTCCCTCGACCCTCGAGATCGCCGACCGGACCGGGATCGAGATTCCGCTCGGACAGATCCTCCTGCCGTCGTTCCCGACCGGCAGTGAAGAGACCGAGAGCCAGATGCTGCGGCGCCTGGCCGAGGAAGGGCTGAGGCGGCGTTACGGCGATCCGGTTCCGACCGAGGCCCGGGAGCGGATGGATTTCGAGCTCGGAGTGATCGAAGAGATGGGCTTTCCGTCCTACTTCCTGATCGTCTGGGACTTCGTCCACTACGCGAAGAACAACGGGATCGCGGTCGGCCCGGGCCGTGGCTCGGCGGCCGGTTCGATCGTCTCTTACTCGCTCGGGATCACCGACCTCGACCCGGTCGAACATGATCTGCTTTTCGAACGGTTCCTCAACCCGGGCCGCAAGTCGATGCCCGATATCGACATCGATTTCTCGGTCCGTGGACGCGACAAGATGATCGCTTACGTGACCCGGAAGTACGGTTCGGATTCGGTTGCCCAGATCATTACCTTCGGCAAGATGGCGCCAAGGGCCGCCGTGCGTGACGCAGCCCGGGTACACGGCTTTGATTACGCGACCGGGGATCGTCTCGCCAAGGAGATCCCGGAACCGATCATGGGGCGCTCGCCTTCCTTCGAGGAATGCCTGAAGGAAGGCCAGGACTTGCGGAAGACCTATGACTCCGACGCCGACGCGGCGAAGATCATCGATACGGCGCGAGGGCTGGAAGGCAAGATCCGGAATACCTCGATCCACGCCGCCGCCGTGGTCATCTCCGGGCGGCCGCTGAAGGAGATCGTGCCGCTTCAGTTGGTCGAGGACAAGTCGGCCGACACGGTTACCGGTGAGGACGGCAAGCCGATCAAGCAGTTCAAGACGGTGACCCAGTACTCGATGGGCCCGGTCGAGGAGATCGGCCTGCTGAAGATGGACTTCCTCGGCCTGCGAAACCTCGACGTGATCGACGACGCGATCGACATCATCAAACGTTCGCGGGGAGTCGAGATCGACATCGGTGAGATCCCGCTCGACGATCCGGTCACCTACGAGATGCTCGCGCGGGGCGATTCGGTAGGCGTGTTCCAGCTCGAATCCGACGGTATGCGGGAAGCGATGCGCAAGGTCGTGCCGACTGAGTTCGATGACATCACCGCGCTGGTCTCGCTCTACCGGCCGGGCGCGATGAGCGAGATTCCAAAGTACGCGCGGGGCAAGCATGACCCGGCCTCGGTCGAGTACAGCGACGAGCGTCTCAAGGAGATCACCGAGTCGACCTACGGCTGCTTCCTCTACCAGGAGCAGCTGATGGCGGTTGCCAAGCAGATGGCCGGTTTCTCGCCGTCCGAAGCCGATGACCTGCGCAAGGCGATCGGCAAGAAGAAGCGCGAGATGATGGCCGAGATGAAGCCGAAGTTCATGAAGGGACTGGCGGCTTCCGGAACCGATCCGACCCTGGCGGACTTCCTCTGGAGCACCAACGAGGCCGCGGCCGACTACTCCTTCAACAAGTCGCATGCCGCCTGTTACGCGCTGATCTCGTACCAGACCGCCTACCTCAAGGCGAACTATCCGGCTGAGTACATGGCGGCCGTGATCTCCTCGGTGATGAGCACCAAGGACAAGGTGCCGTTCTTCGTCAGTCACTGCTCCTCGATGGGAATCCAGGTACTGCCGCCCGACGTCAACATCTCCGACCACAGCTTCGTAGTGGACGGAACCGATATCCGCTTTGGTCTCGACGCGGTAAAGAACGTCGGCTACGGCGCGGTCGAGGCGATCATCCGGGCGAGAGAAAACCGGCCCTTCGAATCGCTCTGGGATTTCTGCGAGCGGGTCGACAACCGGGCGGTGAACAAACGGGCGATCGAATGTCTGGTCAAGTGCGGCGCCTTCGACTCATTGCCGGGTTCCCGCCAGGGCATGCTGGAGCGGGTCCAGGATGCGGCTGCGGCCGGGGCAAAGGCGCAGTCCGACGCGATGCTGGGCCAGGAATCGATCTTCAGCCTGGGCGGAGACGATCAGGCTGCCGGCGGCAGCAATCACGAACCGATCTCCGAAGTCGAGTTCGAGCAGAAGGAACTTCTGGCCCTCGAGAAGGAGACGATGGGTACCTTCCTCTCGTCGCACCCACTCGACGGCCTCAAGGAAGCGATCCTGGCCGAGGCCGACTGCAGCATCGGGGATCTCACCCATCAAAAGGACGGCTCGCGAGTGAAGGTCGGGGGACTGATCACCGCTTACAAACGGGTCCGGACCCGGGCCGGCAAACAGATCGCCTTCGCGACCCTCAGTGACATCGAACACGAGGTCGAACTGATGCTCTTCAATCTCGAGGATTCGGAAAAGCAGCAGCTGGTCCAGATGGACGAAGTGGTCATGGTCAAGGGCACGATCGACCAGTCGGAGGAGGGCCCGAAGCTCAAGGTGCGTGACGCCGAGCTCTTCAATCCATCGCCCACCCAGATCGAGAAGGCCAAAGAGGTTTATCGGAAGAAGAACGAGCCTTTCCTGGTCCGGGTCGCACCGGAACAGATGTCGCTCGACACCCTGGAGGAAATGAAGTCGGTCTTCGGGCAGCACCAGGGTGATTCGGACGTGGTCCTGGTGGTCGAGGGAGAACGTGAGCACCGGCTCAAGCTCGGTCCCGATTTCAAAGTCCGGCACTCGCCGGGACTCTTGACCGAGATCGATCAGATCCTCGGCGAGGGCACCGCCGCTCGCGCGGCCTGAATCTTCGTCTGGCAGAGCCGTTTCACCCCTTCGGGGAGTGGTTTGACCTGCGGTGCGATGATCACATAACGGTGACATCGATCCGTGTAACATTCCTTTCATGACTGCTACAGAATCTTCAGAAGAAACCACCACGGATGAGGCTTCGGAAGCCAAGTTCAGCCTGGAGCTGAACCAGGATCAGAAGGACATCCAGGAGTGGGTTCACGGCTTTGCCGAAAACGTAATGCGCCCCGCCGCCCACGAATGGGACGAGCGCGAGGAATTCCCCTGGGAGATCGTCCAGGAAGCCGCCAAGATCGGTCTCTACGGCTTCGAGGGAACCGCCCAGTTCTTCGCTGACCCGACCGGCCTCTCGCTGCCGATCGTCAACGAGGAACTCTTCTGGGGCGATGCCGGACTCGGCATGGCCATCCAGGGCACCGGCCTCGCGGTCGCCTCGATCTTCGGTCAGGGCACGCCCGAGCAGATGGGTGAGTGGGTCCCGCAGTGCTACGGCACCGAGGACGACGTCAAGGTCGCGGCATTCTGCGCCTCCGAGCCCGATGCCGGCTCCGACGTTTCCGGTGTTCGCACCACCGCCAAATACGACGAAGCCAATGACGAATGGGTGATCAACGGCCAGAAGGCATGGGCCACCAATGGCGGCATCGCCAACGTTCACGTAGTGATCGCCTCCGTCGACCGTGAGCTCGGCTCGCGCGGCCACGCGGCTTTCATCATCCCGCCGAACACCCCCGGCTGCACCCAGGGCGCCAAGGTCAAGAAGCTCGGCATCCGTGCCTCGCACACCGCCGACGTCCACCTCGACGACTGCCGCGTTCCCGGCAACTGCCTGCTCGGCGGCAAGGAGAAGCTCGACGAGCGTCTCGCCCGCGTCCGTGAAGGCAAGAAGGGCAAGCAGCAGGCCGCCATGGCGACCTTCGAGGCCTCGCGCCCGATCGTCGGCGCCCAGGCCATCGGTATCGCCCGCGCCGCCTACGAGTACGCCCTCGAGTACGCCAAGGAGCGGGTCCAGTTCGGGCGCGCCATCATCGAGAACCAGGCGATCGCTTTCACCCTGGCCAACATGGCCCTTGAGATCGACGCCGCCCGCCTGCTCGTCTGGCGTGCCTCGTGGATGGGTCGCAACCAGGTTCCGTTCACCAAGGCCGAAGGCTCCATGTCCAAGCTCAAGGGCGGCGAAGTCGCCACCTGGGTCACCGAGCGTGCGATCCAGATCCTCGGCGGCAACGGCTACACCCGCGAGTTCCCGGTCGAGCGGATGCACCGCGACGCGAAGATCTACGACATCTTCGAAGGAACTGCGGAAATCCAGCGGCTCGTGATCTCCCGCAGCATCTCGGGAATCAAGATCAAGTAGACGCTGCCTTTCAGCGAACTGCTGCTTCGAAATGCCCGTCGGCGCGATGCGCCGGCGGGCATTTCTCGTTAAGGCCGGGAAGGTGACGCAGGTTTAGCTCGGGAAGGTGACGCAGGTTTGATGTCGTATCGACGCAAAACCTGCGGCACCGGCGCTTGACGAGCGCTAGTTGGTGTGGGCTTTGGCCTTGGCTTCGGCGGCCGCTTCAGCCAGCTGCTTTTCCAGTTTCAGGGACAGGAAGGTCATCGGACCCGAGTCCTTGAACTCCTTGCTGACGTTCCCGGCAAGGCCACCCTCGAGGGCCAGCTCGCTGATCAGGTCGAGCTTGAGCTGACCCGAGCCCTCGCTGAAGTCGAGATCGGCGAGGTCGACCCAGACGATGTTGGGTCGGGTAGTGGACTCGAAGACATACCGCCTGTTGGTCAGGTCACTGACCGTCTGCCAAATGGTCTGCGAGGCGTCCGGCTTGCCCGGGTCGGGGATGCGGAAGGGCTGAGCCGCGTTCCGGATCACGCTGAACATGGCGGCGATCGCCTCGAGCTGCGTTTTCGGCTGCTGCAGGCGACCGACGTAGTAGGAGGCCCGGGCGAACCGGTCGGTGGCCAGGTTGGAGCCGGGGAGAGGGGCATCACCACCGAGACCCTCGAACTTCTTGACCAACTCGAGCTGCTGGTCGTAGGTGGGTGAATTGGTCATCACCCGGTACTCACGGCTGTGGTAGACCTTCGGCTCGCCGTCAACGTACTCGATGATGCAAGAGTCGCCGGTGGCGTCGTCGAGGGCGAGATGGATGGTCGGGGGCTTTCCGCCGGTTGGATCCTCCATCTGGACGACCTGTACGTCGGTCTCCTCGATCCAGGCCACGGCTTCGGCCACGGTCGCGAAGTTGTCGAGGAAGTACTGCATCCAGATCGCCTGGCTCAGCTTGGTGCGGCCTTCCGACGGCGTTCCGTAGTCGGATTCGGCCAGCCACAGCACATGGCCGGCCAGTCCCGCTTCGTTGATCCCGTCAACCGAGATGATGTCGAAGGAGGTGGCGATGACGCTGCCGTACTTCGAAGTCCAGGTGAGGTCTCCGTTGACGCCGTCGTCGCGTTCGATCCCGCGCGGCTGCTTCCACAGGTTCGTCATCAGATCCTTTGGAAGTCCATGTTCCGACCGACGATCACAGCTCCGTTGGCGTCCGGCCAAATGACTCGAGTGCACATTTTTTCTACCCGCTTCTCTTCGGAGGTCAGCCGCCGAGAAGGCTGGAGAACGAGACCAGCTTGTCCGCTCCGTTGCCGCCCATCGGGTCGAGCTGGGAGGTCAGGGTAAGGAAGATCTCGTCCTTGTCGGCCAGCTCGTCGAGGTCGAACGCCGTGTAGTTGAAGGAACTGTAGTTGCGAACCAGGAACTTGCCGCGACCGAGGTCAGAGAGGCTGGTCCACGAGGTGTACTCGGTCGGAGGGGCGTCTTCGTTGAGGCTCTGCCCCTCGAAACTCATGCCCTCACCGCCGCTCTTCGGGTCGACCGTGATCCCCCGGGGACGGTCGAAGTTGTTCATCGCCCGGGCTACGGCCAGCAGGGCAGTATCCGGATCCGGGGTCTTCTCGCTGAACTTCGAGTAGTAGAGCGCCCTGATGAAGCGACCGACCGAGGTGTTTGAAGAAGGCAAGCCAGCGGTGGCTATGCCGGAGTCGGGCTGGTGCACCTCGTAGTCTCCGAACTTGGCGCTGGCAACGTCGACGTTGGTGAGATGGGTCCAGTTGCCGATGTTGGTCAGATGCCACTGGAAGTCAGGGCCGTTGGTCATTACGCCGACCGGGTTGTCGAAGACGTTCATCTCACCCTGATGCCACTCGATCACGATGCCCTTGCCGTCCTTGTCGTGGACCGCGATGTGGAAGGGGTAGGGGAGGTTCCCGATCAGGGAGATCCGGGTCAGGAAGACTTCCTGCTCGGCAAGGGCCCCCTTGACCTCGTCGACGCTGGCGAAGCTGCTCAGCATCCAGGTCCCGAGGTCGCTGGCGTCGATCAGCTTCTTGGTGATGTGCTTGGCCTCTTCGACGCCCCCCGCGGTGGGGTAGGCGAGCATGCTGCACGTAAGGCCGGCCGCGTTCATTCCCTCGCAGATCTTCAGGTCGGAAGGTGTGAAGGGATCATCCGCGGTCGGCTTCCTGATCGGGGAACCGATCGCGATGAAGGGGTGTTCCGACTCGAAGTCGACCGGCTCCGCTCCATCGGGCTTGGTCTCGAACTTAGTGCCCTTCGGGACATAGGCGATCGCGTAGAACTCCTCGACATCGAGCTCGAGGGTGCGGCCGAGATACTGCCCGCCGTTTGAGTCTGAATAAACGAGAGTGGTGCACATGGCTCTTTTGCTCCTGTGAGATTTGGGTGGAGGCCAGGCCTCCACCCAAGAGTTCGTTCTAGTAGCCGTGTCCGCTGTGGACGTTCGGCTTCGGACCAGCCAGGTCGCCGGCAGCAGCCTTTTCGCGCAGATACTTGACCGAAGCCTCGAAATCGTCAGCCAGAGCGTCGCTCAGCTCGCGGGTCTGATTGATCTTGACCAGCATGCGTAGGATCTGCTGCTCGTCGTTCTTCGGCGGCATCTTGTAGGCCGGCACCAGCCAGCCGTTGCGGCGGGCCAGTTCTCCGACCAGGTCGGTCCCGGTGAATTGCTCGTCGTCGTTGACCTTGCAGATCATCAGCGGCAGGATCGGCCGTTCGCTGGTCAGGATGGTCAGCGCGTCGATCTTGCTCAGGCGCTCCGAAAGAGCGTCGCGGTTCTTGGTCATCGACCGGACCAGCGAGGAGTAACCCTCGAACCCTTCCCGCAGGAACATGTAGTACTGGGCCAGCACGAACGAGGCGCTGCAGGAGAAGTTCAGCGTGAAGGTCGAGTCCTTTTCGCCGAGGTAGTCCTCGTAGAAGATGATGTCCTCGGGAACCTGCTCGTCGTCACGCATGATCAGCCAGCCGACACCGGGGTAGACCAGACCGAACTTGTGGCCCGAAGTGTTGATCGACTTCACCTGTTCGAGGCGGAAGTCCCACTTGAAGTCCGGGTGGGAGAAGGGAAAGACGAACCCACCGCTGGCGGCGTCGATATGCATCGGCACGTCGAGGCCCTTCTCGTTCTTGAGCTCGAGCAGGTGATCGTTGAGGGCGATCACGTCATCGCACTCGCCGGTGAAGGTGGTGCCGACCACGCCGACCACGCCGATCGTGTTTTCGTCGATCTGCGGAGCGAGTTCCTCGACGCCGACCGTCGTCTTGCCAACGGGAATGTCGACCTTGCGCGGTTCGACGTCGAAGTAGCGGCAGAACTTGTCCCAGACGACGTGGACGTCACCACCGTAGACCAGGTTGGGCTTGGCGTCCGAGTTGCCGGCGTCGGTGCGGTTCTTCTTCCAGCGCCACTTCATGGCGAGACCACCGAGCATGACCGCTTCCGATGAACCGACCGTGGCGGTGCCCGGCTGGTCCGGCTCGCCGGGCCCGTTGAAGAGGCTGTGGATCATCCGTACGCAACGCTTCGAGATTTCCGCGGTGCGCGGGTACTCGGCATGATCGATGTAGTTGCGGTGGAGGTTTTCGGTGATGACGTCGCGAGCCTCCGGCTCCATGTAGGTCGTCACGAAGGTCGCGAGGTTCTTGTTGGGCTCCCCGTCCAACATCATCTCGGTCTGAAGCATCATCTTCGCAGCGCGCGCATCCACACCGGTCTTCGGAAACTTCCTGTCCTCGGCAGGCTTGGTGAAATACGTTTCAGCGAGGGTCATACGGGGACCAGAGGTCATTGCTTTTTCGGCTCCTTTGGAGTCCAATCGGTTTCTGCTCGATCGCCTCTGACATTACCGGCTCAATCGGGCTCAAGGGTGCTCGATCGAGACCCGTGATGGGTCTTTCCCGAGTCGGATCGAGGGTCGGGGGGAGGATCGGTCAGGAGCGTCAGGGGCCGGTTGGGGCCGTCGAAGGGTCACATGACTCTGGTAGCTTGGCCACGGCCCGGTCGGTCTTCAATATCGGGTCGCCGCTGAATTGTCTGGTAACCCTCCCTCCAAGACGAAAATCGCAGAGAGACTCGGATTCTCTTCGTTGGGAGGATCGAAAAAGGGGCGAGAAAGCGGAAATTCGGACCGTCGTCTGCCCGGCGGAAGTCTCGTATCGGCTCGAAAGATCGAGCTGAAGGGGCAGTGGGGCCAGGTCTTCGGTCCGCTTGATCTCGACCTCGACAAGGGCGGCGTGACTGTGCTCACGGCGCCGCCGGGGGCCGCCCGGACGGCGCTCCTGATGGCGCTCTGTGGTCGCATGAAGATCAGCTCGGGAAGCCTGCGGGTGTTTGATCACACGAACGACCAGCCGGCAGTATTCGAGCAGTCCTCGATCTGCTGCTTCGACGAACTTGACGGCTTCCAGCCGTCGGTGACCGTCCAGGACCTGGTCACCGAGCAGCGTCGCTGGGAGTCGCGCTGGTACGACTGGGTCCCGCTCGCCAAGACCGAGGACGTCAAGGAGATGTGTGGCTACCTCTTCGAGGACATCCCGTTGCCTCCGATTGATGCGTTCCTGGCGGACCTGCCTGAACTCGACCAGATGCTGATGCGGATCGGCGTCGCCAACACGAAGCGCCGACCCCTGCTGGTGGTCGGCAGGCTCGACCACATGGCCGACGACGGGCAGCGGCACACCCTGATGAAGCGGCTGATCGAACTGGGCCGGAAGCAGTCGATCATCACCGCCGACGTGAACGGCAACGAGTTCGATGAGCACGAATGTGAAGTGGTCGACGTGCCCGGACTGCTCGAGTTCCAGCAGCGGAGCTCGGCTGCCCGTCGGATCGCGGAAGATTTCCATCAGCGCGAAGCGGGTGACCCGGAAGAGTGGGAAGAGGACGAAACCGGTAGCGACGAATCGCCGGTCAACGCCGACCCGGGACGGGAGCAGGACAAATGATTGCCGGTCTCGCCCTGGGCAGCGACAACAAACGGTACTTCCGGGGCCAGCTGCCCCGTCTGGCGATCATCACGATCATCTTCATGCCGCTGCTCTACGGCGCGATGTACCTCTGGGCCTTCTGGAATCCGTTCGGCGAAGTCGACAAGATTCCGGCAGCGGTAGTGAACCTTGACAAGGGTGCCACCGCTCAGGGTGAGCGGCTCGAGGCCGGCAAACAGGTGGTCTCGAACCTGATCTCGTCCGGAGAACTCGGTATCGAAGAGACCTCGGAGAAGGAAGCGGTGGAAGGTCTCTCGGACGGTACCTACTACTACACGATCACGATCCCGCCGGATTTCAGTGAGGCGATCGTGTCGCCGACCGCCAAGAATGCCTACCAGGCCAAAATCGTCTTCGACTTCAACGACGCCAACAACTACCTGTCATCGGTGATCGGCGGTGATGCCGCCGAGCAGGTTCTGAACAAGGTCAACGAGGCGGTCGGTGACAAGGTGATGGACAAGGTCCTGGTAACGGTCCAGGGCGCGATCCCGAAGCTCCAGGAAGCAGTGACCGGGGCGGAGAAGCTGGCGGCCGGTACCGGGGAGCTCAACAACGGGGTGCTGGAGCTCCAGAGCCAACTTGAAAAGGTGATCACTCCGGCTCTCAGTCAGCTGGACAGCAACCAGCTCGCGGAGTTCAACGAAAAAGTCGCAAGCGTGGTCAGCCAGGCCGAGACCCTGCTGCCACTCGTACAGCGGGCCGAGAGCGGTCCGCTCGGCCAGGCGACGAGCGACGCGATCGCCTTCCTGAACAGTCTGCCCGATCCCGAAGCGAAGCAGATCGCCATCAGTCTCGAGTCAGCGGGCCAGACGGCGAGCGCCGATGTCGCGGCAGCGAGCCAGGCGATGAGCACGATCACCAGTGACCTGCGCGATCTCGAACAGAACCTCCACGCCCGTCAGGACGGCAGTCTCCAGGCACAACTGACCTCGATCGAGAGCGAACTCCGCGGCAAGCTCGAAGAGCTCCAGAGCGGTCTCGAGAAGCTGGCCAGCGGAAGCGGCGAGTTGAACAACGGGATGAACGAACTTGAGAGCGGGTTGGCTGCCGGTCTGGCCAAGGTGCCGAACTGGAACCGCAAGCAGCTGCAGGATCTGGCCGACACCCTCTCGACCCCGGTCGATCTCAAACAGAACACATTGAACGAAGCCGACACCTTCGGCACCGGGTTCGCCCCGTTCTTTTCCGGTCTCGCGCTCTTCATCGGAGCGGTGCTCTGCTGGATGCTGCTGACGCCACTCCAGTCGCGGGCGGTCGTCTCCGGCCTGAATCCCCTGAGGACGGCGCTCGCCTCCTACATCCCGGCCCTGCTCGTCGGCATGCTCCAGGCCACGATTCTGTTTCTCGTGATCACGCAGGTCCTGGGGTTGAAGGCCACACATCCGGTCGGTATGTGGCTGTTCATGCTCCTGATGTCAGCGACTTTCCTGGCCATCATCCAGGCTCTCAACGCCCTCTTCGACATCGCGATCGGGCGCGTGGTGACCCTGGCTTTGCTCATGGTCTGGCTGATCTCGGCGGGTGGCATCTATCCGGTTCCGACCACGGCCGTGCCGTTCCAGATCGCCCATCCCGTCGACCCGATGACCTACACGGTCAACGGACTGAGGCAGCTAACGGTCGCCGCCAACATCGATTACCGGCTCTGGGTCGCGATCGGGGTTCTGGTCTCGATCATCGTCGTCGCGATGACAGTCACCTCTCTGGTCGCCAGACGCAATCGCCAATACACGATGGAACGCCTGTACCCGTCAATCGAGGTGTGAGATGAAGCAGTTCGAAATAATGCCCTCCCTGAAGCTCCAGTGCCTGGGTTTCATGATCGGCTCGATGTTCTTTGCCGTCGGTTCATTCGCGCCGATCTCGGCCGCGATCGGCAGCACTGCCTCCAATGTCCTTTTCTTCATCGGCTCCTGGGGCTTTACGGGAGCGGCCTTCATTCAGCTCCAGCTGAGCGGACCCAGCCGCAACGAGCGCGGGGCCCTGCGTGCGCTCTGGCTTGCCGCGGCGACCCAGTTCGTGGGTACCATCCTGTTCAACTTCAGCACCGGATCGGCAATCTATGCCGAGTCGGTGATCGCCCAGCAGGACCTGGTCTGGGCCCCGGACGCCCAGGGTTCCGTGCTCTTCCTCCTCAGCGGGGGGTTCGCGCTCCTGGCGCTCGCCCGGGTCGGCCGTCTGCGCCGGCCACGGGATCGGGACTGGCTGAGCAACTGGGTCAACATGGCCGGTTGCGTCGCCTTCGGGGTGTCGGCCGTGGCCGCGGTCGTTACTTCCTCCGGCGGGGTGGAGAACGCAAGCCTCGCCGCCTGGACGACCTGCGTCGGCGCACTCTGCTTCTTCATCGCCTCGGCCCTGGTCCTGCCGGAGGCAGACGCGGCCACCGCATCAGCCGAGAGCTGAGCGGTCCCGAAACGGCAGGGGCGCTGCCCCTTCTACTTCGCGGCGGCCGGAGCCAGTGCCCGGCCGGAAAGCAGGTTCGTCCAGGTCGCGACGTTGGCACGGGTGGGAGGCGGCGACACCCGTTGGGCGGCGGCGAGCTGAACCAGGAAGTGTTCCCGCATAACCGTAAGATAGGGGGAGCCGCGGAAGGCCTTGATGCACCCGTAGGCGGCACCGTCGAAGTAGGTGAGCCAGACCCCGGTGGCTCCGTTGCGGGTAATCGCCCGGGTATTGATCGTGTAATTGATCCGGGCCCGTTTGGTTCGGACCGTGATCAGCCGGCGGTCAATCGCCTGCCGCTTCCGGACCAGCGAGGCACGCCGTCCCGCGGCCGAGCTGCGGATCTTCCGATTGATCGCCCGGCGCTCGTTGAGCAGCGAGACCTCGTTCGCATCGAGCCGTAGCAGTCGCGGCTGGTTCTCCAGCAGGAGCGCGTCAAGGCGCTCGATGAAATTCTCCTGGAGTGCCGACAGATAACGGTCGGCTTCCCGGGTCTTGGCCTTGCATTGGGCCGAGAACGCCTTGAACGCCCTGGGCCTGGCCCGGTCCAGACAGCCGGTCCGGTGGAGGCGACGGACGAACCAGCGGTCGTTCTTGAACTGCCGGTTTCCCTTCTTCACCGTCTTCAGGGTCGGCGTCACACAACGCTGCTTCGGGGGCAGTTCGAGGGCCTGGGCACCAGCGGCGGAAAACAGTCCGAAGGCGGTTACGGCCGCGATCGAAAGGAGGGCGAAGAGTCGCTTCATCCTCAGATCGTATCGAGGTGACGTTGGCGGCTTCGCTCGGCGTGCTGCCTGGATTGCCAGCGCAGATAGGGGGTGGAAACCACGAGGTTGATCGCCACGCACAGCATCACCGCGGCGGTGAACTTCTCCCCCGGATAGTTGACCGTGGCAATGGTCAGCGCTACGGCGGGATGCCGGCAGGCGGAGGAAATTCCGAGCACTACCGACCGATCCGGGTTGGGGCCGCCGAGCAGGTGGCCGATGCCCAGGGCAAAGAGGTTGAAGAGGACCATGGCGAGGATCGTCCGGGTGCCGATGATGTCGGGAATGTCCTTCGCCGCCGAGAGCAGAACGACGACGACGGCGAGCAGGGTGCCGAATCCGGCAATGCGGGCAAGGGGAATGCTGACCCTGAGGGAGAACTCCTTCCACCGGTGCGCGATGGACATGCCCAGGATGGTCGGTATCAACACGATCACGCCGACGTAGCTGGCGATCTCGCCCGGCGGCACGCCGTAGGGGTGGTGGTTGACGCGGCCCAGCAGATCGGCCTGGGCGGGTACGAACACGATCGCGAGGATCGCGACGATGAGGGTCAACCCGATCGCGTAATGGTGGTCACCCTTGGCCTGGAGTTGCTTCCAGGGCAGGAGCGGCGGCAGGATCGAGATCGACATCGCGGCGATCGCGACCCGGGCCACCAGCGGGGGCTCGATCCAGTAGATCACGGCGATCGCGACCATCGGGGCGAGCGCGAAGATCGACAGCAGCGAGATCAGCAGGAGCCGACGTTCCCGGATGAAGAAGAGGAAGTCCGCGCTCCCCGCACGCATCGAGAACGCGAAGATCGTCAGCATGAGGCTCGCGCTCAGGGCGAGTTCAATGGCGGTCCGGACGAGTTCCACGGATCGTTAATTACAGGGCCGGCGCCGGGCGTGGATTCAGACCCGGCGCTTCCGGGCGGCGATGCCGCGCTTTCTCAGCCGTTCGGCCAGATCGATGTCGTCTGCGACCGGACCCTTCTTGTCCGGGCCGGGAGTCTCCATCGTTGCCGGGAGTCCCTCGAATCGTGGTTCGGAGAGGAAGCGAGCGAAGCCGGTCTCGCCGATCTCACCTTTGCCGATGTCTTCATGGCGGTCGCGGCGGCTGCCGAGCGGTTCCTTCGAATCGTTCAGGTGGAGGGCCTTGAGTCGTCGCTTGCCGAGGGCCTGGTCGGACTCTTTCAGCATGCGGTCGATGCCGTCGTAGGTGCCGATGTCGTAGCCGGAGGCGTAGAGGTGACACGAATCGAGGCAGAGCCCGAGGCGCTTGTCGCCTCCGGCCGCCTCGATG
>JAEZIQ010000086.1 GCA_023436605.1 Actinomycetes bacterium | reverse complement strand
AGCGTGGGCAGGGTGGCGACGGGCACGGCCTCGCCCAGGGGCAGGCCCTTGTCGCCTTTCTTGACCAGTCCCCAGACGAGGAAGCCCAGCAGGGCAGCCACGGCGAGGACGACGATTGAGGTTCGCCAGTTCACGTGAACACCCGATTATGGAGAACCAGAGGCCCCGGCCGCCTTGTCCCTTCGGGTACGGGGTAAGGTTCCAAGCCGCTTCGCGGACGTAGCTCAGTTGGTAGAGCGCGAGCTTCCCAAGCTCGAGGTCGCGGGTTCGAGACCCGTCGTCCGCTTTTGACCGAATCCCGTGAACCCGGCGCCGGCGCCCCGAGCCTCTCGGTCGTGATCGTGGCCTACGAGTCCGGTCCGGAACTCGCCCGCACCCTTCCCGGTCTTGCCCGGGAGATCGGACCGGGCGACGAAGTGATCGTGGTCGACAACGCTTCCAGAGTGTCGCCTCGCGACGTGGTGGCCGATCACCTGCCCGCGGCAACGGTGATCGAGATGGGCCGGAACTCCGGGTTCACCACGGCCACGAACCGGGGCGTGGCCGCGTCGAGTGGGGACGTGATCGTGATGTTGAACCCGGACGCCCTCCCCGAACCGGGTTTCGGGGACGCGATCCGCAAACCGTTCGGCGACGAACCGGGCTGGGGTGCCTGGATGGCTCTCGTCGCCTGCCGGATCGGCGGCGAGAAGGTAGTCAACTCATGGGGCAACCCGGTCCACTTCACCGGTGTCGCCTGGGCGGGAGGCCACGGTCGGCCGCTCGCCGAGGCGGGCTCGACTCGCGAGATACCGGTCGCGTCCGGGGCGGCGCTGGCGGTGCGCCGCGAGGTCTGGCAGCAGGTGGGCGGTCTGCCGGAAGAGTTCTTCCTCTACCACGAGGACATCGACATCTCGCTCCGCATCCAGTCGGCCGGACATCGGGTGGGCCTACAGACCGACGCCGTGGTCGACCATGACTACGACTTCCACTCCAACGATCGCAAATGGTTCTGGCTGGAGCGCAATCGCCACGCGATGGTCTACCGCAATTACCCCACCCGCCTGCTGGCTCTGCTTGCCCCGGCCCTCGTGGCCACGGAACTGGTCCTGATCCTGCTCAGCATCAAACAGGGGTGGTTCGGGGCCAAACTGAAGGGCCACCGGGACCTGCTTCGCTGGTATCCGCGACTGAGGCGCGAAAGGCGCGAGATCCAGGCGGGCCGCCAGATCTCCGATCGGGAGTTCGCCGACCTGTTGACCCCGGACCTCGACTCACCCCTGATCCCGGCCTTCGCGCAACGGGGACTGGTGAGGACGATCCTCCGCACCTACTGGCGCGCAGTCCGGGCCCTCCTCGACTGACAAATCGCCGCGGAACCTGTCCGCCCCAAGGGTGGTTCCCCAAATCGATCCCCCGTACTGGTTGGTCGCCCTTCCTTTTTCACGACATCGTGAGGTGAAAAGGGAAACGGGCCAGCCCGGTACTTCGGATGGCTTCCCTTTTCACTTCATAGTGGTGTGGAAGGGGAATCTAGGTGGCCTGGCTGATCGGGCGGACCAGGATCTCGTTGATGTCTACGCCGGGTGGCTGCTCGAGGGCGAACTCGACCGTGCGGGCGATGTCGTCGTCGGCGAGAGCGGAGTCGCCGGGGCGGTTTTCGAAGAAATCGGTGTCAACCATTCCGGGTTCGATCAGGGTGACCTTGATGTTGCTGCCGTCCTCGCGGCCGCGGAGTTCCTGCCTGAGCGCCTCACCGATCGCGGTGGTGGCGAACTTGGTCGCCGAGTAAAGCGAGCCGGGCAGCACGCGGCGGCCGGCGATCGAGCTGGTCACCAGATAGTGGCCCTGGCCGCGTTCGAGCAGATGGGGGAGGGTCGAACGGATCGTCAGCGCCGTGCCGAGCACGTTGGTCAGCACCATCGACTTCCAGTGTTCCGGCGATTCCTCGAGGAAGCCCCTGGTGGCACCGAAGCCGGCGTTGGCAAAGACCTCGTCGATCTGGCCGAAGGCCTCGATTGCGGCGGCGGTCATGGCCTCGACCTGATCCCACTCGCCGACGTCGCAACCGACCACCAGAGCCCGTTCCGGGCCTCCCAGCTCGGCTGAAAGTTCTTCCAGCGGTTCGACCCTGCGGCCCGCCAGAACCAGCTTTCTTTTCCCTGCAACCCGACGGGCGGTGGCCTTGCCGATGCCGCTGCTCGCCCCCGTGATGAGAAGAACCTTTTCGTCGCTCATGCAGCGATTTTGGCAGGGGGAAGCCATCGGCGGCCAAGGCTTGCGATAATGCCTCCCGTTATGGACGTACAGCGCAAGCGGCAGGTGCGCCTGTTCGTGGCCTTGGGCGCCGCCCTCCTACTGGCCACCGGACTGATTTACACCTCATTCAACGCCTCATCGGAAGCCCGGCTCCCGAGCGAACTCTCTGATCCCGTTCCGGGGAAGAGCTACCAGATGGTTGGCCGCGTGGTGCCCGGCACCCTGAAGGAGACCGAGAGCGGCATCAAGTTCACGATGCGCGACCCGGATGGCAGCGGCAAGCCGATGCCCGTCGTTTACTCGGGTTCCGTTCCCGATCCTTTCCGGGAAGGGCGTGACGCCATGCTCAACGGTGAAGTGAAAAACGGGATCTTTGTGGGGGACGAGGACACGCTGACGACCAAGTGCCCCTCGAAGTTCTCGGAGAAGCGGGATCAGTAGCCTCGGCAGCGCCGCTCTCTGGCTTGCTTTCCTGACCTCGATCTTCGCGGGTGTAGCCGCGCTGATCGGGACCCGGGGCGACCGCCGCTGGGTCGACTCTTCGCGGTACGCGGTGTACGCGTTCTGCGCCCTGATGATCATCTGCGTGGTCGTCATCGAGCACGCGTTCCTGACCGACGACTTCAGCATCGCGGTCGTCGCCTCACACTCCTCGATCGACACGCCGAACTTCTACAAGTTCACGGCGATGTGGTCGAGTCAGCAGGGTTCGCTCCTGCTCTGGGCCTTCATCCTCTCGATCGTCTCCACCGTCGCCCTGGCTGCGACCAGACACAAGTTACGCGACCTCGTACCCTGGGCAACCGCGGTGATGATGGGGGTGGGGATCTTCTTCACCGGCCTGATGCTGTTCGGTGGGGGCGTCAACCCGTTCGACACTCTCGATCCGGTTCCGGTCGACGGCAGCGGACTGAATCCGCTGCTCCAGCATCCCTCGATGATCATCCATCCGCCAATGCTCTACACGGGCTACGTCTCGCTGACCGTGCCTTTCGCCTTTGCGATCGGCGCTCTGATCAGCCGCCGGGTCGACGCCGCCTGGGTCAAGTCGACCCGTGGCTTTGCCCTGATCGCCTGGACCTTCCTTTCGATCGGGATCATCCTCGGCGCCCGCTGGTCCTACACCGAGCTTGGCTGGGGTGGCTACTGGGCCTGGGATCCGGTCGAGAACGCTTCGATGATGCCGTGGCTGATCACCACCGCCTACATCCACTCGATCATGGTCCAGGAGAAGCGGGGCATGCTCAAGGTCTGGAACGTGAGCCTGATCGTGGCCAGCTTCAGCCTCGCCCTGCTCGGCACCTTCCTGGTCCGCTCCGGCGTCCTCGAGTCGATCCACGCCTTCGGTGACAGCACCGTCGGGCCCTACTTCCTCGCCCTGATCGGGGTGGTCGTGATCGGTTCGACCTGGCTCATCATCTCCCGGCTGGACATCCTCCGCTCGGAGCGGCGCATCGATTCGCTGGCTTCGCGCGAGGCGGTCTTCCTGATCAACAACCTGCTTCTGATCGCCCTCTGCGCGATCGTCTTCTGGGGAACTTTCTTCCCGCTGATCTCCGAGTTCCTGACCGGGACCCGTTCAACTTTGGCCGCACCCTGGTTCGACCGGTACACAACCCCGGTCGCAGTGATCCTCGTCCTCTTCACCGGTATCGGTCCGATGATGTCCTGGCGGCGAATCTCGTGGCAGGGAGCGAAACGCGTTTTCACGATCCCCCTGATCGTTGCTGCAATCACCTTGGTGGCCCTTCTCCTCGTGACGGACGCCGGGCAAAGCATCTGGGCCCTGGTCACCTTCACCCTGGCGGCCTTCACCGTGTCGGCGCTGATCCAGGAAACCTGGCGCGCGGCTGCTGCCCGCAAACGCGGTGTCGGCGGTTCGATGCCGGCCGCGATCTGGTCGAACGCGGTCCGCAACCGTCGGCGATACGGCGGCTACGTAGTCCATCTCGGTCTGGTCGTGCTGCTGGTCGGCATCGCGGCTTCCTCGAGCTTTGAGACCAAGGAGGATGTGAAGCTTGAGCCCGGTCAGTCGGCAAAGGTCGACGATTACACCGTGACCTACGTCGCCCCGACCGTTTCCCGCAACGACCAGGCCCTGATTTTCGGGGTTGACGTGAAGGTCGACCGGGATGGCAACAAGTTCGCGAGCCTTCATCCGACCCGCCAGTACCACCAGGTGACCCAGGGAACCCGCAGCATCGCCTCGCACTTCGATGGCGAGGCGACCAGCGAGGTCGGTCTCCGGGCCGGGATGCGAACCGACTTCTGGGTCGCCGTCGAACCGGACACGACCGAGTTCGAGCGCCGGGCCAAGCTCGCCGACTCGCTCTTTGCCGCCTACATGAGGGAAAAGGTCCTGCCGGTCGTGGCAAAGGATCCATCGAAGGCCGAGGAGATCAGCGTCGCCGCCCTCGACCTGATGGACCGCACCACCGACAAGCTGATCGACCGTTACGTGGCCGATGACACGGCCGCACCGGTCACACTCCGGGTGATCGTCTCACCGCTGGTCACCTGGATCTGGATCGGGGCGATCATCGCGATAGTTGGCGCCCTGTTCGCCGCCTGGCCGAGCGGCCTCTTCAAGCGAAGGAAGCGCTCATGACGATCGTCTGGTTCCTGATCCTGCTCATCCTCGTGGGGGTTTTCGTGACGATGCCGTTCTGGCGAAACCAGGCAGCTTCCGACACGGAGGACCCCGAGATTGCCGCGCTTGAGGCCGCCCGCGAAGCCAAGTACCGGGAGATCCGGGACGCCGAGATGGACCTCGAGTCGGGCAAGCTTTCGGAAGAGGATTTCAGCGAACTTGACGCCGAACTCAGGGGGGAGGCGGTCGCCATTCTGGACCGGCTCGAGGCGCTCAAGGACAAAGAAAGCTAGAATCGCGGGCCGATGTACACGATCATGGCCGTCATACAGGTTTTCCTTTCCGTGCTCCTGATCTTCCTGGTGCTTCTGCACTCGGGCAAGGATGCGGGCCTTTCCGGTGCTTTCGGCATCGGTGGTGGCGGCAGCTCGGTCGGTGGCGGCTCGATGGTCGAGCAGAACCTCGACCGCGCCACGGTCGTAACAGCGGTCCTGTTCGCCCTGAACACGATCCTGCTGATCAAGCTCTGATCCGACTCCCTTCAGGGGCTCGCCGGTAGTCTGCGCCGCATGAGCGGCAATACGAAAGCGACTCTGGCCATCATTTTCGGCGTGGTCGGGATCCTGCTCGGGGTGCTCGGCACGGTCACGGCGTACAACGCGAAGGATGCCGTCGACTCGGACGGCAGCCGGACCGCGGAAGTCCAGACGCTGGTCGAACAGAAGTTCCAGGAGGCCCAGGCCCGCCAGGACCAGATCGAAGCCAGCCAGAAATCGGATGCCGAGAAGTTCGTCGACCAGCTGACCAGGGGCGAGAAGAACCTGCTCCAGAAGATCAACGGCAACCACAACCAGATCAGGAAGCTGAAGCGCCGCACCCGGAACCTGCGTAACCAGGTCAATTCGCTGAAGAGCCGCGATGTCGCCCTGGCCAACGAGATCACCCAGGTCGAGAATGACCAGCAGCAGGACTACAACCAGCTGAATCAGCGCATCAACAACCAGAACCAGCAGATCCAGAAGCTGCAGCGCCAGGTCGCCAACCTCCGCGGCCTGGTCGGCGGCTGATCCTTCTAGCTTTGAAGATCCTCTTCGTCTGTCTCGGCAACATCTGCCGCTCGCCCACGGCCGAGGCAGTGATGCGAGGGCTGGTCGAGAGCGAAGGTCTCGAGGGATTTGAGATCGATTCGGCCGGTACCGGCGACTGGCACGTGGGCAATCCGGCCGACCCGAGGGCGATCGCTGCCGCGACCGGACGGGGCGTCGAGATCGGCGGCCGCGCTCGCCAGGTCCGGCCTTCCGACTTCGAGGAGTTCGACCTTATCCTGGCGATGGACCGCTCGAACCACGCTGACCTCCTGGCGATGGAGGGCGCCGATCCGGAGAAGGTAAGGCTTTTCCGGGAGATGGCCGGCGAGGGCGAGCTCGACGTTCCGGACCCCTACTACGGGGGAGATGACGGCTTCGGCGAGGTGCTCGACATTCTCGAACGGGGATGCATCGTCGTGCTCGAGGAGGTGAACCGGTGATCGAGGAGACGACGATCCGATCGCTTCATGTGGAGGCGATGCGCCACGAGGACCTTCATGCCGGCCATGACGATCACGCTCTCTTCCAGGCTTCAACCGTTTCGGCGCTGCTCGACGGGGCCTATGACGGCGATCTGACCTTCGCCGAGCTGGCCGAGGAGGGCGACACCGGGATTGGAACCCTGAACGGCCTCGACGGCGAAATGATCGCGCTCGACGGGCGCTTCTACCGGGCGAATGAGCACGGACACCTGAACGAGATCGATCCGGGCGAATGCACTCCGTTTGCCGTGGTGAGCCGCTTCCGGGCCGAACTCGAGTTCCCGGTCCCGGTCCCGCTCGACCTCGAAGAACTCCAGTCACTTCTGGACGAGGACCGCTCGCTAGCTCCGGTCGCGGTCTACCGGATCGACGGATTCTTCACTTCGGTCAAGGCGAGATCGGTTCCGAAACAGCGCCCGCCTTACCGTGACCTGGCCGATGTCGTGGCTGATCAGAACGTCTTCGAACTGGGTCCGGTCGAGGGGAGCCTGATCGGTTTCCGTTTTCCCGCCTGGGCCGAAGGGGTCGAGATTGGTGGCTACCATTTTCATTTTGTGGACCGGGAACTGACCCGCGGGGGTCACGTGCTTGGCCTCCAGGTCGAATCGGGAGCGGTCCAGGTTCAGCATGCCGACGACCTCCACGTCGAGCTCCCGGCCGGCCTCGAACTGTCCTCGCCCGACCTCGCCGCAGCGACGCATGACGCGATCAGCAAGGTGGAACACGGCGGCTGACGGTTGCTCTGGCAGGCGACGGCGGGTTGCGGTCAGGAACCCGCCGTCCGCGCGCTAATGCCCGAAGCTGACCTTGGGCAGCCGGCGGTCGATCCACGAAGGAATCCACCACAACCTGGCTCCGGCCAGACGCATCAGCACGGGCAGCAACAGGAGTCGGACGAGGGCCGCGTCGAGGAGCACGGCGACGCCCAGGATGATCCCCATCTCGCGGGGCGGGAGGGGACCGGAGAGGGCGAAGGTGAAGAAGACCGCCACCATCACGCCGGCGGCGGCGAATACCACTCGTCCGGAATGGGCCAGCCCACCGACCAAGGCCTCTTTGGGGTCGCCTGACTTCTCCCAGTGTTCCCGGGCCGAGCTCAGCAGGAACACCGAGTAGTCCATCGAGATCGCGAAGACCATGGCGAAGAAGAAGACCGGGGCCCAGGCGTCGAGGAAGCCCTGGGACTCGAATCCGAACAGTCCGGTCAGGTATCCCTTCTGGAAGATCAGCTGGGCGACGCCGAACGCGGCGCCGACGGCCAGCAGATTGGTGAGGACCGCGATCGCGGCGAGGATCGGGGCACGCAACGCGACCAGGAGCAGCAGGAAGCCGAACGCCATCACGATCGCGATTGCCGGAGCGGTGGTGTCACCGAGCGCCCGTTCGAGATCGTGGTTTTCTGTCGCGGCGCCACCGACCTTGGTCCCGGCCGGAAGTTCCTCACGCAGCCGCTCGACGGTAGCGCCCAGGGCCGGATCGGACGGGTCGACCGTGGGTGTTGCTGCGATCAGCGTGTTGCCGCTCGGGCTCTGTCCAGCAACGACCACGCCGGCGATCCCTTCGTCACGACCCAAAGTGCGGACCGTCGTGTCGGCCTCGTCATTCGGGGCCACCACCTGAAGCGTGCCGGGCGCCCCCGGGCCGAATGAGTCGGCGACCTGCTCGTACCCGACCCGGGATGAGTCGGCGTCCGGGACCACCTTGATCGAAGGCATGCCGGTGTCGAGCGAGAGAACGGGCACGCTGAGCGCCAGCAGGATCAGGAGCGCCGGCACGCCGTAGGCGAGGGGACGCTTCCAGATCCGCTCGCCCCAGGCCGCGAACCTCGGTGAGCGATGCTCGCCGGCCCGAAGCCAGGGGAGACCGAGACGGTTCACCCGGTTCCCCAGCTTGGCGAGTACAGCCGGTAGCAGGGTCATCGACGCAGCGAGAACGAAGGTGACGGCCAGCATCACCCCGATTGCCATCGAGCGGAATGCCGGACTGGGCACCAGCAGGACGGCGCTAAGCGAGATCAGCACGGTCACCCCCGAGAAGAGCACCGCCTTTCCGGCCGTGTCCATCGTTTCGGCGATCGCATCGCCCGGGTTCCGGTTGGAAGTCAGGGCGCCGCGGAACCTGTACACGATGAAGAGGGCGTAATCGATGCCCAGGGCCAGGGCGAACATCATCGCGAAGTTCATCGCCCAGATCGAGATGTCGAAGAGTTGCGTCCCGAGGTAGAGCGAACCTGCCGCCGCGACCAGGCCGAGGATGGTGAGCATCAGCGGCAGACCGGCCGCAACCAGCGAGCCGAAGGCCAGCACCAGGATCAGCAGGGTGACCGGCCAGGAGATCAGCTCCGACTTCAGCATCGCCTCCTTGTTGGCCTGGTTGAAGTCCGACCACATGCCCGAGGCTCCGGTCAGGGATACCGTGGTGGTCTCCGACCCGAGCCCGGCCAGCTTCCCCTTTATGTCATCGGCCGCGCGCACCATCTGGTTGGAATCGGCGGCGGCACCGGCCTGGATCACTGCGGTGTGACCATCAGGCGAAACCCAGCTTCGCTGGGTGGGCATGACGACGCCGCCGACGTCGCCCGAATTCTTGAGGATGGTCGCCGCGTCGTCGAGCGTGCGGTCGAACTCCGGATTGCCGAAGCGGGAGTCTTCGCTGTGAACGACCACCATGAGGGCCGAGGAGGACATCCCTCCGAACTGGTCGTCGACCAGTTCGCGGACTTCCAGCGACTCGGACCCGGTCGCTTCCCAGCCCGCACCGGAGAGGGCATGTTCCGCCCGGGGCGCAAAGATTCCGAGGCCGATCGCGATGACCGCCCAGACGATTGCGACCGTCTTGAAGTGATCGCCGGTCCAGCGTCCGAGTCGACCGATCGGTCCCTGCCGGTTCATCGGCTGCCACCCAGGGCGGGCTTCAGCGAGGTCAGCCGGGTGAGTACCAGCGAGGCGGGGCAGGCCCCGAAGATCACGTAGAGCCACTGGTTGAACCCGGCGAAGGCGGGAAGCAGGGCAAACCAGGGGGAGACCAGGAGGGCAAGCAGTCCGCCAACCAGGCTGACGCTGCCGGCCATCGCGAAGAGCACCCGCTCCAATGGCCACCTGCTTTCGGTTCCACATCGTTTGCCGCTCATTACTTCACCTTTCTACAAGTTCACAACTAAGTAGTTGAATACCGTAGCAGGAAGGATCCGACTCCGCAAGGGTTCGAAAAAGCGGGTCGATCACCCGCGGGTGGTCAGGTTCGGGCGACGATCTGGCTTAGTTCGGAGATGCGCTGCTCGACGCCGTCGCAGACCGCCTCGCACATCGCGAGAAGGCTCTCGTCGGCGATCGCGTAGTAGACGGTGTTGCCTTCCTTGCGACGGGCGACGGCGCCGCCGCCATAGAGCGCCTGAAGGTGCTTGGAGACGTTCTGCTGGCTGGTGTCAAGGACATCGGCCAGGTTCCCGACGCTCTGCTCGCCCTCGCGCAGCTGGTCGAGGATGCGGATCCGCATCGGCTCCGAGAGCAGCTTGAACCGCGCGGTGATCAGCTCTACAAGTTCGGGCGGGAGCGGAGTCGGGAGGGCCATGGACCAAGTCTACAACTCGACAACCATGTGCCCGGTGAGTTGTGGATGGGCCTTCAGGCCAGCCCGGCGGTGGCCGGAGGCAGACCGTTGATCGCGGCGTCGATCAGCTCTTCGTCCTCGTCGCAGACCGTGAACAACTCCATGTCGGCCGGGGCGATCCGGCCTTCTCCGGCCAGTCGGGTGGCGATCCAGTCGATCAGGTCCTGCCAGAAATCGGTTCCGGCCAGGACGACCGGGTGGGGCCGCGCCTTGTGGGTCTGAATCAGGGTGAGGACTTCGAAAAGCTCGTCGAGCGTGCCGAATCCGCCGGGAAAGATGACGAAGGACCAGGAGTAGCGGACGAACATCAGCTTGCGGGCGAAGAAGTAGTGGAACTCCTTGCCGATGTCGAGGTAGGGGTTGGCGGACTGTTCGTGGGGCAGCTCGATGTTGAGACCGACCGAAAGTCCCTCTTCGTCCTTGGCACCCCGGTTGGCGGCTTCCATCGAACCGGGCCCGCCACCGGTGATCACCGCATAGCCCTCCCGGGCGATTCCGGCCCCGACCCGCCGGGCCTGCTCGTACTCCGGGTGGCCGGGTCTGGTCCGGGCCGAACCGAACACGCAGACCGCCGGGCCGACCGGCTCCATGATCTGGAAGCCCTCGTCGAATTCCTGCCTGATCTTCGCGAGTCGCTCCGGATCCGACATCTCGGCCTGGATCTCCGGCTCGGCGCAGCGGATGATCTCCTGGTCGAAGGTGCTCGGAAGCTCGGGAACGATGCTCACGACGTGGACCCTACCCGCCGGTGGTCGCCGCCCGGTACCGCTCGATCGCGAACCGACGTTCCTCGGCGTGGTCGACCACCGGCTCGGGGTAGTCCTCGCCGATCAGGCAGCCGGCCCGCTTCTGTTCTTCGAGCGGCATCTCCCACGGTCGGACCAGCTGGTCCTCCGGCACGTCTTTGAGTTCGGGCACCCAGCGCCGCACGTACTCGCCCTCCGGGTCGAACTTTTCCTGCTGGGTCATCGGGTTGAACATGCGCTGGAAGTAGGGTGCCGGGTCGGTGCCGGTCGAAGCGACCCACTGCCAGCCGCCGTTATTCGAGGCCAGGTCTCCGTCGACCAGGAATTCCATGAAGTGACGTTCGCCCTGGCGCCAGTCGAGGTGTAGGTCCTTGGTCAGGAAAGAGGCGACCACCATTCTCACCCGGTTGTGCATCCAGCCTTCGGCCTTCAGCTGTCGCATTCCGGCGTCGACCAGCGGGTAACCGGTCCGTCCCCCTGTCCAGGCCTCGAACAGCTCCTCGTCCTGCTGCCAGTTCAAGGTGCCGCGGTAGCGCTCCTGGTACTCGAGCCTGGTGACATCGGGATGGTTCGCGATTACCGCCGCGTAGAAGTCCCGCCAGGCCAGCTCGGACCGGAACCGACGGGGCCCTTCGCCCCGGCGCCGGCCAAGCTTCGATTCGAGCTCGAGCGGGGAGAGGCAGCCCCAGCGGATCCAGGGCGAAAGCCTGGATGAGCCGCCCGCCGGAAGGTCCCTGGTTTCGTGGTAGGTCGCCAGTCCGTCGTTCAGGAATCGTTTCGCGGCTTCGCGGCCGGCCGGTTCTCCGGGTTCGAAACCGTCTTCCCAGGAGGCGTCGGTTTCCATCCCCAGGTCGGCCAGGGTCGGGAGCACGCCAGGTTCCGGCGAACCGGCCAGGCTCAGATCTGAAGGCGGCTCTTCGGCGGGCCGTCGCTCCAGTTCCTGCCAGGTCCGGTTGAACGGACTGAAGACCGTGTAGGGACGACCCTGTCCGCTGCGGATCTCTTCCGGGTGGTCGACGATGTAGGCACCGGGATGTCCGACCGCGAGTACATCCATCCGGGCGAGGGTCTCACTGGTCCGGTGGTCGCGGTCGAGGGCGAAGGGGGAGAGATCGGTTGTCCAGTGAACCGTGCCGGCTCCGGTCTCCTTCGCGAGCTTCGGGACTTCAACTTCCGGACGTCCGTGACGAAGGATCAGATCGGCCCCCAGTTCCCTCAGCTGGTCGCGCAGGGAACCGAGGCAGCCGAGCATGAAGGCGGTGCGGCGCGGTGAGACGAAACGGCCCCTGGTCAGCAGACGGTCATCGAAGATGAAGCAGGGGACGATTCCTGCAGCCCGGGAGGCCTCTGCCAGGGCGGGGAGGTCGTGGGTTCGCAGGTCGCGCCGGAACCACATCAGGGCTGGGGATCTGCGGGCCGTCAACGGGTCCTCTGGATGAAAGTCCCCTTGCCCATCGGGCCAGTCTAGTCCTGCGTCCGGCAGGGCTGCGACATTTGCCCGATCTAGTCCATCAAGGAAACCCGCCGGCCAGTTCCGGTCCCGGGGGAGGTAGAAACATTGGATCGCAAAGTTGGAGCAGCTCTTGCCGTGGCCGTCGTCGGCGTGATCGTCGGGGTGATCGGGATCGTCATGGCCAAGGACGCGAAAGACGCCAACAGGGACACGCAGGAGCAACTCGAAAAGCAGATCGAGCAGAATGACCGGAGCTCTGCGGCCAGAGTCGCCGCTGCAGCGGCCGCCGCGAAGAAGGTCGAGAAGAAGATTCAGCAGAAGGCCGCTTCGGCTGAACAGCAGGATGCTGATTCGCTCAAATCGGCCGAACAGAAGGATGCGTCACAGACTTCGGCCAACGCATCCAGCATCCAGACGCTGAACGACAGGGTCAATGAGCTGAGCAAGGAGATCGGCGACGTCGAGGGCAAACAGAAGAGCAACACCGCCAAGGTGAATGCCCGCATCGACCAGCTCGAAGCCCGGATCGACTCCGGCGGATGATTTCGGGGCCGGTCGCGGTGGATCTGCGACCGGCTTCGCGACTTTCTTTCGGCTCGGCCGGGATCAGCCCACGGCGAGTCCGCCGCCGGTCCCGGTCCCGGTTCCTCCGGTTCCGGTCCCCGGCCCTTCGACTCCGGAACTGGTGCCGGCCTTGTACTGGCGGATTCCGCGGGCCATGACCCGGTACTCCTTGCGGCGACGGATGGTCAGTCCCTCCAGTACATAGCGCTTGCCACCGGAAATGACTCCATCGAAGTAAAGGATCTCCCGGGCAGCCCGCCAGTACCGGCCGATCCGGATGTTGCGACTGATGTTGGTCGCCGGCCGCTTACCGCGGCGCGGCACGAAGTCGAGGTAACCGGGCCCGAGGTTGAAAGCGAACGAGGTCAGGGCCTGGAGTATCAGCGGGTTCAGTTTGGCGCGGGGGATACGCTCGAAAACCTCGGCTTCGTACCCGGTCAGGTCCTTCTGGAGGAGCCGCAGCCCCTGGGCTTTGGTCAGGCAGCCCCACTTGCGGCGGTCGGCCCTGGTCGGCGGCCCGTAGTGGAGCAGGTGGCCGTATCCGATCGTGGCGTGGCCGGCCGGATCGGCGTAGGGGCAGGAAACGAAGCCTTCGAACTCGGCCACAAAACGGGTAGTGGCGGATGTCACTGCCTGTGACTGGGCCGGCGCCCAGAGCAGCGCGAAACCCAGGAAAAGTAGAGGGAGGAGGCGGCGCATGAGCGTCAATAGATAGCAAGGGGCCGGGAACCGGTGCCGGTTCCGGGCCCCTCTGGTCAACCGATCCCGCTATGCCGCGGGTCGGAAGCCCGGGATCCGTCACCACCGGATCCCGGGACATCTGGACGGGCTACTTGAGCTTGAAGGCCAGGTCTCCGATCCGGCCGTCGGCGTGGAAGCGGCCGGTCAGGCTGGCCTTCCTTGCCTTGCGCAGCTTCGCTTTCGCGGCCCCGGTGAACTTCGCGGTGACCCTGACCCAGCCGGCCTTGCGCGCCCGGACCGTGCCGGTCCCGACGACCTTCTTGCCCTGCAGGAGCTGCAGCTTGACCGGTCCGGCTGCCAGCGCCTTTACCTGGAAGCTGACACCGCTCTTCAGGGCCCGCTTCAGCTTCAGACTGAGCTGCCGGACGGAAATCGGATCATCGATGCGCGGTCCGGGGTTGACCTTCGCGGGGCCCCAGTCGGGTTCGGAAGCGCCGGGGATCAGCAGCTTGGGCTGCGGTGAATCGCAGGCTCCACCGATGTTGGTCTTGAGCCAGACTCCGTCTGGTTCCTCCCAGGCGAGCTCTTTGCTGTCCGGTGACCAGGTGGGGCCACCCAGGCCTTCGAGTTGACCGGTCAGGCATTCGGGGGTCGGCACGGCGGGCGGCGGACCCTGCTTGGCGTTGCCATTGACCTTGAACCAGATGATGTGGGTGTTGTTGCCGTATCCGCGCACCGCGGCCAGCCGTGATCCGTCGCTGGCGAGTTCGGCGTCGCTCAGGTCGGTGTCGTTCTCCGTGTAGTCGCTGTCGTCGAACCAGTGGACCGGGTCGCCGCCCCCGAGGTTGTGGATGTTGACCTGCGACCCGTAGCCACCGCTCTGGAGCGTTCGGGTGTTGCCGATCCAGGAGGGGTCGGTGAAGTAGGTCGACCCGTACTGCTTGGGATCGGTGAGCCGGTTTGCCGCGGTGTAGCCGGTGACCGCCCGGGCTCCGCAGCTAACCCCGACCGGGCATTCGTAGGTGACGAACGTCCAGGTGATCAGTTTGCCGTTGGGGGAGATCGCGACCTTGACCGGCACTCCGTCGACCATGTGGCTGACCGAGTTCATGAGCGGCGGCGGGTTCATCGCGTTGAGCACGGTGCCGTTCTGCTTCATGCGAACGATCTGGTCGTTGTGGCTGGCGGCAATCGTGCCGTCATCGGCCTGGGACGGTGAACGCCAGGGACTGGCGTAGGTTCCGGACTTGGTGACCTGGTACTGGCCGGTGCCGTCGGCGTTGGCCAGCCAGACGTTGTGGTCCTTGACGTAGGCGATCGAGCCGGTGCTGGCGGTGGCACTGCCGGCGGCAAGAAGGAAGCCCGCGCCAAGAAGGACGAGCAGGGTGGTGAGGTGTCGCTTGAGCATGGTGAGTTCCGTTCCGGTTGACTTGATGGGCGGAAATCTCCCGGGCGGCCATTGCGGACTTGTTGCCCCAACCTTGTGGCGATCCGATGGGTCCGGAATCCCGCTGCGCAAGCGAAACGGACCCCGGAAAAAGCGAAACCCCCAGCCTGGGGCAGGGGGTTTCGGTGCTTCGTATGGTGCGGCTGAGAGGAGTCGAACCTCCACGTCCTTGCGGACACAAGCCCCTCAAGCTTGCGCGTCTACCAATTCCGCCACAGCCGCCTGAGGTCCGCGGATTCTAGGGGAATCGGGTCGGCCGATGCGGAGCGGTTCCGCAGGGCCGGCGTTCGTTTCTCCCGCGGGGCGTCCCGGCCGGTTCACGGTCGGGATCTTGCGAAATTCCGGCCAGCACGAACATACGTCCGCACGAGGGGCTAGATTACGAACACAGGTTCGCCACCCGGGCTGGACCGCTTCCCGCAAGCAAGGCCGAGAGCCGAAAAGGAGCGACGTGGTTGATCTGACCAAGAGACAGCGCGAGATCTTCGACTACATAGGCAAGTACACGGACAAGATGGGCTACCCGCCCACCGTGCGGGAGATTGGCGAGGCGGTAGGCCTGACTTCGTCTTCGACCGTCCACGTGCATCTGGCCAACCTCGAGAAAGCGGGTGTGCTGCGCCGTGACCCGAGCAAGCCGCGTGCCCTCGAAGTGCTGGTCGGCAAGGCGAAGAGTGCGGGGGAGAGCGTTCGCGACAGCGCCCGCGATGTGGTCGACTCGGTTGCCAGCGCGGCCGCCAGCGCCGCGGCTCCAGCCGGACTCCCCCTGCTCGGGCGCGTTTCGGCCGGCCCGGGCATCCTCGCCGAGGAGAACATTGAGGATTACGTCGAGGTGCCGGAGATGATCGGCGGCACCGACGGTGACTACGTTCTCGAAGTCCGGGGCGAAAGCATGAAGAACGCCGGCATCATGGACGGCGACTACGTGATCGTCCATCCGGCCCCCGAAGCCCGCAACGGCGAAATCGTCGTCGCCCTGCTGGGTGACGAAGACGCCACCGTCAAGCGCTTCTACAAGGAATCCGACCACTTCCGCCTCGAACCCGAGAACGAAACCATGGACCCGATCATCACCACCGACGCCCAGGTAATGGGCAAGGTAATCGGAGTCTTCCGAAAGGTCTGAACTGACCCGCGGTCGGTCGTGAGGCTGTCGGTGACGCGGTGGTGTTCTCCTGGAACCAATCCGCGTCACCGAGGCGCTTGACGGGTGTGGGTCGAGGGGTCACCCACCCCACGGCGTAACGCGAGTGACCGGGCCCAGATAACGCCCCGGTCCGGCGAGTGCCGGGTGCAAATAGAAGGGGCCCCTTGCGGAGCCCCTTCCTTAGTGGGTCTGTAAGCCGGATCCTGTCTTGAACGACCATCTATCTCACCGGTTGATCGGACCGGTGGGCACTTTCGTGACCTGCGACCTACCTGGATCTCGCCGGGCCGGGTCAGCGATCCTGTTTGGTCTTGCACCGGACGGGGTTTACCTGGCCGCCGTGTCACCACGGCGCCGGTGCGCTCTTACCGCACCATTTCACCTTTGCCTGATCGCGACTCACGTGTGGTCGCGCCATCGGCCGTGTATTTCTGTGGCACTTTCCCGCGGGTTTCCCCGGGTGGGCGTTACCCACCGTCCTTGCCCTTCGGTGTCCGGACTTTCCTCGAAGGGTTGTCTCTCCCCCCGCGGCCGTCCGACCCACAAGCCCCATTGTAGGGACGATGATCGCCAGGCGGTGCGCCAGCCTGCCGGCTGAAGCGGACCTACGTCACGCAAATGAAATGCACACATATCGTGAGCGTTTGCTAATCTTTCCCGACCTTCTGCTGAATCTCCGTCACAAGATCACGGAGAACGGGGGACCCAAAGGACTCTGGTCCAGGGGCGAATCACTGGCATCTGCCAGGTAGCGCTGCTCTTTCAGCGCGAGCCCGACAGCTAACCCCGCAAGCCACCGAAAGAGAGACGAAGGAATGGTTCCGAGCCTCAAGCTGGGCAAACTGAATATCGCCATCTTTCTGATCGCGCTGATCGCACTGGCTCTTTGCGTATGTTCCGGGATCCGGTCGGGCAGCGCCGACGCCGCATCGGGAGGCATCGGCACACCGTCGCCCCAGCCGGCCCCCACCAGCACCGCTACCGGCCCGGCGACCGCATCCGGTCCCGCTGCCGTACGTGGCACCCGTTTCGGCAATCGCACCCTCCGAGAGGGGATGACCGGTGCCGACGTGACCGTGCTGAAGAGCATCGTCCGCTCGAAGCGCCTCTTCCGGGGCGCAGTGACCGGCAATTTCGACCGCCCGACGACCAGCGCCGTACGTCGCTTCCAGAGCGCCGCCAACCTCGCGACCAACGGCGTCGTCACCCCGACAACTGCCCGAAAGCTGGTCGGCTCCATGAAGACCGCCGGGGCTTCCTGGTACGGACCCGGCCTCTACGGTAACGGCACTGCCTGCGGCAAGGTAACTCTCCGCCCGAGCACGATCGGCGTCGCCAACAAGAACCTTCCCTGCGGCACCCGGGTCCTTTTCGGATACCGCGGCCGGTTTGCGGTTGCCACGGTGATCGACCGTGGCCCCTACGGCCCGGGTCGGACCTGGGACCTGACCAAGGCAGTCGCCGACGAACTCGGCTTCACCAGCACCGGCGTCGGTCGCGTCCGCCACGCGATCATCAGTCGCGGCAAGTAGTCCGGTTCCGGGGCGCCGACCGGGCTCCGACGGTTTCTTTGCAGGGCGAAACCGATCCTTCACGCCTTTTCTCCTGTTTGTACCGTGACCCGCCGCGCCAAACAGGCACTCCCGCTGCGCGTACGGGACCGGGTGTTGAAGAGACCGACGCCGGGTGATTCGAAAAAGGAGCTAGTGAACTTGATGTCAGCAAAGACCTTCACGTCCGTCAGTCGCCGCACGCAGGTAGCTGCGGCCCTCGCCGGACTGTTTGCCCTGCTCGCCGGACTCGCGATCCTCGGCGGCCCGGGCAACAAGGCCGCTGCCGCTCCGGGTCAGGCCGTGTACCTCGGTCAGGCCAGCGCCAAGCGAATCCCGCTCTGCCCCCAGCGCTGTCAGGCGGTCGTTCTCGTAAGTGGCATCCAGGGCAAGGCCGGCGGAGTCGGAAACGCCTATCGCGTGCCCTTCGTGGGAAGTATCACCCGCTGGCGGATCAAACTGGGCGAGCCTTCGATGAAGGACCAGCGCTTCTTCCAGAACCGTTTCGGAACCACTCCCCAGGCCGCGATCGGCATCCTCGCCCGCAAGGTCATAGGCGGCAAGACCGTCTACAAGCTCCGTCGCCGAACCCAGGTCAAAGACCTCACCAACTTCCTCGGCAAGACAGCCACCTTCAACCTGCCGCAACCGGTCAAGGTCAACAAGGGGGATTACATCTCCCTGATCGTTCCGACCTGGGCGCCGGCCCTCTCGGTGCCGCCGGCCTGCGAGGTCATCGACGGCAAGATGAAGAACCCGACGGTCTGCGAGACCTTCAACGAGAACAACAACTGGGTTGCGAGCCGCAACCGCAACACCTGCAACCAGATTCCCTCGAAGAAGAACTCACAGCCGCAGCTCAAGGTCGACAGTGTGGTTCCGTACCAGTGTCGCTTCAATGGCGCACTGACCTACGGCGTGCGGGTGGAGAGCCGCTAGCCGCCGAACTTGAGGCCAACACTTCGGGAGGTACGAAGCAAAAAGGACGGCCCCGCGGGGGCCGTCCTTTTTTGTTCTGAAGCGGCCGTTCGGGGAGGGAGAGAGTGGCCTCTTCTTATTGGGTCCGAGGGAGAGAGATGGACCCGTTATGTGGTGGATCAGGCGGCGTCGGGCAGAACCCGCGGGGTTGCCTGATCCTTCGGGAGGGCCGCCGCGGCGGCCATCACGCTTTGGAATTCGCCCATCGCCACGTGGGCGAGGGCTTCCAGAATCTGTTCGTCGTCCCAGCCGGCTTCGCGCGCTTCCTCGTGAAGGTAGATCGGCGGGTCACCCTCGGCTTCGAGTGCGGCCTTGAGGTAGGTGAGCAGAGCCTGCTCCCGCGGATCCGAGGACGCGAAGCTACGGGCCCGGGATACCTCGTCAAGTCCGAGGCCGGCGTTACGGGCGGTCTTGGCGTACTGGACGACGCTGTATGCGTCGCCACGGTGCTCGGCGACCGCGAGCGCGATCCTCTGGCGGGTCGCCTGGGGCAACTCGCCTTGCTGGAGTTCGGCCCGCATTCTCGTATAGGCGCGCAGCACCGCGGGGGAGCCGGCGAGGACGCCCACCAGCTTGTTGACCTGGCGGCCTCCCACCTGGATGCTCTTGAGAATCGGAGCGCTCTCGTCGGGAGCGGTCAGTTCGTCGTGGATATGGAATCGGCTGACTTCTGTCTTTACGGTCACGGTGTCACGCTTCCCAGTGTGTCTTGGTGACGACTCGCTTCCCGCTTTACCAGCCGTTTAGCGAGCCATTACTTTACTTTTAGCTAGTTACTTACCGCAAGTAAGTTATACCCCCTTCGGCGGCGTCTTGCAAGCGCCTTCGCGTATCGTTTCCGGCGCAAGCACCTCGATCCCGGCTCACAAGCCATTTCTTTCGCCCTTCAAGGAGTCCGATGGCAGTACAGACCAATACCCCGGAAGACGTGTTCCAAGCAGTCAAGGAGCATGACGTCCGGTTCGTCCGGCTCTGGTTCACCGACGTGCTCGGCAACCTGAAGAGTTTCTCGATCAACCCGAGCGAACTCGAGCGCGCCTTCGAACAGGGCATCGGCTTCGACGGTGCCTCGCTGACCGGCTTCAACCCGGTGGAGGAGTCCGACATGGTGGCCCGCCCCGACGCCACCACCTTCAGCCTCATCCCCTGGCGCCCGGGCGGAACCGACGCCGTCGCCCGCATGTTCTGCGACATCGAGGTCCCGGGCGGACTCGCCTACGAGGGAGACCCCCGCTGGGTTCTCAAACGGGCACTCGACCGGGCAGCCGATCTCGGCTTCGACGATTACATGGTTGCCCCGGAACTCGAGTTCTTCTACTTCCGTTCCGCCCGGCCCGAGGGCGGCATCCCCGAAGTCCTCGACGAGGGCGGGTACTTCGACCTGACCACCCTCGATGCGGGTTCCGACGTCCGGCGCGAGACGGTGCTCGCGCTCGAGCAGATGGCCGTCCAGGTTGCTTCCACCCACCACGAAGCCGGACCTTCCCAGCACGAACTCGACCTGAAGCCGGCCGGTGCGCTCGCGACTGCCGACGACGTGATGACCACCAAGATTGTGGTCAAGGAATACGCGGTTCAGCAGGGCTGGCACGCGACCTTCATGCCGAAGCCGATCGGTGGTGCCAACGGTTCCGGCATGCACCTCCACCAGTCGCTGATCAAGGACGGCGAGAACGCTTTCTTCGATGGCGGCAAGCCCGGAGCCCTCTCCCAGACGGCGAAGGCCTTCATCGCTGGGCAGCTCCGCCACGCCCGCGAGATCGCCCCGCTCTACGCCCAGTGGGTCAACTCCTACAAGCGGCTGGTCCCCGGTTTCGAGGCCCCGGTCTACCTTTCCTGGTCGCGTCGCAACCGCTCCTCGCTGATCAGGGTCCCGGCCCAGAACGGTGAACGCCCGGACGAGGCAAAGGTCGAGATTCGCTGTCCCGACCCTGCCTGCAACCCGTATCTCTGTCTGGCCGGGTTGCTCCAGGCCGGCCTGGAGGGAATCGAGAAGGGCTACGAACTGCCCGAACCGATGGAGGAGAACCTCTACCACCTCGGTCCCGACGAACTGGCTCAGCGCGGCATCGAACAGCTTCCGGCCACGCTGGGCGAATCGATCGAAATGGCTGCCGACTCCGAACTGGTCCTGCGCACGCTCGGCGAACACACTTTCCGGCGGTTCATCGAACTGAAGCGCCAGGAATGGGATTCGTACCGGGTCCAGGTGACTCCGTACGAGATCGAAAGCTTCCTGCCGGTCCTCTAGACGCTCCGGGTCAACCGTCGAGTTCCTTCCCCAGCGCGGAAGGATCGGTCACGGGTGCCTTGCAGCTGAAGTTCATACAGACGTAGGCCGCGGGCTGACCGTCCACGGCTTTGCGCTCGCGGAGCAGGGGAGGGGTCGATTCGCCTTCGGGTCCCCCGGCCAGGACCAGGTTGGGCCGGTAGCGGCGCCGCGATTCGGCGATCAGGAGGGCGGCGTCGTCGGCCGAAGAGCCTTCCGGCCAGACGATCGCGAGTTCCGGTGAGGGGGAGTGATAGAAGGCCAGTGCCTGGAGCAGGTGGCCGAACGCGGCGGGCTGCTTCGCAGTGGCCGGGGCCAGGAGCTTGAGGACCTCCTCGGCCTTGCGCCGATAGGTCGCTTCGCCGGTCAGGCTGGACAGGCGGAGCAGCCCGAGTGCGGCCGAGGAACTGCCGGCCGGGATCGGGTGGTCACCGACGTCCTTGCGGCGGGCGATCAGCTCCTCGTGGTCGTGCGAGGTGGTGAAGAGCCCGCCCCGGGCGGGGTCGGCGAAGCGGTCGATCATCGTCTCGGCCACCGCTTGCGCCCGGCGGAAGATCTCCGGATCGAAAGTCGCCTGATAGAGGTCGAGCAGGGCTTCCAGCAGGAAGGCATGATCTTCGAGGTAGGCGTTGAGGCGGGCCTCGCCGTGACGCCAGGTCCGGAGCAGGTTGCCCTGCGGGCTGCGCATCCCGTTCCAGATGAAATCGGCGGCGCGCCGGGCCGCGTCCAGATAATCGGGCCGGTCCAGCACCGCTCCCGCCTCCGAGAGGGCGGAAATCATCAGCGAGTTCCAGGAGCTGAGCACCTTGTCATCGAGATCCGGTCGAACCCGCTCGGTGCGGGCCGCGAGCAGCGCGTCGATGATTTCTTGGAGTTCCGGGTCGGCATCGTCCGGTGGCACCCCCTCCGGGAGGTGAAGCACACTGCGACCATCGAGATGGCCGGCCTCGGTCACGCCGAAAGCCTCGATCGCCTTCGCCGCCTCAGCGCCCAGCGCCGCTTCAATCTCCGTCGGGGTCCAGGTGTAGAAGAGCCCCTCAACGCCTTCCGAATCGGCATCCAGTGAGGCGTAGAAACCGCCGGCCGGATCGAGCATCTCGGCCAGAGCCCAGTCGAGCGTCTTCTGGGCAACCAGGCGGTAGCGGTCGTGGCCCGTGACCTGCCAGGCCCGGAGGTAGGTCCGGGCCAGAAGCGCGTTGTCGTAGAGCATCTTCTCGAAGTGGGGAACCAGCCACCGGTCGTCAACCGAGTAGCGGGCAAAACCTCCGGCCAGCTGATCGTTGATACCGCCCGCGGCCATCCGGTCGAGAGTCACCTCGGCCGCGGCGATCTCATCCTGGCCGAGCATGAAGTCGAGGGCCGAAGCGGGCGGGAACTTGGGGGCGGGCCCGAAGCCGCCGAGTTCCATGTCGGTCTGCTCGGCGAGGTTCCCGGCCCGGCGAGAGGGTAGTTCGGGATCGAGATCGCCTTCGGGCGCCCCGATCAGGGAAACGGCGCCGAGCCTGGTGCGGACGTCACTTGACTGGGCGAGGATCTCGTCGCGCTTCTCGTCCCAGGCCTTGATCACCGCCTCCATCACCATCATGAAGCTGGGTATGCCGCGGGAAGTATCCGGCGGGAAGTAGGTGCCCCCGTGGAAGGGCACGCCGGAAGGATCGAGGAAGACCGTGAGTGGCCAGCCACCCTGGCCGGTGATCGACTGAACAGCTTCCATGTAGATCGAGTCGATGTCCGGACGCTCTTCCCGGTCGACCTTGACCGGGACGAAGTGTTCATTCATGTAGGCCGCCGTGGTTTCGTCCTCGAAGGACTCACGTTCCATCACGTGGCACCAGTGGCAGGCGGCGTATCCGACCGAGAGGAGGATCGGAACCTGCCGCTCCTGTGCTTCGGCGAGGGCCTCCGGCCCCCACGGCTGCCAGGCCACCGGGTTGTCCTTGTGCTGGAGGAGATAGGGGCTGGTCTCGTCGGCGAGGCGATTGCTCATTCACACATCATGGGTCATTGGACATTCCGGCGTCCCTCATGGCAGGATTCCCGCCATGGGAATCGGGGCGTCGATCTTCAGCGACTTCTGGCACGACCAGATCCAGAGCAATGACTCGGAAGCGATCTTCCTGGTCCTGGTCGGCTTTCTCCTTTCATTCGCCTTCATCCGTCTCAGCACGCGGCTGATGCGCAGCCCCAAGGTGCCGTGGTGGCCCGGTTCGATCGTCAGCGAAGGCGGTCTCCACGTGCATCACCACGTTTTCGGAATCGTGCTGATGATGATCGCCGGGGCCGTCGCCTTCGCGATCGACGGAAACAACTGGGTTTTCAACCTTTGCGGGCTGGCCTTCGGCGTCGGGATCGGCCTCACGATCGACGAGTTTGCGCTCTGGCTGCACCTTGAGGACGTCTACTGGTCGGAGGAGGGTCGCCGCTCGATCGACGCGACGGTGTTGACCGCGATCGTCCTCGCCCTGCTCATGTTCGGGGTCAGGCCCTTCGAGATCGGTGACGAGGACGTCGCCACCCTGATCATCAGCGTCATCCTCGCCGCGATCGTCCTCTTGACCGTCGGTATCTGCTTCCTCAAGGAGCGGGTCCTGCACGCCTTCGTGGGCTTCTTCTTCTGGCCGCTCGCGATCTACGGAGCCAGCCGGCTGGGCAAGCCGAACTCGGTCTGGGCCAAGCGGCGCTACGGCGAAAAGAATCCTTCGAAGCAGGCCCGCTCCGAAAAACGGTTCCGGCCCGACCGTCGCACCCAGCGTTTCAAGGAGAAGTTCCGGGACGTGGTCGGCGGCGGGATCAGTCAGTCCTGATCCCTCCGGTCAGGGATCTAGCCCTGGTGGCGCCGCGCGATCGGTTCGAAGGCAGCCATCGTTTCAGTCATCCCGGCCCCGGTCTGCTTCTGGTAGAGCTTCGCCGCCTTGGAGGTCTTGCCCTCGGCGAGCAGAGCCTCGACCTCGGGTGAAACCGGCGGCGCGTCGACCGCGATCTTCTCGCGGT
>JAEZIQ010000107.1 GCA_023436605.1 Actinomycetes bacterium | reverse complement strand
CCCGCTTCTCGTCCCGTACGGCCCCGGCGGCGAGACCGGCCCGGCGTTCGCGCTCCCTCTCCTCCAGTTGTTCGAGCTCGGTCCTCTGGGCCCCCCGCTCGCGACAGGCCCAGCCGATCAGCCAGACCACGATCAGAGTCGCGGAGAAGGCCGCGTAAGCCTGCCAAGGAGTTTCGGGCTCGGCGCCCCAGGCCGTCGCCACCGACATGGCGAGCACGAAAAGTCCACCGGCGACGGACTGCCAGGCAGGTCGCAGATAGGCGGCGGCGACGAAAGCAGCGGACCAGATGAAGAGATCCAAAGGCAGACGATCGTCGAACACGACGGACCGGACGAACAGAACCACCGGCACACCCACGACGGTGACCAGCGGCAAACGCCGACGGAAGATGAAAAGGGCTGCGGTGAGGGTCGCTCCGACCAGCCGCCATCCGAGGCCGAGGTCGCCGCCGAGGGCATCCGGTTCGGCCGAGAGCTGGAAGGCAAACAGGACGCCACTCGCCAGGAGCAGCAGGACAAGGGCCTGGCCGGCGGCCAGTTTCGCCAGTCGCCGCAGACTCCCGGGGTCCGCGGTTGACTCCGCTTTTTCCGGCTCGGGTACCTCCTCCGCTTCGGAGTTGTCACGCAGCAGACCGAGCATGCGGCGCATCTCGTCCATCGCCTGCCGGCTGAGGCCCCGGGCACGCCCGATCGCGAAGCGGGCTTCACCGGGGGCGACCTCAAGGTAGAGCCGCGCGTCGTCGATTGCGGTTCGCAGCCGCTCGAGGCAGGCTTCGACCACCGCGTGAATCTCGCGGGAAACCTCGTCTCTCGCAGCGGCGACTGCGGTCCCGAGCTCGGATTCCAGAGGTGGCAGTGCCTCGAGCCGGGCTTTGGCACGGGCCAGGCCCTCCGACCGGTCACGGAGGAGGATTCCCGCGCCGGCGGCGCCGAGATAAATCGTGATCAGGCGCACCCATTCGAAGCCGAGGTACTCGTAGCCAGCCTCGCCACTCTTCTGGTTCAGCCAGACGATCGCCACGGCGGCCACGGCGAAGCCGACCGAAAGCAGGGCCGAGCGAACCGGCTGCCTGCCGAAGTAGCCGACCCCGAAGACGGCCAGCGGCCCCGCAATGGGGAAGAGCACGCTCCACTCGGGGGTCAGCTCGAGCCAGGCGATCGGCACGAGACCACCGACGCAGACGACCGCAAAGAGAATGGGCCTGGTCCGCCGGGAGAGGGCTGCCACGGCAACCGCCGCCCAGTAGAGGTGGGCGACGAGCGGGTTTCCCTCGACGCCGGACACGGCGACCTCGGCCTGCCCGAGCGCGAGCAGGCCGAGAGCCACCAGCAGATCCGATCGCGGCTTCACGGGGCAGCCACTATGAAGGAGCGGTCGGATCCGGTCCCCGGGTCAGCGAGGGAGGGAGAGCTGCGCCCGGGCCGCACCGGCGGTCACCGTGAGAGTCAGCGACTTCGCCTTGCGGAGCTTGCGAACAAGTTTTGACCTGAAGCGGACCCTGGCCTTCGAACCGGAGCCAGTCTTCCCCGTGGCGACGACCGCCGCCTTGCGGCCGAGACCCAGCTTGCGTGCCGCTCCGGCCGGAAGGCTCGCCTTGATCGGAGTACCGGCGGAAAGTCCGGTGACCGCAAGGAGGAGCCCCCGGTTCAGGGCAGGCCCGAGCTTCTGCCGTCCGGCGAGCCGGATCGACGGCTTCGCGGGGGCCGGCACGTTGCCGGGTCCCCAGTCCGGGTTGATCGCCCCCGGGATCACGAGTGAACCTTCGTTTTCCGGCATCGAACAGCCCGCGCTCAGGTCGGGCAGGGGGCCAACGTGGATTCCGTCGTCATCCTGCCAGGCGAGCCGGCGACCGTCAGGTGAGATCGCGGGATCGCGGTACTTGCCGGCTCCCTCGAAGTAGTGGTAGCAATACTCCGGCGAGTTGGCCGGGGCTTCGCCGCCCAGGCGGTAGACCAGCAGCAGTTCCCCGTCCTCGCCGCCGACGAAGGCGAGCCTGGATCCGTCGCGGGAGATGTCACCGTCCCGGAGGTCACCCGCTTCGGGATGGGAGAACCACTCGACCGCGGTGTTGTTCGGTTCGCCGAGTTCCCGGATCATCACGTCGGTGTGAACCATGGAGGGGGCACCACTGTGGAAAAGCCTCTGGTTGTCGAACCAGGCGGGAAACGACCAGCCGGTCTGCGTTTCGCCGACGTGCTTGCCGGAGGCGATGTTGATGTAGGCGACGCCGACCCGGAGGCCCCAGAAATCCGAGTAGTGGAAGTACTCGTAGGCGATGTTCTTCCCGTCGGGGGAGATCTCGGTGTCGAAGGGTCCGTAAGCGTCGTTGTCCCCGACCGAGGTAGCGAAATCTTCGAGTACCTGGCCGGACCGGCTGAGGACCTGGACCCGGCTGCCCCGGGAGGCGGCGATCACACCGTTCTCGGACTGCGAGGCGTACTTGTAGCCGCCAGTGCCGGTCAAACGGGTCTGCCGGCTGCCGTCGGGCTCACTCAACCAGACGTCGCCGCCCTTGACGAATACGAGGGAATCCGCCGAGGCGAAGGTGGGAAGAACCAGGGCAAGGAGGATCGCTGCCGCAGCCGCGACCAGAGATTTGTGAAAACGCATATGGCGAGGTTGAAGGTGGTGGCCCGGACTTTCCTCTGCCTTTCGTCGTTTCCGGTTCCGACGAAAGTCTTTTCCCGAAGAGGAAGGCGGCGGCCCGCAAGGTTAGGATCACCGTCCAATGAGTGGACCTGAACCCGAAGTACTCCAGAGCTGGGCGAATTCACACGGACTGGCCTGGCAGCCGGAAGACACGCTGCCGCCGGTGACTGAACGTCTGCGGCTTGGAGTCGGCGTGGGCGAGCACCGCTCCGGGCTGCGGACCGTGACTGACCGCGGCATCGTGATGACCGAAGGCCGGGCAAAGCGGCCGGAGCGGGAGACCCTCGGAGTTGCCGAAGGTCAGCTCCCCGGTGGCCTCAACGGGAAGCTGGGCCACCACGTCTACCTGACCGATCGGGGTCGAACCCAGGCGGAGGGCGATCACCGCTACATCGCCACGGCCAGCACCGTCGTCTACGCGGAACTTCCGCTGAAGGCCCGGCCGGTCTTTCACCTCAAGGCGGTCGAGGCCCGGGAGAAGGACATCAAAGTCGGCTTCCAGGTCGGAGAAGAAAACGAAGGCGAGCTTGAGAGTCCCCTGGACGGGGTCGTTCCTGCCCCGCAGGGAATCGAGGACGCGGGCGGGGTCCGCTGGATCACCTTCCCGGCCGAGTCACCGGAGCGGATCCGGCGCATCGGTTCCGGCGCAACCCGGTTTCTGGACGGGCTTCCGGTCGATCGGATCGAAGTCGAGTACGAGTGCGGCAAGCTCGCAGTCTGGATCAAGGGAATAGCCGTGACCGATGCGGGCCAGCTGGACCAGCTCTGCCGGTTCGCTTCGACTCTGGCCGCGGATCTGACCGAGACCGTGGAAGCGACTCCGGCACTCGAGCTGAGCGAGCCGCTTCCGCTGCCGGAACCGGATGCCCGCGATCGCTGGGTCAGCGCCGGCGCCGACCTGATTCAGTGGGAGAAGCCGCCGGTCAGCGTGGTCGCCGCCCAGGAGCGCTACAAGGAGGACGTCAAGTCCCAGGCCACCCGGACCGGCTGGAAGGTCTACGCAATCGTCGGGATCGCGCTCTTCATCTTCAGCATCGTCTTCGCCCTGGCGACCCTCGCGGTCACGCTGCTGACCGACGAGGTGCCGCGGGCGATCGGCATTACGATCGCCGCGATCTCGATCGCGGGAGGGGCCCTCGCCGCCAACCGCCTGGGCCTGGCCGCCGGCAAGGGAGCGATGAACGACCGGATCGATTCCAGTTCAATTCCCTGGGGCCTCGAAGCCTTTGCCCGGGGATACGCCGAGCAGGCAGGCCTCACGCGGGAGGACCCGGAGGAACTCCGTCGCCGGCTTGAGGTTCCGTTCAACGGGCGGGCCCAGCTGGCCTGGCAGGGTGAACTCGCGCCGGGCGTTGTCGGTCACCTCTCGTCCTGGATCGACGCCACCAACACCCCGGAACCGCCCCGCTTCTATCTGCTCGCGGTCACGCCACCGACCGGAGCCAGCGCGCCGGCGGGATTCCAGACGGTCGAACAGAATGGCCAGCGGCTTACCTGGCAGGAAGTCACCTCGGTCCAGCGAGCCAGCCACCGGCTCGACCAGCTCCGCCAGGCCCTGACTAACTGAAAAAAGTCACCCCCGAGACTCCCAATAAGCTCTCCGAAGTTCACACTCGAGGAGAGGAGCCGGAGTGAGTCGGATTTTCGGGAAGGTCGCTCAGAACGGATACGTGGTTCGCGACATCAGGACGGCGATGGACCACTGGGTCGAGCTCGGGGTCGGACCTTGGTTCTATATGGGCCGGGTCGAGATGGACTGGTTCCGGCACCGCGGGGTCGAGTCAAAGCCCGAACTCAGCATCGCCCTGGCCAACTCCGGCGACCTTCAGATCGAGCTGATCCAGCAGCGGAACGATGCGCCCTCGATGTACAGGGAATTCATCGACGCCGGCCACGAAGGCCTCCAGCACATGTCCTACTGGAGCCAGGACTACCAGGGCCTCTATGACGCGGCGCTCGCCGCCGGATTCGAGGTCGGTCACGAGGGCTGCATCGGCGGCGAGCACGGTCGCTTCGCCTATTTCGACACCGAAACCACGCCTGGCACCGTGATCGAGATCTCGGACGTCAGCGGTCCGAAGGGCATGTTCTTCGAGCACGTCCGCTCCGAAGCGGAGAACTGGGACGGCAGCGACCCGATCCGCGAACTCATCCCCGACCCCTGAGAGAAAGGCCGACCATGCCCCGTATCCCGTACCCGACCGAGGAGCAGCTCGATCCCGAATCGCGTGAGCTGATGGCGAACCTGCCGCCGCTCAACTTGATCCGGATGTTCGCCAACGCACCGGCCGCGCTAGGGCCGGTCACCGATCTCGGCCAGGCGATTTTGCTCAAGGCGGAACTCGACCCGCGCCTCAGGGAGATCGCGATCCTCGCGGTCGCCCGGGCCTGCGACTCCGACTACGAACGCCTGCAGCACGAGAACATCTGCCGGGCGATCGGCATGGAAGAAGAGGAGATCCGCGCCGCCGCCGACCAGAACCCCGACCAGCTCGACGAGGAGGCCCGCCTGGTCTGGACCTTTGCCGACCAGATCGCCCGCCAGGTGCGAGCCGACGAGGACCTCACGGCCGAAGTGCTGGAGCGGTTCGGCCGCCGCCAGACCACCGAGCTGGTGATCGCCTGCGCCTACTACTCGGCAATGGGTCGCATCATCGAAACCACTGGCGTTGAACTCGAAGAAACCCTCCCCACCGAAAACATCGACCCCGACGAATACACCGAGGCCTGACGAAGGTCAGGTCTTGAGGGCGTAGACGGCGCGCTCCGCGAGCAGGTTCGGGGCTCGGTTGGCGAGGCCGCCGACCCGGCGGCCGGTCGCGTCGATCAGGATCCGCCGCTCGATCTTCAGGCCGAGTTCGCGGGCCAGGTTCTCGAAGTCGCGGATCGTGCAGAGGTGGATGTTCGGGGTGTCGTACCACTGGTAGGGCAGGCTGTCGGTGACCGGCATCCGGCCGCGCAGGGTGAGGGTGGCCCGGAGTTTCCAGTGGGCGAAATTGGGCAGCGAGACGATCAGCCGGGGGGCGACGCGCTTCATCTCGGTCAGCACCTGGTCCGGCCGGCTGACCGCCTGCAGGGTGAGCGAGAGGACGGCCACATCGAACTCGTCCTCGCCCAGGCGGGGCAGCTCTTCCTCGAGGTCACCCTGGGTGACCGGCACCCCGCGGCTGATGCAGGCGTGGAAATCGTCGAGTTCGCGCTCGACCCCGAGCCCGCTGCAGCCACGCTCGCTGATCAGGTTCTCAAGCAGGGCACCGTTGCCACAACCGAGGTCGAGCACCTTCTGGCCGGTTCCGACCAGCGAGGCGACGATGTCGAGGTCGGGCCTCAAGCCTGCCCCCGGAGCTGGATTCCCCGCTGGGCCGCCAGACGGTCCAGGTATGAGGAGACCGTCCGGTGGTACTCGGACGGCGTGTCGAAGAGGAACGAGTCGTGGCCGTGCGGGGAGGAGATCTCCTGGAAGGTGACCGGCGCCCCGGAGCCGCGCAACTCGGAGGCCATCACCCGGGCGTGCTCGGTCGAGAAGCGCCAGTCCGAATCGAAGGAGATCACCAGAAAGCTGGTCTCGCCCTGGCTGATCTGGTTCTGGACGTAGACCGGATCCTCGAACGGATCGAAGTAATCCATGGTCCGGCCCATGTACAGGTAGGTGTTCGCGTCGAAGCGCTCGACGAAGGACTGGCCCTGGTAGTGGAGATAGCTCTCGACCTGGAAATCGACGTCGAACCCGTAACGGGGCACTTCCGAATCCTGGAGGCGGCGGCCGAACTTCTCGCGCATCGACTCTTCCGAGAGGTAGGTGATGTGGCCGATCATGCGGGCCAGGGCGAGGCCCGGGTCGGGCCGGCGGTCGTTTTCGTAGTAGTCGCCGCCGGCGAAGTCGGGGGCGCGCATGATCGCCTCGCGGGCAACCGCGGAAAAGGCGATGTTCTGGGCCGAGAGCCGGGCCGAGGCGGCGATGATCGCCGCCCCGTCGACCTCGGTCGGATGGTCGATCGCCCACTGCAGCGCCTGCATGCCGCCGAGCGAGCCACCGACCGCGGCCAGCAGGCGTTCGATCCCCAGTTCCCGCAGTAGTCCCCGGTGGGTCTCGACCAGGTCCCGGACCTGGACCAGCGGGAAGCGCAGACCGTACGGCTTACCCGTTGCCGGGTCGGTCGAGGAAGGTCCCGTAGTGCCCTTGCAGCCGCCCAGCACGTTGGCGCAGATCACGAAGAAGCGGTCGGTGTCAAGCGGCCGGCCGGGGCCGACGATGTTGTCCCACCAGCCGGGACGGTTCGGGTCGTCGCCCTGGTGAAGTCCGGCGGCGTGGGCGTCACCCGAGAGCGCGTGACAGATGAAGACCGCGTTCGAACGGTCGGCGTTCAGTTCCCCATAGGTCTCGTAGGCGACCTCGACCTCGGGAAGGGTGGCGCCGGATGCAAGAACCAGCGGGCGGTCGCCACTTACGACGACCGCCCGCTTTGTCTCGACTATTCCAACGCCGCTCACTGCCCTGGCGACTAGCTCGCCTTGGCCAGCGCCTGGTCGATGTCGGCCAGGATGTCGGCGATCGACTCGATGCCGACCGAGAGGCGGACCGTGTCGGGAGTCACGCCGGAGTCCTCGAGCTCGACGTCGTTGAGCTGCGAGTGGGTCGTGGTGGCCGGGTGGATCGCCAGCGACTTCGCGTCACCGATGTTGGCCAGGTGCGAGAAGAGCTCGAGCGAGTCGATGAACTTCCGGCCCGCGTCCCGGCCGCCCTTGATGCCGAAGGTGACCAGCGCGCCATAGCCGCCCTTCAGCACCTTGTTGGCTTCCTCGTGGTGGCTGAAGTCCGGCAGGCCGGGGTAGTTCACCCAGGTCACGTTCTCGTTTTCCTGCAGGTGCTTGGCGACCGCCAGGGCGTTCTCGCTGTGACGTTCGATCCTGAGCGGCAGGGTCTCGAGGCCCTGCAGCAGGAGGAAGGCGTTGAACGGTGAGAGCGCGGCACCGGTGTTCCGGAGCAGAACGGTGCGGACCCGGCCGATGTATGCCGCCGGGCCGAGCGCGTCCGACCAGACCACTCCGTGGTACGAGGGGTCGGGCTGGGTCAGGCCGGGGAACCGTTCGGCGTTAGCGACCCAGTCGAAGTTGCCGGAGTCGACGATCACGCCGCCGATCGAGGTGCCGTGGCCACCGATGAACTTGGTCGCCGAGTGAACGGCGATGTCGGCGCCGAGCTCGAACACGTTGGCCAGCACCGGAGTCGGCACGGTGTTGTCGACGATCAGCGGCAGACCCTCGGCGTGGGCGGCGTTGGCCCAGGCCTCAATGTCGACCACGTTCAGGCGCGGGTTGCCGATCGTCTCGGCGAAGACCAGGCGGGTCTTCTCGTCAACGTGCTGAGAGAGTTCTTCCGGCTTGTCCGGATCGACGAAGCGGACTTCGATCCCGTACTGCGGGAGGGTGTGGGCGAAGAGGTTGTAGGTGCCGCCGTAGAGGGTCGAGAGCGCGACGATGTTGTCGCCGGCGCGGGTCACGTTCAGAACCGAGTAGGTCACGGCAGCCTGGCCGGACGCGAGGGCGAGCGCCGCAACGCCGCCTTCCAAAGCGGCCATCCGCTCTTCGAGCACGTTCCAGGTCGGGTTCATGATGCGGGTGTAGATGTTGCCCGGCTCGGCCAGGGCGAACAGGTCCTGCGCGTGCTGCGCATCGTTGAACTCGTAGGAGACCGTCTGGTAGATCGGCACTGCCCGGGCGTTGGTGGTCGGATCGGCCACCTGGCCGGCGTGAAGTGCGTTGGTCTCGGGTCCGTACTGCTTCTCTTCGTCGCTCATGGTTCTCCTGTGGGTGTCATGTTTCGCTGTCGTCCTGACGGGCAGCAGCTGGTCAATCTACATAAAGTTGATCAAAATTATGGTGAATTACTTTCACCACCGGGTTTGACCGCTTCCAGCCAGTGGTAGGTGGCACTCAGGTCCGGTTGGGAAAGCCCATGACCAGCAGACTCATCGAAGACAAACTCGACCTTTGCCCCGTGCGCCTCCAGGGTCCGGGCAAGTTCCTTGCTCTCCTCGGCCGGGACGAACTGGTCCCTGCCTCCCGAGGCGACCAGGACGGGAGTTCCGTCGAGGTCGAGGTTCTCCGGGGGTGGATAGGGCAGCATCGGTCTGAGCAGAGCCGCTGCTCCGAGAGTGCCCGGGCGCCGGAAAAGCAGGCTCACCGCAATGTTTGCCCCATTCGAAAGACCCAGGCCGATCACTCCGGCGGGGTCGAATTCGTAGTCCGCGGCGGCGGCAGCTACCCAGTCGGCCAGCTCGTCGGTCCGGGCCAGCAGATCCGGGATGTCAAGCTGGCCGACCGCGAGGCGCCGGAAAAAACGGGGCATCCCGTTCTCGAGCACCTTGCCGCGCGGGCTCAGGATCCCGGCCCCCGGCGCGAGCTGGCGGCCGAGCGAGACCAGGTCGTTCTCGTCGCCCCCGGTGCCGTGGAGCAGCAGCAGGGTTCGCTGCGGATCGCCGGGCTCGAAGACATGAATGAATCCCTCGGACATGGCCCAACCATAGAACCTGTTCGGCCCGGGCGGGCGATGCCGGTCGCGGCCGCTCCCCGTCTAAACGTTTCCTCAATTCCGCAACAGGCTCTCCGCAGCCCGGTTTCGGGGGCGATGGGCCTGCCCCCCAAGGCCAGACACCAGTCACCCGGGGGTTCCTTATGACGAGGACCCCAGCCCTCTTCCTTCGCCTGCTGCTGGCCGGCTCGGTCTTCGCTGCCGTTTTCCTGACCTTCGGCGAGTTGCCCCACTCGGTGGCGGTGAACGACCAGTTCGAGCCGAAACTCGACCAGGCCCGTTCGGACGAGGGCGAACTGGTCGAGCACAACTGTCGGGCCCACGGCAAGCACGTCACTCCGAGAGTGTGCGTCTACGGAGACCCAGGTTCCGGGAAGCGGGTGGTCCTGTTCGGGGACTCTCACGCCCTGCAATGGGGTCCCGCCCTGATCCCGATTGCGAAGAAGCGCGGCTGGAAACTGATCACCGTGGTTCGAGCGGGTTGTCCGATCGCCGATGTCGTGACCGAACCGGACTGCGCCGAATGGCGCCGCCAGGCCCTGGACCGGATCGAGAGAGACAGGCCGAGACACATCATCATCTCGACCTCGATTGGCGGGCGCTACCGCCTCAAGTACGGAGGACTCGACCTTTCGCGCAGGGAAAGCGAGTCGAGACTGCAGGCCGGCATGGTCAGGACGATCGAGCGCCTCAAAAAGATTCCCAGTCTGGTCACCGACGAGAGCGCGATCACTCTGATCCGCGACCAGGTCATGGCCCCTTTCGTCCCGGCCGACTGTCTCCGCGAAAACCGGGGAAAGGTCGAGAGATGTCTCTTCCCCAACGAGCGCAAGTTCGGACCGGGATTCGACTGGGTCGCGGCCCAGCGCACCGGGATCACACCGACGATCGACCCCACCAAGGTCCTCTGTGACCGAAAATGGTGCTCTCCGACCCAGGGAAAGATCCTCAAATACCGCGACACCGACCACATAACCGCGACCTACGCCCGAACCTTGAGCGAATGGTTCGACGACCGGCTGGGGATCGAATAGCTCGAAGGCCGGGACGGTTCCTGGCCCTTGTAGCCGCCATGGTCCTTGCCTTCGGGGGAGTCCTCGCCGGCTGCGGCGATGGCGAGGCAGTCGGCCCGGCCACGGTCGCCGATCTCGTCCCGCAGCCCGACGTCGCCCGGGATGACAAGGGGCCGGTGATTCTCGACGGCTGCCGCTCCGGGCTCGAGTACACCGATGCCTGGACCTGCATCTACGGTGATCCCGCCTCCGACACCACGGTGGTGCTGTGGGGTGATTCCCACGCGATGCAGTTCTCGCCGCCCCTGATCAAGCTCGCCGAGAAGCGAGGCTGGCGGCTGGTCACCATGTTCCGCGGCAACTGCCTGACCGCAGACGTGAGTTACCAGGTCGCCTGCGACACCTGGCGGGCCAACGCGCTGGCCAGGATCAGTGACGAGCGGCCGCGCGCAGTTGTCACCGCGACCGACACGGGCAACGGCTACGCCCTCTGGGAGGGCGGGATCCGAATGAGCCGAGAGGCAAGCGAACCACTCCTGCGGGAGGCCTACGCCCGGACTCTCGAGGTTCTCGCCGGTATGACGAGGCCGAAGGGAGGGGTGTTCCTCCTCCGCGACCTTCCGCGCTCGTCCTTCCGGCCCCCGGACTGCCTGCTCGAGAATCCGGACGATCTCCCGGCCTGTGACTTCAAGGGCCTTCGCAAGAACCCGCCGGGCTTCGACCTGGTCGCGGCGCGGAAGGTGCCCGGAGTGAAACTGATCGATCTCTCCGGGACGGTCTGCCCGGGTGGCAGGTGCAACTCGGCCCGGGACGGGATGGTCATCTACCGGGACGCGACCCACATCAGCGCTACCTACGCAGAAACCCTGACTGACCTGCTCGGCCGGGAAATCGCCCTGCCCTGAGTGGCCAGCCGGTAGCGAATCCCCTTCGGGCTCCGCGAGCGGGAGTAGATTCCCTGCCATGAGCAAGCACAAGCACGGCAAGCCGCGTCCGGAAGCCGAGGCCGGGGAGCCGGACGTTCCCGATTTCGTCGGTTTCAAGAAGGGCGAAAAGGTCTGGGTCCACACCGAAGGCGGCGGCCAGCGCCCCGCGGTTTACGTCGGCGACGGCGAAAACGCGACTTTCTTCGGCGGCCCCCCGCTCGCCTACGTGGTGATGGAAGACACCGACGAGGGCGGCGAGGTCGAGCTCGACCGCATAACCGCACGGGGGTAGCCGGATCCGGGGCGGAATTGTGGATTAGGCTTACCAAAGCCAGTTCCGGCCCGCCCCCGAAGTTCCTCGGGCAATAGAATCGGACGCCGTGAGTACGTCCGTCCAGACAAAGCAGGGTCGCCGGTGATCGAGTACTGGCGCTCAACAATTGGCAAGAAACAGATCGTCGCCATCACCGGCGCGATCCTGATCGGTTACCTGATCCTCCACATGCTCGGGAACCTCAACTCGGCTTTCGGCCCCGGCGCCGACGAGGCCCGGGTCGACTGGTACAGCCACTGGCTGCGCGACTTCGGTGAACCGCTGCTGCCCCATGCCTTCGTGCTCTGGTTGGTCCGGGTCGTGCTGCTGGCCGCCCTGGTGACCCACGTCACGGGGATCGTCCAGTTGGTCAAGCGCAACAAGCAGGCCCGTCCGGCCCATTTCCCGGCCAAGCGGATCGGCCGCAGCTTCGAGTCGATCGCAATGCTCGGGACCGGATCCCTGCTGCTGGCCTTCATCGTCTTCCACATCCTGCAGTTCACGACGCTCTCGATTCACGTCACCCCGGTCGAGCACGGCGCGGTTTACGCCAACCTCTACTACGCCTTCCAGAAGTGGTACTTCGTGGCGATCTACGTGGCGGCACTGCTGCTGCTCGGAATGCATCTCCGCCACGGCATCTGGAGCCTGTTCCAGACCCTCGGGCTGGACAACCCGCACCGCAACGCCGGGCTTCGGCACGGCGCCACCGCCCTCACCCTGATCCTGGTCATCGGCTTCGCCTCGATCCCGGTGCTTTTCTACACCGAAGTGCTCGACCCGCCGAACACAGCGGCGACCCTGACCGCCCTTACCGGAGTTTTCGCATGACAATCCTCGACTCGAAGATCCCGGACGGCCCGCTCGCCGACAAGTGGCAGAACTGGCTTGACGCCCACACGCTGGTCGGCCCGCGCAACCGCGCCGGCAAGACCGTGATCGTGATCGGTACCGGCCTCGCCGGTTCCTCCTGTGCGGCCAGCCTCGGCGCCCAGGGCTTCAAGGTCAAGAGTTTCTGCTTCCAGGATTCGCCCCGGCGCGCCCACTCGATCGCCGCCCAGGGCGGCATCAACGCGGCCAAGGACTACGCCAACGAAGGCGACAGCGCCCACCGCCTCTTCTACGACACGATCAAGGGCGGCGACTTCCGCTCCCGCGAGGCAAACGTGATGCGTCTCGCCCAGCTGTCGGAAAACATCATCGACCAGGCGGTCGCGCAGGGAGTTCCCTTCAACCGCGAGTACAGCGGTGCCCTCGCCACCCGCTCCTTCGGTGGCGTCCTCGTCCAGCGCACCTTCTACACCCGTGGCCAGACCGGCCAGCAGCTCCTGCTCGGCGCCTACTCGGCCCTCGAGCACCAGGTTGCGGCCGGCAACGTCGAGGTCTTCAACCGCCACGAGATGCAGGACGTGGTGGTCATCGACGGCGAGGCCCGCGGGGTGATCGTCCGCGATCTGATCACCGGTGAACTCGAGCGCCACGCGGCCGATGCGGTCGTGCTCGCCTCCGGCGGCTACACGAACGTCTACTACCTCTCGACCAACGCGATGGGCTCCAACGTGACCGCCACCTGGCGCGCCCACAAACGCGGTGCCTACTTCGCGAATCCCTGTTACACGCAGATCCATCCGACCTGCATCCCGCAGACCGGCGAGTACCAGTCGAAGCTGACCCTGATGAGCGAGTCGCTCCGCAACGACGGCCGGATCTGGGTTCCGCGCAAAGCCGGGGATGACCGCCCCCCGGCCGAAATCCCGGAAGCCGAGCGCTACTACTACCTGGAGGAGCGCTACCCCGCCTTCGGCAACCTCGCCCCGCGCGACATCGCCTCCCGGGCCGCCAAGGTCGTCTGCGACGACGGGCTCGGAGTCGGCGGTACCGGCCGCGGCGTCTTCCTCGACTTCCGCGACGCGATCGTCGCCCAGGGCAAGGAGGCGATCGAGCGCAAGTACGGCAACCTTTTCGAGATGTACACGCGGATCACCGGCGATGACCCGTACGAGACGCCGATGATGATCTACCCGGCCCCGCATTACGCGATGGGCGGGCTCTGGGTCGATTACGAACTGCAGACCACGATCCCCGGCCTGTTCGCGATCGGCGAAGCGAACTTCTCCGACCACGGCGCCAACCGGCTCGGAGCCAGTGCGCTCATGCAGTGCCTGGCCGACGGTTACTTCATCGCCCCGCACACGGTCACCAACCACCTGGCCAAGAAGCACGAGGAGGTCAGCACGTCCGACTCCGCTTTCGATCAGGTCGAGTCCGATGTGCGCGGTCACATCCAGAAGCTGATGGACGTCGGCGGCAGCACTTCCGCCCAGGTCTTCCACCGGGAGATGGGCAACGTGATGCTCGACAAGTGCGGCATGTCCCGCACCGCCGAAGGCCTCGATCAGGCCCTGACCGAGGTGCGGAAGATCAAGGCCGACTTCTACTCGGACCTTCGGGTCGACCCGGGCGACGAGGAGTTCAACCAGAGCCTCGAGTACGCAAACCGGGTCTCCGACTTCATGGAGCTGGCCGAGCTGATGATCCAGGACGCCCGCCGGCGTGAGGAATCCTGCGGCGGCCACTTCCGCGAGGAGCATCAGACCGAAGACGGCGAGGCCCTCCGCGACGACGAGCACTTCGCCAAGGTCACCGCCTGGGAGTACGGTGGTGACGATCCGGTACCGCATGACGAAGCCCTCACCTACGAAGAAATCAAGCTCGCGACGAGGAGCTACAAGTGAATTTCACCCTTGAGATCTGGCGGCAGTTCGACGGCGGCAGCGAGTCAAACAACGAGGGCCGCTTCGAGACCTTCAAAGTCACCGACATCGATCCCGAGGCCTCGATCCTCGAGATGCTCGATCAGCTCAACGAGCGGCTGAGCCGCGAGAAAAAGCGCACGGTCGCCTTCGATTCTGACTGCCGTGAGGGAATCTGCGGGGCCTGCTCGCTGGTCATCGACGGCACCCCGCACGGCCCTCAGCAGGTCACTTCCTGCCAGACCTACATGCGGGATTTCATCGATGGTCAGACGATCAAGATCGAGCCTTTCCGGGCCAGCACCTTCCCCGTCGTCCGTGACCTCGCGGTCGACCGTGGTGCGCTCGACCGGGTGATCCAGGCCGGCGGCTACATCTCGACCACGACCGGTCCCCAGCCGGAACCGAACTCGATGCCGGTCTCACCCGAGGTCCAGGAGCGGGCGATGGACGCGGCTATCTGCATCGGCTGCGGCGCCTGTGTCGCCGCCTGCCCGAACGGCGCGGCGATGCTCTTCACCGGGGCCAAGGTCACCCACCTCAACATCCTGCCCCAGGGCCAGCCCGAACGCGAGTCCCGCGTGGTCGGCATGGTCGAACAGATGGACGCCGAGGGCTTCGGCGGCTGCACCAATTACGGCGAGTGCTCCCGGGTCTGCCCGCAGGAGATCTCAATCGACGTAATCGGCATGCTCAACCGCGAGTACCGTAAGGCCAAGACCTCGCGCAAGCCCAAGCCCGAAAAGGCAATGACCACCCAGTAGTTACTCCCGGGGCGAGATCCCGATTCTCGCCGGATAGCGCTGAGAATCGGGATCTCGCTGCACGGCAGCCCGGACTAGAGGCCGAGGGAGCGGCCGACGATCTCCTTCATGATCTCGGTGGTGCCGCCGTAGATGCGGGTGACGCGGTTGTCCGTGTAGGCGCGGGCGATCGGGTACTCCATCATGTAGCCGTAGCCGCCGTGGAGCTGGACGCACTTGTCGATCACGCGGTCGGCCATCTCGGTCGCCCACCACTTGGCCTGGGCGGCGTCCTCGACAGTGAGCTTGCCCTCGTTCAGGGCGGCGACGCACTGGTCGATGTAAGTCGTGCCGATGTCAACCTCGGTCTTGATCTCGGCCATCTGGAAGCGCGAATTCTGGAACGAGCCGATTGGGGTGCCGAAGGCGTAGCGCTCCTTGACGTAATCGAGCGTCCAGTTCAGCGCGGCCTGGGCGGCAGCGACCGCGGCGACCGCGATCGACATCCGCTCCTGGGCGAGGTTGCTGATCAGGTACTTGAAGCCCTCGCCCTCGTTGCCGAGCAGGTTCTCGACCGGGACCGGGACCTCATTGAAGAAGAGCTCGGCCGTGTCCTGGCTGTGCATGCCGACCTTGTCGAGGTTACGGCCGCGCTCGAAGCCGTCCATGCCGCGCTCGATGATCACGATGGACATCCCGCGGTGCTTCTCTTTCGGGTCGGTCTTGACCGCGGTGATCACCAGGTCGGCGTTGATGCCGTTGGTGATGAAGGTCTTCGAACCGTCGACGATGTAGTGGTCGCCCTTCTTGATCGCCTTGGTTGACATCGAGGCGAGGTCGGAACCGATGCCCGGTTCGGTCATCGCGACCGCGGTGATCAGACTGCCGTCGACGATGCCGGGAAGCCAGCGCTCCTTCTGCTCCTCGTTGCAGTACTCCTCGAAATACGGAAGACAGACGTCGTTGTGGAGAGTGAGGCCGAGAATCGCACCGGCAGCGCCGGCGTAGCCGCCCTCTTCACCGATGATCTGGTTGAAGCGGAAGTCGCTGAGGCCAAGCCCGCCGAACTCCTCCTCGACCGACATCGCCAGCATGTTCTTCTCGCCAGCCTTCTGGAAGAGCTCGCGGGGGACGATGCCGTCCTCCTCCCACTGCTCGAAGTTCGGCATGATCTCGTCGGCGACAAAACGGCGCACGCTGTCGCGAAAGTCCTGATGTTCGGGTTCGAAAATCGCTCGGTCCATGCGCCGCACTCTATTTCAAGCAACCAGGAAGAGGACCACATATGAAGCCGGAAAGCGCGATCGTGTTCGGAGGGGCCTCGGGCCTGGGTGAGGCGACGGCCCGCAAACTGGTCGAAGCGGGTCACAAAGTTGTGGTCGCCGACCTGAACGAGGAGAAGGGAATCGAGCTGATCGGGGAGATCGGCGGTACCTTCGTCAAGGCCGATGTCACCGACGAGGAGTCGGTCCGCGAAGCGATCGAACAGGCGGCTGGGCCTGGTGCCGGCGGCAGCAGCGGTGGACTCCGGATCTGCGTCAACTGTGCCGGCGTCGGTGCGGCCGGCCGGATCGTCCAGAAGGGCGAACCGGCCCCCCTCGACGGTTACAAGTGGGCGATCAACATCAACCTGATCGGCACCATCAACGTGCTCAGCCAGGCCGCAGCCGCGATGGTCGGCAACGAGCCGGACGAGCACGGCCAGCGTGGCGTCTGCATCAACACCGCCTCGATCGCCGCTTACGACGGCCAGATCGGCCAGACCGCCTACGCCGCCTCGAAGGGCGGAGTGGTCGGCCTCACCCTGCCCGCGGCTCGCGACCTTTCAAGGGACGGGGTCCGTGTGATGACGATCGCCCCGGGGCTCTTCGACACGCCGCTCCTGGCCCTGCTGCCGGAACCGGCCCGCAAGGCCCTCGGCGAGACGATCCCCTTCCCGCCCCGTCTCGGCGTACCGGAGGAGTTCGGGGCCCTGGCCCTTCACATCGTCGACAACGTGATGCTGAACGGAGAGGTCATCCGCCTCGACGGCGCCCTCCGCATGGCCCCCAAGTAGGCCGACCGCCCGCGGGCACCGAGCCCGCAAGTTCCGTCACATCGGGGCCGGATTCTCGTCAGGGCGACGGGACTCCGGCCCCGAAATGTGATCAGGGTCTCATTGAGAGGCATGGATTCCACCTACGCTGTGTGACGCTGGTCAAGTGATTCGCGACGTGCAGCTCCCGGGAGGTGGAGGGCGCGTCAACACTGACCGCTCTCACCCTCACTTTCGTACCAAGGAGTCCCTCGCTTGTCCCTGCCTGAACCCGATCCCCGCCGCTGGCTGATCCTCGCCGTAATCGCCGGCGCCCAGATGATGGTGGTCCTCGACGCGACCATCGTCAACATCGCGCTGCCCAGCCTCCAGACCGCGCTTGGCATCTCCGACGCCGACCGTCAGTGGGTGATCACCGCCTACGCGCTCACCTTCGGTGGCTTCCTCCTGCTGGGAGGTCGAATCGCCGACTACTGGGGTCGCAAGCGCACCTTCATCGCCGGCATGATCGGTTTCGCCCTGGCCTCGGCCCTGGGCGGAATCGCCAACTCGGGCGAGGTCCTGTTCGCCGCCCGGGCACTGCAGGGGCTGTTCGGCGCGATGCTCGCCCCGGCCGGCCTCGCCATTCTCACCACCACGTTCCACGACCCGGAGGAACGTTCCAAGGCCTTCGCGGTCTTCGGCGCGGTTTCGGCCGGGGGCGCCGCGGTCGGACTGCTGCTCGGCGGCATCCTCACCGAACTTCTCAACTGGCGGTGGTGCCTCTTGGTCAACACCCCGGTCGCGATCATCGCGGCCTTCGCGACCCATCGCGTGGTCACGGAAAGCAAGGTCGCCAAGACCGGTTCGCTCGACATTCCCGGCGCCCTGCTCGGAACCCTCGGCCTGGTCTCCCTGGTCTACGGCTTCACGAGGGCCGGTGAAAGCAGCTGGACCGAATCGACCACGGTCTTTTTCCTGCTTGCCGCGGTCGTGCTGCTCGCAGCCTTCGTGGTTACCGAAAGCAGGCATCGCAATCCGCTGTTGCCGTTGAGGATTCTGCGCGACCGCAACCGGGGTGGTTCATACCTCACCTCAATCCTGCTCGGGGCAGCGATCTTCGGTGCGTCCCTGTTTTTGACCTACTACTTCCAGGCGGTCCTCGGCTACACCCCGATCGAGGCCGGCCTTGCCTCGCTGCCGATCTCGGTTGGCGTGTTCGTGGCCGCCGGGGTGCTCGGCAAGGTGCTCCCGAAGATCGGTCCCCGACCGGTGATGATCACCGGCTCCCTGCTCGGCGCTGCCGGAATGGTCCTGCTCGCCCAGATCCAGGTCGACTCGAACTTCTGGCTGCTGGTCTTCCCCGGCGAGCTGCTGTTCGGACTCGGCATGGGGATGATCTTCGTGCCGCTGGCCAACATCGCCCTGATCAACGTCGATTCAGATGACGCCGGGGTCGCCTCGGCTGTGCTCAACGCCAGCCAGCAGATCGGCGGATCGCTCGGAACCGCGCTGCTCAACTCGGTCTACACCTCGGCGGTCACCGCCTATCTGGTCGACAACGCGATCAGCGATCCACGCGATCCGAACGCGTTGGTTCACGGGTTCGAGATCGGCTTCTGGTGGTCGGCTGGCCTGATGGTGGTCGGAACCCTGGTCATCACCCTGATGATCTCGGCCGGCAAGGACGACCTGGTCGAGCAGGAAGGCTCAGCGGTTCACGTCGGCTGAACTCCGCCTCCCACGACGGTGGGTCGGATTTCCGGTGAGCCTGACGGAAATCCGACCCACCGGCCGCGCGGATAGCCTTCCCTGAAGCGTGGACCTCATTCAGAGCATCATTCTCGGCATCCTCCAGGGGCTGACCGAGTTCCTGCCGATCTCCTCGAGCGGGCACATCCTGATCGTGCCCGCCCTGTTCGGCTGGGAGGATCCCGGAGCCGCCTTCACCGCGGTGATCCAGCTCGGCACTGAAGCTGCCGTCCTCATCTATTTCCGCAAGGATCTGTGGGAGATCGGCAGGACCTGGCTCGCGTCCCTGCGCCGGCCCGACCTGCGCGGCGAGCTCAATGCCCGCATGGGCTGGTACCTGATTGTCGCCACCATCCCGATCGGCCTGCTCGGTTTCGCCTTCCAGGACCAGATCGAAACGGCTGCCCGCAATCTCTGGCTGGTCGGAGCGATGCTGATCGTCTTCGGCCTGATCCTCGGCTACGCCGACCGGGTCGGCACCCGTAAGCGAGAAGTCGGCGACCTCTCCTTCCGGGACGGCGTCCTGATCGGTCTCGCCCAGTCGCTTGCCCTGATCCCGGGCGTCTCCCGTTCCGGTGCGACGATCAGCGCCGGGCTCTTTCTCGGTCTCAACCGCAAGGCGGCCGCCCGCTTCGCCTTCCTGCTGGCGATCCCCGCGGTAGTCGTCTCCGGCTTCTACCAGCTCTACAAGCTGCTGGCCGGCAAAGAGACCTTCGACGAGCCGATGATCAACATCGCGATCGCCACCGTGGTCGCATTCGTGGTCGGATACGCAGTGATCGCCTGGCTGCTCCGCTACCTGACCACCCACTCGATGGCCATCTTCGTCTGGTACCGCGTAATCGTCGGCGCCGGCGTCCTCACCCTCACCGCCGCCGGCCTGATCTCGGTCTGACCCGTCAAACACGGGGCCAGGTTCAAATTACTGGCGTCATATCCCGGCGATTTGAACCGAGTGAGAGCGGAGTCGGGTCAAGTTGTTTGGCGGACAACTAATCCTCATGGCTGGGCCTTTTTAGTCAGGCGGGTCGACGACCCGGGAGGAGGCGAACGCAAGAGCCAGACAGATGACGGTGAACACCAAACATGCCCCCGTGTAGATCAAGGC
>JAEZIQ010000053.1 GCA_023436605.1 Actinomycetes bacterium | reverse complement strand
GAGCAGGAGATGGCAGCGACGTTCGCCAATCTCGCCGCGATCGCGGTTTCGCAGAGCCAGCGCACCGCCCACCTCGCCTCGAGCTTCAAGACGGTCGCCCGGCAGAACCAGCTGCTCCGCAAGAGCTCCGCGATCGAGGACCGGCTGACGAACCTCGTGCTGGACGGGGCCGGAATGGGCGAGATCGCCTCGACCGTGGCCAGCCTCACGGCCAAGCCCTGCTCGATCTACGACAACAAGTTCAACCGTCTGGCGATGGAGACCCCGGAGGGCGAGAGCGTTCCGGCCCAGGTCTTCGACGACGACCGGCGTGGCCGGCCGGCCGTGGCCAAGGTGATCTCCGGTCTCGAAGCCAAGCAGCCCAGCGTGATCGGGCCGATCCCTTCGGCCAGCCTCCCCTACCGCTACCTCGTCACTCCGGTCACCTTGCACGACGACAACTGGGGCTATGTGGTGATCACCGCGCAGACCAGCCAGTTCAGCGCGATGGACACGATCGTGGCCCGACGGGCTTCGACCATCATCGCCTTGGAGCTGACCGCCGAACAGCGGGCCGCCGACGCCGAGGTCCACGCCCGCGGAGCGCTGGCCCGGGACCTGATCTTCGGCACCGACGGTGACATGTCGATGAACAAGCGGGCCAACTTCCACGGAATGGATCTCGACCGGCCCCATGTGGTCGCTCTCATCACCCGCGCCGCGACCGGCCGGCGCCGCCCCCCCTCGGCCCGCAAGTTCGCCCTCGCCCTGCGCGACCAGAAGCCCGAGCTCCAGTCCTGCGTTTCGTCGGTGAAGGATGGGGTTGCCGCGGTGGTCGAGCTTCCGCAAGGAATCGCCAACCGCCAGATGGTCGCCTCGGCCAAGGAGCGCCTGATCAAGGCTGCGGAAGAGTCCGGATCGGGCGGCGTCTCTATCGCCATCTCTACGGTCTGCCGCGGGGTTGACTCGTTCAGCGGCGGTTACGACGAGGCCCGTCAGGTCTCCAAGTGCGCGACCGAGCTCGCGGACGGCGAGTCGCCAGTGCTGGCCGCCGACGACCTCGGTGCGGGCCGGCTCCTGCTTGCCGCCCCGAACGGGGAGGAGACACGGCGCTTCGCTGATGACACCCTCGGCCCGCTGGTCGATGAGAACGACCCGGCGATGGTCACCCTCCTCATCACGATGAGTGCCTTCTACACCCATTCCCGCAGTATCCGCCAGTCGGCAGCCAGCCTCGAGGTACACGAGAACACGATCCGCTACCGGCTCGGTCGAATCGAGGAGATCACCGGCCTTGATCTCGTCTCGAACTCGGATGATCAGCTGGCCGGACAGATGGCGCTGCTGATACTCCGGCTCCAGGGACGAATTCCCGCCGAGGTCGAGGTTCCGGACGAACTGCCGGAAGCCGACCCGGAAGCTTAAGCCTCGCGCCGCGCGGCTTGTGGGAACCACCAAGACGCTCAACGAATCCAGCCGGTCTGTTGGTGGAAGCTGACACTCTCTGGTCAGCGCTTCTGCTCGGAAATCGGCAAGAGCGAACGAGAGAGGAGAATCAGTGAAGCACCCGACAGCCAACCCCAAGTGGACGCTCCCCGAAGGGACCGCCCTGGCAAAGATCACTCGCGAGGAAGTCTTCGCCAGGATCGAGAAGAACATCGCAGAACTCGACGAGGACTCATGGTCCCGGATCGTCTCCGACCGCTGGGAGGAGATGTTTAGCCAGGCTGACGGTGAGGAGCTGGCCGGCACCGTTTTCAAGCGATTCAAAGAAGAGGAAGGGCGGCCCTTCTATGCGGGCTGCGAGATCGCCGTGATCGAACATCCCGATCTCTACGTGTCGCGTTCGGAAGAAGCCACCATCCTCTCCCCCGACGACTTTCCCGAGGGCGTGATCGGCGACGGCGACAACGCATTCCCGGCCGAGGATGTAACTGGCAAGATCCTGATCGTCCGCGAGGTATCGGAAGTCGACCGACTCATCAACGAGGGGGTTCCGGAGGGGACGATCGGCGTGATCGACGACGCCGGCGGCACCATGACCGCTCCCATCCTTCCCGACTTCGAGGCCGTGATCTGCCTCGCAGGAACGGTCCGTTCCCATCTCGCGATCATCGCCCGCGAGTTCGGCGTCCCGACTCTCATGAACGCGCGCCTGGCACGTCACCTCGAGGACGGCGAGACCGTCACCGTTACGTACTCCACCGTCGCTCAGAACGTGGAGGCGTACTTTGGCGAGGACCTCAACGACCGTGCCGAGATTCGAAGCGAGGCCTGACCGATGAGTGATTGGAACATCGACGAGCAGCAGTTGCTCGAGCTGAACACCTACCTCCAACGCACCGACGAGGTGCTGATCACCAACTGCATGACGCGGACGGCACAGGAATCGAAGCTCTTCCCGCTGATGCCCTATCTGCAGTTGATCTTCTACGACTCGTACTTCCGGATGCCGGACATGATCCGGAAGGCGACAGCCGAGATCACTCCCGAGGAGATGGGCCACCGCGCCCGTAACTCAAGTTTGAATATGGGGAAGGTCACCTCCTGGGGGACCCTGAATTTCTACCTCAATGGCAGGACGAACCTGATCAAGGCCGGGCTGCTCCGGCCCGAGGACAACCTCGAGGATCTCTGGACGATGGTCGACTGGCATCGCCGGTTCAACGCGGCTTTCCACCGCAACTCGGCCCGTCACTGGTCGCTCGACGCCCACGACATCTCTCAAGAGCACGACGAGCGCGTCCTGCAGGTCTTCGAGGCGGACGCCTTCGAGGCAGACCAGGAATTGCGAGATGCCGCAGCGAAGTTCACTGCGCTCGGCACCCAGTACAACTTCCTGATCCATTGCGAGAGCCGAGTCGGCCTGCAGTGCTCGGGCCCCTACCGCATGGGCGGTCAGCGGCTGATGCACACCCGTGACTTCACGAACATGTCCGAGTGCGGCTTCTCCTGGATGGACGGGGTCGGTGACGAGGTCAGCCACAACAATCTGACCCTGGTCCTGATCACTGACGGCGTGACCATGGAAATCACCGACTGGGGTACCGCTTATACCTCACCCGAGGATTACCAGTCGCGGATCACCGGGGTAGGCCTGTACACATCGGACTTCCTGACCGACCGGTACATCCCGGTCGGCATGGACTCGAAGCGGGACCTGATCAACACCCTGGATGAGATGTCGGAACAGATGAAGGAAGCGACCAAGAAACTTTATCGCCGCCTCTCGGAAATGACCATGGACCAGATGATCGAAGCCGGGATCTACACCTACTTCCAGTGCGCGTCGGATGTGGCCCGCATGGCTGGCGTATACGAACAAAGCGAGTGGGAGTACATCGACGATCGGACGGCCCGCTTCTGGGAGCTCCACAACGAGGAGTTCTCGATGGACGAATACGTCAGTCACTTCCACACCATGGATGGCCTGCTCGCCGCCCAGAACGACTACTACATCCATCCCGTGACTTACTCCGTCTGGCGCCGCAGCGGCGGGAAGGGCGAGGTTCCCCCTCCCGGGCGGAACGCCAACCTGATCCCTGCTCGCATTCTTGACGGACATGATTACCCGCGACGGGTGAACCCGAACGGTCTCTCCGATTCCAAGGGCTCATCTCGCCTGCCGGAGAAATCGACCAAGTACACCTTTGCTTGCGGCAAGTTGACCCAGGACGAGATGAACCAGGCCGCTCGCGAGTTCACTTCGCCGCTTCTTGAATCTCCGTGGCGGAACATCGACGAGCAACACATCAAGTGGCATTACGAAGAGCAGGACGTCCAGGATCTCTACCGGTACACACAGGAGAGTTCCCGCCTCCTTGAAGGCAAGGGTTCCGGCCTGGTCCGGTCCGATATCGAAGAGATACGCCGCGCCGCCGGCGAACGTCCCTGGAGTGAAATCGAACTCGGTGTGAAAGCTCCCACACCGGCGGAGGCATGAAATGACGATGACCGACACGGACCTGAGACTGACAACCCTCCACGTCCTGAAGATCAAGGGACGGGCCAGCGTCGAAGAGGTCGCCGCCTCGACAGGCGGCGACGTCGACCGGGCTACAGCGGCCCTCACCGACATCGCCGAAGAAGAACTGGTGGTCGAACGCACCGGTGGCCGACGGCCCGGCTGGATGCTCAGCCCGACCGGCCGTGCTCTTCACGAGGAGCTTCTGGCGGAAGGCCTGGACAGCTCGGCCAAGGAAGAACTGGCCGGGGCCTACGAGGGGTTCCTCGCCCTGAACGCGACGATCAAGGAGATCTCGTCCCGCTGGCAGGCGATCACCGACGACGCCGACCGGTTCGAGCTGATCGAGGAAGTCCACGAGGTACATCCCGACGCGCTCGACGCATTGAACTCTGCCGGAAAGGTGGCTGGACGATTCAGTCGATACGGCGAACGCCTGGACGAAGCCCTTGAGCGGGTCGAGAGTGACCCGCGGTTCATGGTGAGCCCGGCAGTCGACAGCTACCACACGGTCTGGTTCGAGGCCCACGAAGACTTCCTGCTGACCCTCGGGCGCACTCGTGCCCAGGAGGGCTCGGCATGAGAGCTGCAGTACTCGACGACGCCGGCGAACTCACGGTCCGTGAGTGGCCGGAACCGGAACCGGCTCCCGGCGAGGTACTGGTCAGCCTGAGCAAGGTCGGCATCTGCGGTTCCGATGTCCACTTCGTGATCGACAAATCTTCGAAGACTTCCTACACCCCGATCGTGCTCGGCCACGAGCCCTGCGGACGGGTCGAGGCGCTCGGCGCGGGTGTCGAGGGGATCGAGGTCGGCTCGAGGGTGGTCATTCTTCCCCTCATCACATGCATGAAGTGCGACCGTTGTCTGGCTGGCAAGACCCGCTTGTGCAAGCAGCGGCTCTGCATCGGGGCCGACGCAGAGGGATGCTGGGCCGACCTCGTAACCGTGCCCGCGCGCAACGTCTATCCGGTTCCCGAGGGGCTGAGCGACGAACTCGCGGCCGTGGCTACCGACTCGGTCGCTACGTCGCACCACTCGGTCGCGACCCAGGGCCGGGTCGGCCCGGGCAGTCGCGTGGCAATCTGGGGCACTGGCGGCCTCGGGCTCTCCGCGGTCGGGATCGCAAAAGCGCTTGGCGCCGAGTCAGTGATCGCGGTCGACCCTCGCGAGGAAGCCCGGGAGTGGGCACTCCAGACGGGTGCCGACGAGGCTTTCACTCCCGAGGAGGGCTTGCGCGAAATCAGCGGCCGGGGTGGCGTCGACGTCGCCCTTGAGTTCGTCGGCCGCGGCGAAACCGTCGAGATGGCGGTCCGATCGCTCGATGACGGCGGTCGCGCCGTAATCACCGGGGTCGGCTATGACGATGCCCGGGCGGGTCGGGTTATGACTTTTGTGCTGCGCGAGCGCGAGATGGTCGGCTCTTACGGACACGAACCCCGGGACGTTCACCGAAGTCTCGAGTTGATGGCGTCCGGAGACCTCGTTCTGCCGAAGGTGATCGGAGACGTCATTCCTCTCGAGGACGTCCGCCAGGGCCTGGAGCGTGTCCACCGCGGCGAGACCGGTGGATCGCGAATCGTCGTCGACGTTTCGGGGTCGGCATCGTGACGCCGCTGGGAATCTGTCTCCCCCTCCGATCCGTCGGCGCCGACGAGGCGCTTCGCATCGGTCAGTTGGGAGAGGAACTCGGCTACGACAGTGTTTGGACCTCCGAGCTGGCCAGCTACGACGCGATCGCCGTGGCGAGCGCACTCGCGGTCACGACCGAAAAGCCTCGGTTGGGCATCGCGATCGTGCCGCTCACCACGCGCACTCCCGCGCTCCACGCAATGTCGGCCTCGACCCTGGGGCGCCTTGCCCCGGGCCGGGCGATGATCGGGTACGGGCTCTCGACCAAGCCGATCATCGAGGGTTGGCACGGCATACCGTTGCCTCCAGCCTTGCCCGCGATCAAGGATCTGTTCGAGATCCTCGATCAGTCACTCGCCGGTGACGCAACCAACCACGCTGGCAAGATCGGAAGTTCCCACCAGTTCCGGCTCGAGGCTCCGGCCCCGGAGCCGCCGCTCCGCTACGTCGGGGCGCTCGGCCCGAAGATGAAGGAGTTCACGCGAACCAGGGCCGATGGCCTGATTCTCAACTTCGCCCCGCGGTCTGCCCTGGCGGAGTTCGTTGCGAAGGAGAAGCCCGCCGAAGGCCAGTTCGAGTTCACGCTGCCGATTCGCACCGCGGTCGGTAGCGACCTGAGCGAAGTCAAGCGGCGATTCCGTCGCGAATCGGCGTCATACCTCCGAGTACCTCCCTACGCCCGATCGCTGACCGACCTCGGCCACGGGGACGTGGTGGAACGGGTGAACGGGCTCGACGACCTCCAGGCCATGGCCGACAGCCTGCCCGACGAGTTCGTCGACGACATGGGCGTTCTCGGCACCGCCGACGAGTGTCGCGAGAAACTCGATCGGATCCACGCTGATGGGGTCACGCCGCTGCTGGTACCGATAGTCGCCCCCGGTGATGTCGCCGGCTACGAGTCGGTCATCCGGGCACTCGCGCCAGGCTGAGTCCCAGCGATCACGAGCAACGAAAAGGGGGCGCCGCCCGGCCCCCCCCAATTGTGTTCGGCCC
>JAEZIQ010000030.1 GCA_023436605.1 Actinomycetes bacterium | reverse complement strand
GCTCTTCGCTGACCCGGCGCGTGTACTCGTTTATTCCTCCCCGTTCAGACCAGGGGAACGGGGTGAATTGGACTATTGAAAGAGGAGCCAGGAGATCAGGCTTCGGACTTGGAGTCCTCGACCTCGGCTACCGGCTTGGCACCGCTGATCGGGGAGTTGCCGCGCTTGTTCGCCTCGATGAAGGACTCGGTGTCTGCGCGCGCCTCGGCGTCCGGCCGCTGGTTGTGCGGGGACTTCATGAGGTACGAGGACGGACCGTCGAGCTGGCCGGCGATGCCGTTGTTGAGGGCCAGCTTGATCAGACGTACTGCGTCGATCACGACACCGGCCGAGTTCGGCGAGTCCCAGACTTCGAGCTTCAGCTCGACGTTGAGCGGCACGTCACCGAACGACTTGCCCTCGAGACGGATGTGGGCCCACTTGCGGTCGGTCAGCCACGGCACGTAGTCCGAGGGGCCGACGTGGACGTCACGATCCTCGAGTTCGAGGCCCATGATCGAGGTGACAGCGTTGGTCTTGGAGATCTTCTTCGAGTCGAGGCGCTCGCGTTCGAGCATGTTGAAGAAGTCCATGTTGCCGCCGACGTTGAGCTGCGAGGTGTGCTGCATCTCTACGCCACGCTCGTGGAACAGGCGGGCAAGCTGGCGGTGGACGATGGTCGCGCCGACCTGGGACTTGATGTCGTCACCGATGATCGGGAGACCAGCCTCCTTGAAGCGGTTGTCCCAGTAGTCCTCGCTGGCGATGAAGACCGGCAGGCAGTTGACGAAGCCGACGCCGGCGGCGATCGCCTGCTCGACGTACCACTTGACGGCGTCTTCCGAGCCGACCGGGAGGTAACAGACGAGAACGTCGGTCTTGGTGTCCTTGAGGATCTGGACGATGTCGGCGGTCGGGCCGGGAGCCTTGGTGATGACCTGCTTGAGGTACTTGCCGAGGCCGTCGAGGGTCATGCCGCGTTCAACGGTGACGCCGAGATTGGGGACGTCAGCGAACTTGATCGTGTCGTTCTGACCGGACCAGATCGCTTCGGAAAGGTCCTTGCCGACCTTTTCCTGGTCGATGTCGAAAGCTGCCACGAACTCGATGTCGTTGACGTGGTAGCCGCCGAGGTCGACGTGCATGAGCCCGGGAACCTGATCGCTCGGATCAGCATCCTTGTAGTACTGGACTCCCTGGATGAAGGAGTTGGCGCAGTTGCCGACGCCGACGATGGCTACTCGTACCTTGTCGTCACCGCCACGGCTGGCGCCGTTGCCGTTTCCGTTAAGTCCGTTCTCAGTCATGGGTAAGCGAAAGTCTCCTGTGGGTGGGATGGCATCTCTTGCCGTTGGGCTCCGGACGCGCGCGCTTGAAAAGGGGCTTTGGGCCACGCCTGATCCGGGCGCGGGGCCGGGTCGACCCCTAATGACACCACATTTCGGGTTCGGTTACAGCGGTCGGGAAGGTTTTTCGGGGCGCCCGGACCGGCGCCGGCTCAGCTGTCGCTGGCCGCTGCGTCGAGTTTCTTCAGTTCGGTGCGAACGTGAAAGACCCGCTGGAGCGTGGTGATTGCGGTCAGTGCCGCCATTACGTAGATCGCGATCGGCAGCAGATCGAGACCCGAGATGACCTCACCGTCGGCCAGCACCAGTCCGGCCGAGAGCAGCACGACCCGGACCGGCCGGGTGGCGATGCCGACCTTGCATTCGACGCCGAGTGCCTCGGCCCGGGCCCGCGTGTAGCTGACCATCAGCGACCCGAGTACGACCAGCACGCAGACCGCGGCGGCGACGTTCTCGCCGTTCTCGGCGAAATGCCAGGCAACGGCGGCGATCACGACCCCCTCCTCGATCCGGTCGAGAGTCGAGTCCAGGAAGGCCCCGAACAAAGTGCCCTTGCCAGACATCCGCGAGTAGCGGCCGTCGAGCGTGTCCATCACCGAACCGATGATGAAAGCGAGGCCCGCGAAGAAGAAGTGACCCTCGATGACCAGCCAGGCGGCGATCAGGTTGCCGACCAGGCCCATCATCGAAATTGCGTTCGGCGTCAGACGCGACTGGATCAGTGCGTTGCGCGCTTGCTCACGGAACTCCTGGGCTGGGCGGTTCCGCTGACCGTTCTGACCACCTTCCGGGGGGCCGGACGAAGACTCCATGCCGGGCAGGTTATTCCCTTTCGGGACGACAGTCGCGTGCGGATCCGAAACGGGCGCCAGGGCTGAAGTCAGCCGTGACCTGGAGGATGCCCGGACGGTCCATCGTGACCTGGGTCCAATCGCCGGGACCGGGCTCCACACATCCGAGTCCGCCGTTGACGCGCCAGTAGGGGTTTGACCTGATCCGGACCAGATAGGAGCCGGCGACCGGGGCCGCTACGGAAAACCCGTCGGTGCCGAGCCTGAAAAGGCGGGCCGGGCGGTCGACCATCGGCTTGGCGCCGAGGACCTTGAACAGCCGCCAGCCACCATTCACCGGGATCTCCTTGAGGAACGGGAGACCGCTCCTGACCAGGACAGCTTCCTTCTCGCCCGCGTAGTCGAGTTCGGTCTCGGGCACCGCGACGTAACCGACCGCGAGCCGGTTGAGCCAGCGCCGGTACCGATCCGGGTCAAGCCGATCGGCATAGAAGAGGGGGTTCAGGTGACGGTCGGTCTGGCGCTCCCAGCCCCGGGCCAGCGGAAACTCCGGCGCGGCCCGCGCCGCCTCCCAGTGCGAGGCCACCGGAACCACTTCGACCCGGGCCGGTTCCCTGGCGAGTCGCGGCTCGAGCGCATCCGCCAACGGCTTGTAGAAGGCCTGGGAGACCGCCGGTTCATCATGCACCAGTTCCAGATCCCGGATCACCGGGCCGGTCTGCCACCAGACGATCGTCGGAAACAGCAGCAGAAGCACCCCCCGCCTGAGCCAGTTCTTGGTCAGCGGCTCGGCCGCAACGGCGCAGAGCAAAACCGGGCCGAGCAGCAACGCACCGAGCCGGTTCGCGTTCCCACCCATCGGCGTGGAGAGGACGTACGAGGCGACCAGGGCCCCGGCATAGACGAGGATCGCCACGCGTACCAGTCGCTGGCCCGGCGGGACGACTGCGGCGCTGACCAGGGTGACGCCGATGGCTGGTATGAAGCTCGAAGTGACGTAAGGCTCATCGCCGCCCCCGGGGAAGAGCAGGGCGACCACACCGGCAACCAGGAACGACACCACGGCAAGCTCGATTCCCCGGCGGTCAGGGCGCTCCGAGAGGAAATGGGCGAAACCGACGCAGGCCAGAAAGAGCGCCGCAACCGGACTGGCCAGACCGACCGAGCCGGCAAGGATCAGAGAGGGGATCCGCTGGTCGCGCTGCGCGGCGAAGACCGCTGCCATCGCCAGAAAGACGCCGAGGGCGAAAGTCAGACGTCCCGAGAAGAGGCTGATCGTGGCAGCGAAGGCGAACCAGATCGCCCCCGCCTGGGCCCGCTCACCCCAGTGCCGGCGGGAGATCAAAGTGAAGAGGATCACCGTGCCGATCACCGCCAGGGAACCCATCACCCGGAAGCCGAGCCAGGCCCCGAGCGGCGGGGCAAGCAGCGAGTAGGTCGGCAGGTAGTGTCCGCCGAACCAGTAGTTGTTCCAGAGCGTCGGCCCGGAAAGCTCGAAGAGCTCGGTGCGGAAAGTCTGGGCGGCGTGATCGGCACTGTGGGGTGCCATCACCAGATAAACGATGGCCAGGCCGACCACCACCAGTAGGGGCGCCAGCAGGAAACCGAGCGAAGCGGCGTTCGGGAATGACCGGAACTTCACGGCGCCCCCGTCAGGCCTCGGCCTGCTGCGGCTCCGGACCGGTTGATGAGGGTTTCCGTGAATTCCAGGACCACTGTTCGGGCTTTATTTCAGCGATCACCCGCGAAGCGATGAGGAAGGCGGTGCCGGCCACCATCCATCCCAGCACCGCGTCGGCCCAGTAATGGTTCGCGGTCACCACGGTCACCCAGGCGACCAGCAGCGGCCAGGCTGCCCAGAACGCCTTCGCAAACCAGTTCCGGCAGACCATGAAACCGGTACCGCCGATCATCAGGGCAACCGCGCAGTGCATCGAGGGAACGGCAGCGAAGGGGTTGATGAAGAGTTTGGCGAGGGCCGAGTCGTGGTTGACGCTCGAGTGTGCGTTGACCGTGTCGATGAACCCGTACTCAGGGTACATCCGCGGTGGCGCGGTCGGGAACCCGATGTATCCGACCAGGGCGATCGCCATCGAGACGAACAGCATGTTGCGGAAGAAGTAGTAATGCGAGTTGCGAAACAGGTACATGAAGACGAGGAAGGCGAGCGCGACCGTGAACTGGCTGTTCAGATAGACCGTGTTGGCGGCGTCGACCAGCCATTGCTGGTCGAGGATCGAGCCCTGCACGCCCGGCTCGAAGAAGAGGCCCATGCTGCGTTCCACGTCCATGATCCGCTCGCCGTTCTCGAAAGCGAGGTTGGCCCGTCCGTCGGCCATTCCGCGCGCAAGCTCATAACCGGTATCGGCAATGAAGTAGAGCAGCAGCTGGAGGAACAGGTCACCCCAGCCGCGGGGGAGCCACTCCCCGATCCGGACAATCACGGCGGGCATGACCGCTCAGTCTAATGGCGTGCGCAGATTTATCTCGCAGATCGTCGGGTAGGCTGCGACGTCCCATTGATGGAGCCTTCACGGCAATCTCCGACCAGCCCGGCTGAGCAGCCCCCGATCGCCTGTCTTGGCGAAGCGATCGTCGACCTGATCTGTGAACGGAACCTGGCCGAAGGCGAAACGCCGGAGAGCTTCGTGCCCTGGCCCGGTGGCGCCCTGGCGAACGTCGCGGTCAGCATCGCCCGCCAGGGCATGCCGGCGGCGCTGGTCGGCGGGGTCGGCGGGGACGACTGGGGCAGGTGGCTGTCCCAGAGTCTTGAGGCGGAGGGTGTCGCGACCCGCTGGCTGGCCGCCCTGGACGGTGCCGACACCCCGCTCGCCCTGATCGAATTCGGGGCCGACAACGAACCTTCGTTTCAGGTCTACGGCGAACACATCGGCCCGACCATGGCCGCGACTTCCGGGTTTCTCCAGGAGGCGATCGAGCAATCCGAGGCCGTGGTGATCGGTTCGAACACCATGGTCGGTGAGACCGAGCGTGAGATCACCCGGCGGGCGGTCGACCTGGCCCGGACCCACGACCGGCCGATCCTGTTCGATCCGAACTTCCGGCCCAATCGCTGGACCGGCTCGGAGATCGCCCGCGAGTTCTGCCGGGAGCTGACCGCGGCCGCGACCGTGGTCAAGCTGAACCGTGGCGAAGCGGAACTGGTCACCGGCTTCACCGACCCGCGCCCTGCCGCCCGCGAGATTGCCGGGATGGGCCCCGAACTCGTGGTGGTGACCGCCGGTGAAGGAGCCGTCGTCACCGCCGGCGCAGCCGAGGTGAGCTTCGAGCCGGAAGTAACACGCACGGTCAGCCCGTTGGGTGCCGGCGACGCTTTCATGGGCGGCCTCGCGGCCGGACTGGCCGGAATCGGCTGGGACCTCGCGGGGGTCGGGTCCGTCCTTCCGGACGCAGCCCGGGCGGCGGCCGCGGTCTGTGGTCATTGGGGTGCGCAGTAGCGGTGCCCGGCACCTGGCAGCCGAAAGTGGCCAAAGCCGACTGGAAGCGCCCGACCCGGGCGCGGGTCCGAAAGATCCGTGACCGGCTCCGCGAGATGTACGGCCGGCCGGTCAATCTGCCCCACCGCCAGCCGATCGACGAACTGGTCCGGACGATCCTCTCGCAGGCAACGTCGGACGCCAACCGCGACCGCGCCTTCGCCGGACTCAAGGACCGCTTCGATGATTGGGAGTCGGTCCGCGATGCGCCCGAAAGCGAAGTCGAGCGGGCGATCCGGCCCGGCGGGCTGAGCCGCCAGAAGGCCCCACGCATCCAGGCGGTCCTTCGGGAAATCGAGGATCTCGATCTTGGCTGGCTCGAACACGCCGACCGCATCGAGGCGATGGAGTTCCTGACCGGCCTGCCGGGGGTGGGGCGAAAGACGGCGGCCTGCGTTCAGGTCTTTACCTGGAACCGGCCCGAGATCCCGGTCGACGTCCACGTCTTCCGCATCGGGGGGAGGCTCGGACTTTTCCGGCCCAACGCTTCCTTCGAAGAAGCCCACGACGAAGTTTTGGCCCTCGTTGATCCCGAGGACTCATACGAGTTCCACATGAACCTGATCCGCCACGGCAGGACCCTTTGCCGCCCGAAGCCGCTCTGCGGAGAATGCGCCCTCAGGCGCATGTGTCCATACGGTCGCGGAACGGGGTCCCGACCATAGGACGCGAAACAGGGTCCGGACGCTAGTATTCGCGCGGTCTGGCGCACCGTCCAACTTCGCGCCGCACCCACATGAACAAGAAGACTTTCGTCATATTCGGTCTCGTCCTCGTCCTGCTCGCAGTGATCATCCCGTTCTGGGCATTCCAGCGGGATGGCAGCATCGCCAAGAATGAGGGCGTGCCGCCCCAGAGCACTCCCGGCAAGCAGCTCTTCCAGACCAACTGCGGTAACTGCCACACGCTTTACGCCGCTGGCACGGTCGGCGATTTCGGTCCGAACCTCGACCAGAAGCTGGCCCCCGCCGGTCCGGCCACCGACAAGACCGCGATCGAGGGCATTCACACCCAGGTGATGGCCGCCCTCGAGAATGGCGCCGACAGCCCTGACGTTCCCGGTCGCATGCCGCCCGGCATCGTCACCGGCACGGTCGCCGAAGAGATCGCCGACTTCGTTTCGAAGTACGCCGGCGAAGGCTGAGCCGCAGCAAACTTCCCTTTCGCGGGTTTACTCTCCTTAGCAGCGGTCGATGGCCGCGAGTGACGCTTGCCGCGTCACGCCACACCCAAAGGAGAGAACTTCATGCTGAACACCCCGACCGGTCTGCGGACCAAAGGGCACACCAGGGCTTTCTTCCTCGTCGTCCTGGCACTGCTTGGTGCCCTGACCTTCGCTTCACTGAACGTCCAGCCGGCTGACGCCGCGCCGAAGGCGAGCAAGGCCAAGAAGAAAAAGAAGAAGCCGAACACCGTCAAGGTGATGACCCGGAACGTCTACCTCGGAGCCGACCTAGGTCCGGCAATCAACGCATCCAGCACCGACGACTTCATCAACAAGAACGGTCAGATCCTGCGGGACGTGGACACCAACAACTTCAAGGCCCGGGCCAAGAGCCTCGCCGCTGAGCTCAAGCAGGTCAGCCCGGACCTTGTCGGCCTGCAGGAAGTTGCGCTCTGGCGCACCGGTCCGATCAACCTGGCGGCCGCGACCGGAGGCGAAAAGACAGCGACCACGGTTCACATCGATTACCTGAAGGAACTGATGGCGCAGGTCAACAAGGGCAAGAAGCGCTACCGGATCGTCAAGGTCCAGCAGGAGTTCGATTTCGAAGCACCCGCCGATTACAACGGGGTCGAAGGTGACGGCAACATCCCCGGAATCAATTCGAACGGCGAACTTGACGGTCGCCTGACCATGCGGGACGCGATCTTGGCCAAAGTCGGCTCTTCGGTCAAGACGAAGAACGTCAAGTCAGGGAACTACGAGACGATCTACACGCCTGTGATTTCGGGAATTCCGGTCAAGGTCGACCGTGGCTGGCTCTCGGCCGACGTCAAGGTCCGCAAGGGCAAGTGGTTCCGTTTCGTGAATACCCACTTCGAAGCCTTCGGTGCTCCGGAGATCCGGGAAGCCCAGGCGAAGGAACTGCTGGCCAGCCGTGGCCCGCTTCGGAGCGGCAAGCTGCCGGCGGTCCTGGTCGGTGACCTGAACTCGGACGACAACACGGTCTCCGCCGAGGATGCACTGGCCTACAACGCTCTGAAGAAGGGCGGCATGGTCGACCGCGGCACGAAGAAGATGACTTTCGGGGTCGACTCGGGAATCATCACCGCCGACGCGCCGGCCAAGTTCAACCAGACGATCGATCACGTGATGACCAGCCGTCCCAAGTCGGTCAAGTTGATCAAGTCGGGTGTCACGGGCACAAAGCCGGTCAACGGCTACTGGAACTCCGACCACCTCGGCGTCTGGGCGAACCTGAAGATGCCGTAGGGCCAAAGACCAGCCCAAACCTCACTCACTCCAGGG
>JAEZIQ010000146.1 GCA_023436605.1 Actinomycetes bacterium | reverse complement strand
TCGCCGCCTCCAGTCATGTCGATTCGCTTCGCGGGCATGGATCAACCCTAAACCAGAGGTCAAGCCAGCGTGTGAACGACCGGCGACTGAAATCTGGCACCAAATGAGCTTCCGACGATCGCGGCTCCCGAAACCAGTGGTAATGTGTCGGCCAGACATAAGCGCCACATCCAGAGGGGTGGAGGGACTTGGCCCTACGAAACCCCGGCAACCAGCGGAAGCGAGAGCTTCCGAGAAGGTGCCAAATCCAGCGGCTCGCGTAGCCGGGAGATGTGGGGAGAAGTCCGATCGGACCTTCGCCCCACGCGGCGAAGGTTTTTTGTTTCCCCGCAGGGGATCTACGAAAGGTGACGATCGGAATGGCAGTCAAGAATCTGAAATGCAAGGAGTGTTCGACCGAGTACGAGCTCGGCGCGAACTTTTTCTGTGCCGAATGCTTCGGGCCGCTGGAAGTCCAGTACGACTACTCGGACCTGAACGCGGAGGAGACCCGCCGGCGGATCCAGGCCGGGACCAACGGAATCTGGCGGTACTCGGACTTCCTGCCCTTCGAGGGCAAGGCCGGCGATCCGCTCGAGCCGGGCATGACTCCGCTGATCAGGGCCAACCGTCTCTCCGAGCGGCTCGGTACCGGGGCCGAGATCTACATCAAGAACGACGCCGCCAACCCGACCCATTCCTTCAAGGACCGGGTGGTCGCCGTGGCGATCGCCAAGGCCAAGGAACTCGGCTTCGAGACCGTGGCCTGCGCCTCGACCGGCAATCTGGCCAACGCTGTCGCCGCCCATGCCGCTGCGGCCGGGCTCGACTCGTACGTCTTCGTGCCGTCGAACCTCGAAGAGCAGAAGCTGCTCGCGACCGACATCTACGGAACCAACCTGGTCGGCGTCAAGGGCAACTACGACGACGTAAACCGGCTCTGCACCCAGCTCGCCGACGAGAAGCCCTGGGCTTTCGTCAACGTGAACCTGCGCCCGTATTACGCCGAGGGTTCGAAGACCCTGGCCTACGAGACGGTCGAGCAGCTCGGCTGGGAACTGCCGGACCGGGTGGTCGCCCCGATCGCTTCCGGTTCGCTTTTTACCAAGATCAATCGTGGTTTTCAGGAATGGCGCGAGATCGGCCTGGTCGAAGGCGACCAGCCGGTTTTCCATGGCGCCCAGGCCGAAGGCTGCTCGCCGGTGGCCAAGGCATTCGCCGAGGGCTCGCGGGTCTGCCGGCCGCAGAAGCCGGACACGATCGCCAAGAGCCTCGCGATCGGCGATCCGGCCGACGGCCCCTACGCCGTGGTCCAGGCGAACGAGACCGGCGGTTCAATCGACGCGGTCACCGATGACGAGATCCGCGAGGGCATCCGGCTGCTGGCCGAGACGACCGGCATCTTCACCGAGACCGCGGGCGGAGTCACCGTCGGTGTGCTGAAGAAGCTGGCCGAACGGGGCGAGCTGAAGGACAACGACAAGGTCGTCGTCTACATCACGGGCGAGGGCTTGAAGACGCTCGACGCCAATCGCGATAGCTTTGCCCTCACCGAGATCGACCCGAATCCGGATTCCTTTGAAACTCACTTCGGCCAGGAGGTCGTCGCCTGATGGCAGTCACAGTCAAGATTCCGACCCAGCTTCGCGCAACCACCGGTGGCCAGGCCGACCTGACGGCCGAAGGCAGCACGGTCGGTGAAGTCCTCGAAGCGGTTTTCGCCGAGCACGGCGACCTGCGCGAGCGGATCACCGAGGAGGGCGAACTCCGCCGCTTCGTCAACGTCTACGTCGGAGGTGAGGACATTCGCTTCGGCGACGGGCTCGGCACCACCGTTTCCGACGGCGCCGAAGTGACGATCCTTCCGGCCGTCGCCGGCGGCTGAGCGGGACCGGTCGGTCGCCTCGCGGCGCCGCCGGCCATAGGCTTCAGGTTGATGGCTGAACTACCTCCGGTCCTGATTCTCAGTGGCGGCCGCGGAACCCGCCTGCGCGAGCGCACCGAAACCCTGCCCAAACCTCTGGTCGAGGTCGGTGGGAAGCCGCTGATCTGGCACGTGATCCAGATCTACGCCCGCCAGGGTTTCACCCGCTTTTTTCCGCTGACCGGATACCTCGGGGGACGCGTCGAAGAGTTCGCGGCCGGGGAACAGTGGCCGGACGGGGTGGAGGTCGAGTGCCTCGACACCGGTCTCGACACACCGACCGGCGGTCGCATCGCGGCCGCCCGTGACCTGATCGACGGGACCTTCTGCGCCACCTATGCAGACGGGGTCGCCGATATCGACCTCGGTGCCCTGCTCGAGTTTCACCGGGCAAGCGGAAGGGTGGGGACGATGACCGCGGTCCGGCCCGACCTGCAGTGGGGCGTGGCCCAGATCGACCCGGACGGTGAAGTAACCGGATTCGTCGAAAAGCCCCGGTCAGAGCATTGGATTAACGGCGGATTCTTCTGTTTCGAACCGGCCGTCTTCGACTGGCTCGACGCCGACTCGATACTGGAGCGGGTGTCGCTCGAAGGCCTGACTGCCGACGGTCAGCTCGGCGCCTACCGACATGAGGGGTTCTGGGACTGCTGCGACACCTACAAGGATCTACTCACCCTGAACGACCTCTGGGCCGACGGGAACGCACCCTGGCTCACGGCGAAGGCCGTCGCTTGACTTCCTCGCTGGTAACGGGTGGCCAGGGGTTCATCGGCGGACATCTGGTCCGGGCGCTGCTCGATCGCGGCGACGAGGTCACGGTGCTGGATCTGCGCGGAGCCCCCGGCCGTGCCCTGGAGCTTCACGGTCTGACCAACGAGGTGCGGCTGGTCGAGGGTGACATCGCCGATCCGACCGCTGTCCACCGGGCAATTCGCGAGGCCGGCAGCAGTTCCGGAGCCCCGGTCTCGGTTTTCCATCTCGCCGCTCAGACCCTGGTCGGACCGGCCGCCGAGAATCCTGTCGCAACCTTCCGGGCGAACGCCGAGGGAACCTGGGTGATCCTCGAAGCGGCCCGGGAAGCCGAGGTCGGGGCGGTCGTGGTCGCCTCGTCGGATAAAGCCTACGGTCCCAGCGACTCGCTGCCCTACCGGGAATCGGACGACCTTCAACCGGCAGCGCCATACGAGGCGAGCAAGGCTGCGGCCGACGTGATCAGCCGCAGCTACTGGCCGGCCTTCGGTTTGCCGGTCGGCGTGACCCGCCTCGCCAACGTCTACGGTGGCGGTGACCTGAATGGTTCCCGCCTGGTCCCGGAGGCCGTGAATGCCTGCCTCGAAGGTCGGGCTCCGCAGATCCGATCGGACGGTTCGCCGCAGCGGGATTATCTCCACGTGAGCGACGCGGCGGCGGCCTATCTGGCGATCGAGAGCGCGGTGAAGGAGGGACCAGGCAGGGGAGTCGCCCTCAACGCCGGAACCGGTGAGCCACATTCGGTTCGCGAGGTCGTCGACCTGATCGCTGCCGAGGTCGCAAGGACCGGGGGAGATCCTGTCAATCCCGAGTACCTGGGCGACGGTGTCCCCGAAGGAGAGATCGACCGCCAGTACGTCGACGCCACCCGCCTCACCGATCTGACCGGGTGGCAGCCCAAGGTGAACCTGGCCGAAGGAATCTCGGAAGCGGTCGCCTGGTACCGCGAGCACGCGTAGACGCCCTGTTAGGTTGGGGTCCATGTGCGGCCGTTACACACTCACAACTTCAGATCAGCGGCGGCTTGGCAGCCGCTTTCAGGTTTCGCTTGACGACGAATCTCCTGGGCTGGGGCGATACAACGTCGCGCCGACCCAGGAAGTTCTGACCGTCAACACGGACGCCGAGACCGGCGAGCGCGAGGCTGTGGCCTCACGCTGGGGGCTGGTTCCGTTCTGGGCCAAGGACCTGAAGGCCGGTTACAAGATGATCAACGCCCGAAACGACCGCCTGCTCCAGAGCAAGGCATACGGACCGCTGGTCAAGAAGAGCAAGAACCGCTGTCTCATCCTCGCCGACGGTTTCTATGAATGGCTCAAGGCCGAGAAGCCGAAGGAACCACGCCAGCCGGTGCGCTTCACGGTCGATGGCGGCGAGCCGTTCGCCTTCGCCGGGCTGACCGTTTCCCGGGAGTGGGAAGGCGAACCGCTCACCTCCTGCACCATCATCACCACTGACGCGAACGATGTGGTCAGCCAGGTTCACGACCGGATGCCGGTCATCCTGCCCAACGAGGAAGTCGAGCAGGCCTGGCTGACGGGAGATCTGTCGCCCGAAGAAGCCGTCTCGCTCTGTGTGCCACTCGACCCGAACCGGATGTCCGCGAAGCCGGCCAACCCGATCCTCAACAAGGTCGGTGGCGAGAAGGAAGGCCCTGACTTTCTCGAATCCCCGGCGAAGGCAAACTCCGCCTAGGGCGCTACTCGACGTTGGAAGCCTCGCCGGTGTCGACGTCACCGGGGTTCGGCTCGTCGTCGGCGATCGGCCATTCCTCCTGGCGGAAGGGGATCGAGATCTCTGACTTCTTTGCGCCAATCGTGGCTGCGCATTCGATCGATCCCTTGGGCCGGTCTTCGGCCTCGAAGATCACCAGCCACGGCAGGGTGGCCGAACCCGCGCCCGTGCCTTCGGGCAGGTTCCAGATCCAGTTCTGATCGTCCTCGATGTAGCCGTCCCAGTCAACAGTCACCGGCAAGGCGATGTTGACGTACTGCCTGACCACGTCCCGGATCGGAAGGTCGATCTTGTTGCTGTCTCCGGTCTGGAACTTGGCAAAGCTGGTTTCCGGGACATCCTGGGCCTGCAGGTCGTCGCTCGGCTTGGGCCAGGCCGCACGAAGCCTGGTCGAACGGGCCATGCGGGTATCGCCGTCCGCCCTGGAGATGACGTCGCATCTGATCTCGGTCGGCTTGCGACCGCCGGAGTCAACCCTGACTACCCCGGCGACCCGATAGAGCAGCATGCCGTCTTCGTTCGGAGCCAGGGCGGAGAGGCTGGTCCGGGAAACGGAGAAGGAACCCTCGCCTGCATCCCTGGCCGGGGGCGAGGCGATCTCCTCGATGGTGTCCCAGTCGACCTTGACCGAGCTGCTGCCGGGTACGAAGGAAAGGCCGTAGACGGCCAGGGACGCGAGCAGACCGACGAGGACTACGGCGATCGCGAGCCGCGGGATCCGGCCATCGCTGCTTTCTTGACCCTCGGGGGGCGTTGCGGGCATAGGAGTGGCAGATTATTCGAAAGGGCCTTACTTTCTCCTCAACGGAACGTTTGTGTGTCGAAAGGGTTCTGAATAGAGATGTCCGAGACAACCCGAACGGTCCGTACCCATCGGGTCGGGCTCACTGGCCGCCTTCTCAGTGACCAGAATCTCGCCAGCCGGATCAGCGGAGGTGACTCTGCGGCCTGTGACGAGTTGTTTCGCCGCTACCACCAGCCGATCTACCGGTTTTGCTCGGCGATGGTCGGTCCTGAAGAAGCCAAGGACGTCCTCCAGAACGTGATGACGAAGGCAATGACTTCGATACCGGACAACGAGGATTTCCAGATGAAGCCGTGGCTTTACCGGGTCGCCCGGAACGAATGCATCGATCACATGCGCCAGGGCCAGAGGACCACGACGGGACTGGATCCCGACACCCGGCCCGATGAGTCGGGAATGGGGGATCCCCACCGGGCGGCCGTTGACCGGGAGCGCCTCAACCAGCTGGTTGATGATCTCAACGATCTGCCCGAAAACCAGCGTTCCACCCTGGTCATGAGGGAGCTTTCGGGCCTTCGGTACGCCGAAATCGCCGCATCGCTCGGGACCACGGAAGCGGGAGCGAAACAGCTCGTATACGAGGCCCGCCTCTCGCTCGAGCAGGCGGAGCTGGGTCGCCGGCTCGACTGCGCGGAAGTCAGGGAGTCGATCTCCAGTCGAGACCGCCGCCGCCTTAAAGGTCGAAAGGTGAGATCGCATATGAGGTCCTGTCGGGACTGCGCGAATTTCGAGCGTTCAATCTCCGAGCGTCAGGCCGGCTTCCAGTCGCTGTTTCCGGTCCTGCCGCTGGGAGCATCGATGGGCATCCTCGACGCCATCCAGAGTGGCGGCTCCGCGGCCGTTTCGGGCGGCGGGGCGGTTGGCGCGGCCTCCGGGGGAGTTCTGGCCGGAGGTGTGGCTAGCGGCGTCATCGCCAAGGGCACCGTCGCGCTGCTGGTGGCCGGAGGGATCGGAGTCGGGACGGCCGAGATTGTGCGCCATCAGGACGGGAAGCAGACCTCCGTTCATTCGGTGGCCGGCAGGGCCGGGGCCGGTGGGCAGGCTTCCTCTAGCGATGGTTCCGCGGACCGGGTTCCCGTGCTGCCGATCAAGGGCGGACCCGAAAGCGACAGCTCCAACCGGCGATCCGATCGGGGATTGAAGACCAAGGGCACCAGGGTGGCGAAGACAGACAACCCGGCCGTCCCGGGAACCGGGGGCGCAGGCGCGCGAATCACACCGGGCCGGGGCAAGGGCCAGGGCCCGGCCAGCTTGCCCGAGGCGTCAAACAGGGGCCAGGCCAGAGCCGACGAAGCTTCCAACACCGTTCCGGGCCAGACCGGGGCGCCGCCGCCATCAAAGAAGCCGGCATCACCTCCTGGCCAGACGAATTCGGGCGGCGGCAACGTGCCCAACGGTGCGGCGAACGGAGCCAGCAACACGAGTCAGGGAAAGTCGGCCGAGGCACCCGCGGTCGGCAGGCCCGAATCACCTGGGAAATCCGGAAAGTAGCTCCTTACTTCGCTTCCCGTGCTCCGTCTTCAAGAGGAACGTTCCGCAAATGCGGTCGTCTGAAAGGAGATCCCAAGTGAAAAAGTTCGCACTGACAGCCATTGCCACGGCAGCCCTGCTCGTACCGGCAGCTCCGGCGGCGGCTGGCAATCATCCTGATCATCCCGACCAGGCCAAGGGACCGAAGACCGAGAAGGTCTCGAAGGCGAAGGCTTACGGCAAGTACTGCCAGGGTCAGAGCAAGAAGCACGTAAAGGGCGTGAAGGGCACAGCCTTCTCCCGTTGCGTCAACGCGATGGCCAGGGCCGACAGGGACGAGTCGGTATCGGCACGTGAGGCATGCAAGGCACTCAGCAAGAGGCACGTCAAAGGCGTGAAGGGCACGCCGTTCAGTCGATGTGTGGTCGGCGTTGCGCAGATGCGCAAGGACGACGACGTTTCCTGAACGAAGGCAACAACCCCCGCCAAGCCAGGCGGGGCGCGCCGG
>JAEZIQ010000129.1 GCA_023436605.1 Actinomycetes bacterium | reverse complement strand
GAGCTACCTGTTGGTCCAGACGACTCCGACTCCACCGAATCCCAGATCGTTCCTGGTCTGTTCGGTCAGGTCCCAGTCGCGGCCGGCGATGTACGGACCCCGGTCGATCACCCGGGCGACCACCGTCCGGTTGCCGTACTGAAGCGTGACCCTGGTGCCGCAGGGCAGGTATTTGTGGGCGACGCCGCGGGTCGAAGGGGTCAGGGTGCCACCGCAGGCAACACCGTTGCCGTAGAGCCCCGGTCCGTAGTAGGACGCGTGGCCTGGTCTGAGCGCGCTGAACTTGCGGCGAAGGCTGGCGTCACCGGTCGACTTCCTGCTCCTTTTCGCCCAGACCCGATAGCTGAAGTCACCCGCAGATCGCGGACTCCATCGGACCGCGAATCGGCCGTTGACGCGGCTACGGGTGGTAACGACGCCCTGGCCCCGGACCCGGACCTTCACGGTACGCACACCGCGGGGCAACACGGTCCCCCGGATCGAGAGGCGGTCACCGAGCCGGACGTACCTTTCGCCCCGGTCGAGTTTGACCTGGCCGATCACGGTCACCCTGCGGACCTTCGAGCTCCGCCCGTCGCTGGTGATCGCCCGCAGGCTTGTGTTCTTCCGGGCCCGGACCTTGAGAGCGAAGTGGCCCTGGGCATCGGTCTTGACCTGGCGCAGAGTCCGCCACGAACCGCTTGCGTTCGACTGGATCCGGAGCTTGCCCGGCTTCGAAATGCCGGTCCTGCCCCGCAGGCGAAACTTGCCCCCGAAGTTCGCCTTGTAGTTGTCGATCTTCAGAACGACGGGACCCCTATGAAGGGCCGGCTCGACCACGGTCTCACCCACCGGGCCGGTGGCCGCCGTGGGACCGGTCGGCCCGGTTGTGAGGGCCGTGGCGGTCGAAGTGGCTGCAGCGAAAACGGCCGCGACGGCGAGCAGGGACATGAAGGCACGGAAAATCCGGCTGGTACTCATTTGAAGCTTCTCCTTTTCGCGCCTGCGGAGTTAGCTGACGGATTCGAGTGGCCCCTCGTGGACCTCCTCTACCGGTGGATCACCACCGGATTCACCCCATGCGGCCCGAAGGCCGCGGTTGGTTTCCCCGCCTCCCGACTGAGGGAGCTCGGCGCATTGGCGCGGCCCGTAACTCAGTGGGTCGGATTTCCGGCCGATCTGACGGAAATCCGACCCACCGGGAGTTGGGGGCCGCTGATTGTTAGCGTTTTGTTAGTAAACGAGTTTGCGGGGTATCGGAAATGCTGTGTGTGCGGTGCTTCACACCGCAGAAACCCCTGCAGATCGGGATACTCACGCCGTGAGCAACTTGCCGAAGATCGCCCTCGCCCAGGTCAATCCGACGGTCGGCGATCTCGATGAGAATGCCGCGCTGGTCAGCGAATGGATTGATCTCGCCGAAAAGGCAGGAGCCGGGATCGTGGTTTTCCCGGAACTGGTCCTGACCGGCTACCCGGCCGAAGATCTCTACCTGCGCCCGGATTTCATCGCTGCCGCCGGCGAGCGGCTGCGCGAAGTTGCCGCAGGTGTCGGGGACATCACGGCAGTGGTCGGGTTCCCGGACCCGGTCGGCAATCCGGTCGGGAGAGCGATCTCCGCCAACGCCACCGCTCTCATCTCGAAAGGTGAAGTACGCGGGATCTACCACAAGCGCCTGCTGCCCAATTACGGAGTCTTCGACGAGTACCGGACCTTCCGCAACGGCGCCGGACCCCTGGTCAGCGAAATCGGTGGCACCCGGGTCGGATTGACGATCTGCGAGGACTGCTGGGTCCCCGATGACCCGGTCGTCCACGAGCTCGCTCCTGGCGCGGAGCTCATCCTCAATTCCTCCGCGTCCCCCTACCACCGGGGCAAGGGTCGCGAACGGGAGGAGATCTTCCGCCGGATCGCCAGAAATCAGGGTGTACCGGTCGCCATGGTCAACATGGTTGGCGGCCAGGACGAACTGATCTTCGACGGCTCCAGTGCCATGATCGGGGCCGACGGCTCGGTCCTCGCGCGGGCGGGACAGTTCACCGAGGATCTGCTCGTCTACGACCCCAAAGAGACCTCGACCCCGGTGGCCACCTGGATGGACGACCTCGACGAGCTCTACACAGCCCTGGTCACCGGATTGCGCGACTACGTGGTCAAGAACGGTTTCAAGCACGTCGGACTCGGCCTTTCCGGTGGTATCGACTCGGCCCTGGTCGCCGCTCTGGCCGCCGACGCGCTCGGCCCCGAGCAGGTCACCTGTGTGGTCATGCCCTCCCCCCACTCCAGCGGTGACACTCAGGGTGACGCCCGGGAGATGGCCGCAAGACTGGGAACCGAGCTGATCGAGTATTCGATCGAGGACACGATGGGCTCCTACGACAGACTCCTGGGCGAGGACGCGACCGGACTCGCGGCCGAGAACCTTCAGGCGAGGATCCGGGGAAACTTGATGATGGCGCTCTCCAACAGTCGCGGCTGGTTGGTCCTGACCACCGCCAACAAGAGCGAAACCTCGGTCGGATACTCAACCCTCTACGGCGACATGGCCGGAGGTCTGGCTCCGATCAAGGATGTGCCGAAAACCCTGGTGTATGAACTTTGCCGGCACCGGAACGGTTCGTCGCCGGTGATCCCGGAATCGATAATCACCCGCCCGCCTTCGGCCGAGCTGAGGCCCGGACAGCTCGACACCGATTCACTGCCCGACTACGACGAGCTTGACCGTATCCTGAAGATGTACGTCGAAGACGACCTCGGACCGGCCGAGATAGCCGCCACCGGCGAAGACCCCGCCGTCGTCGCCGACGTGGTCTCCAAGGTCGACCGCGCCGAATACAAGCGCCGCCAGTCCCCACCGGGACTCAAGGTCACCACCAAGGGCTTTGGCCGTGACAGGCGCATGCCCATCACGAATCGTTACAGGCCGTGGACGGCCGACAACGATTCGGCGTAAGCAAGCCGGCGAGCTTCGCGTTGCGTAAGTAGTCGGCGAGCTTCGCGTTGCGTAAGTAGTCGGCGAGCTTCGCTCCGCCTCCCAGATCAACCCGTCCGTTCAGGACACCAAATGTTTGATGAACGGACTCCGCCCGAGACGGGACGGCTAGTTCTTTACGAACTGGGAAAGGTCGGCGCCCTCGGGGGCTTCGCGAACGGCCATCGTCATCTGAGCTACGGCGCAGACCCTTCCGTCTTCATCTTTGACTTCGGCCTTCCAGACCCAGGTCATGCGGCCGCGGTGGACCGCGGTGGCCACGACCTCGACATCACCAGCGGAAATCGGTCGGAGCAGATTGACCGAGATGCTCTGGCCCATCGCGATCCGACCCTCCGGCAGAACGGCGCGCGCGGTCGCCATCGAACAGACGCTTTCAACCAGGCTGGCCATGACTCCGCCGTGCATGATCGCCATCGGTTGGCGGTGGTCATCGCGCATCGTGAGCCGGACCACTGCCGCATCCGGGTCGGAGGAAACCCACTCGGTACCGAGCAGGTTGTCGAACGGGGATTCGGGAAGCGTGACGTCTGGCATCAGTCGAGGACTATAAACGCATAGGGTTCCCCCTCATGCCGCTGAGTGAAGACAGCCGGGCACTGCTTACGCTGCTGCTTGGGCGAGGAAAGAGTTACGCCGACATCTCGGGCCTGCTCGGGATCGACGAGGCGGAAGTCCGAAGCCGCGCCACCAAGGCGCTGGCCGAGATCGACCCCTCAACGCCCGCGCCCGACGCCGAACTGACCGATTATCTGCTCGGTCAGTCCGATCCGATCGCCCGGGCCGAAGTAAACAGCCGGATCGCCTCAGATCCCGCCCTCGCCGACCAGGCCGAGTCACTCACCGACCAGCTTCGACTGCTCGTACCCGGCGCCGACCTTCCCAGCCCGGGTTCCGCCAAGGGGGGCAAGCCCAAGCCCGCACCGACGCCGACGGCAGCGAAGACCTCTTCGCAGTCGGACGCCCAGCCCGCTCCGGGAAAGTCCGGCGGAACCTTCTCCTCGATCACCAGTCATCAGCGGCGGCTGATCGCGGTGCTTCTCGGCGCCGCCCTTCTGGCAGCCGTCGTGATCCTGCTGGTGACCGGCGCCTTTGGCGGCGGCGACTCGAACAGCGACAGCGAAACGCCCGAAAGCTCGCCCACCGTCGCCGTGCTCCAGCCGGTCAACGGCCAACAGGGGTCCGGGCAGGTCCAGTTCGGTTTCGCCGGCACCAGCTTTGGCGCCAACCTCAACATCCGGGGACTTGAACCGAGCAAGAAGGGACAGGCCTATGTGCTCTGGCTCTACGGTTCGACCGGAGCCTTCCCGATTTACGCGAACCCGGTCGACAAGACCGGCGCGATCGCCGGTCAGATCAATCTGAACGAGGCCGTGGTTTGCCTGATCGCCTCGGACATCTTCCCCACCCTCAGGGTTTCCAGGTCCGACAACAACGATTTCAACAAGGCCCTCAAGAAGGCCCAGCTGAACAACCAGAACAATCCCCGGTTGCCGAAATTCACCGGCGAGCTCGTCCTCGAAGGCCAGATCTCAATGCCCCAGTCAGCCAAGGACACGATCGTCCCGATCTGCAACGGGACCGCCAACCAGGTCGAGTAGGTCTCGAACTACCACCCACCGTAGCCACTCCCAACCATTGGCTGCTTCGAATGGGAGCGGCGGGTGTCACTGGGAGGCGGAGCGAAGCTCGCCGACTGCTTATATGGGCGGGCTCTGCAGGTGGCGGTACGGACTTCGTCCTGCTACGGGACGAGTTTCCCTGGGTTCATTATTCCGGCGGGGTCGAAGCGCTCTTTGAGGGTGGTGAGGGCGTCGAGTCCGGCCTCGCCAATCTCTCCTTCGAGATACGGAGTGTGGTCGAGACCGGTGGCGTGGTGGTGGGAAAGGGTTCCCCCGACTGACTGGATCGCTTCGCAGGCAGCCCTCTTCAGTTTCGGCCAGTTCACCGCTCCGCCTTCCGCTCCCTGGCTGGCAATCACCGTGAAATAGAGCGAAGCACCGTCACGGTAGGCGTGCGAGAGGTGGCACATGACGACTCCGTCCATGCCGTTGGCGGCAAGCGTCGACTCGAGTGCGGACCGCACCGTTTCGTAGAGCTCCCGGTGCCGGCTCCACTGGTGAGCGGTTTCGAGCGTTTCAACCAGGACGCCACGATCGAGCAGTGCCTCCCGCAGGTAGGGGCCGTGGAAGCGGCCCTTGGCCCAACCCTTGCCGGCCGCCTGACCGAGGTAGACCCCTCCGCCCCGCCGGATCTCGGCGGCCACGTCCGACCGACTGCGGTGAACGGCCTGCGCCGTGCCTTCGTATCCGGTGATGACGAGTGAACCTCCCCCGCGACCACGCAGCTTCAGGTATCGCTTGAAGATTTTCCCGGCCACGCCAGAGGGCAGCGACATCGCCAGGTTGACCTCGGTCTCGGGAACATCGGAGATCCGGATGATGGTCGGAAGCCGGTCGCTCTGGGCGAGCCGGCGGAGGATTTCGCTGCCGGCCTCGAAGTCCTCGACGATCCACGCTTCGTATCGCCTGGTGTCGGGCAGCGGCCGGATCCGCACGTCCACGTCCGGAATCACGCCCAGCACCCCTTCCGACCCGATTACTACTTCCCGGAGAGCGGGACCGATCGAGGTATGCGGCGTTGCCAGGGTTGAGAGTTCGGCCTCGGGCGTAATCAACCTGACCGAACTGACCAGGGAATCGAAGCGGCCGTACCCGCTGGAGGACTGTCCGGCTGAACGTGTCGCTGCGAACCCACCGATCGTCGCGTACTCGAATGACTGCGGGAAATGCCCGAGCATGAAACCCCGGTCGTTCAGCAGCGTTTCGGCTTCCGGGCCCCGGAGGCCGGCACCGAGCCTTGCGGTCAAAGACTTCTCGTCAAGCTCGATCCCGCGCAGGCCGGCCAGGTCGAGACTGACCACGGTTTCGTGATCACCCTTCAGGGGCGTCACTCCGCCGACCACGCTGCTTCCTCCGCCGAACGGGACCACGGCGACGCCGGCGGCCGCGCAGGCCTCGAGAATCGGCGCGATCCGGGCGGCGGAGTCGGGCACGATCACCGCATCCGGCGCGTGATCGAGGCTGCCGCTCCTGAGGGCGAGCAGGTCCATGTAATTCTGGCCGTGGGCGTGCCGGATCCGATCTTCATATCCGGAAAAGACGTTGCTTTCACCGGCGGCCGAGATGACGCGTTCCGGGAGTGGCCTGGCGGCCGGGATCTTCACCGCACCGAGCTCCGGCGGCAGCCCGTCGCTGGTGGTCGAGATGCCGCGTTCGGCGAGCAGCCTTTCTCCGTTCTCGCCAAGAGTCGCCGGTTCGGCCGGGTCTCCCCATCCCCACCACCTGGTGTCGCGCCGGGGCTCGGTCACTTGCCTGCGTCCCCTTCGAAGTGCTGGGCGAGCGCCGCCAGCGCGTGATCGAGCAGGTCCTTCTGGCCCTTCTTCATCGAGAAGCCGGCGATCTTGGCCGTGCCCCGAAGGCTGTTGACCGTGGTCAGGCTGACCAGGGTGCCGCCGTCGCTTTCGGAAAGGCGTGCCTCGACCGACTGACGGGCGAGATGCTGCTCGTACGGAGTGCCTTCGAGTTCGTGCTCCCACTCGTACCTGGCAGGACGGGTGGCCCCGGTACAGCGGTAATCGAGCCGGAGCATGCGGCCGGAATCGGCCCCGAGCACGCAGGTCCACCGGGTTCGTTCCGTCCCGGGCTTTCCGGCGACATCCTCGACCCTGACTACCCGCGGCCACCACTGTGAAAGCCGCGACGGGTCGCTGATCAGGTCATAGACCTTGTCCGGCGTCGCCGCCACGGTCGTCTTTCGGGTGACGGTCGGCAAAACGGACTGCGTCTAGCTGTCGGCGAGCCGGCGCAGATCCCGGACCAGGAGCGCATGTTTGAGCTCGCTGAGTACCGTCGCCATCCGCTCGAGACTTTCAACCGCTTCCTTGCGACGCTGCGGATTGCGTGAGGCGAGCTTGGGCGCCAGGAGAGTCTCAATCAGGTTGACCTCGCGGTCAGCCGAAGTCTTGAACAGCTTCAGGTTCCGGGCCCCGACACCGGAGCGGGCCAGCTCGTTGGCGGCCCGCACGATTTCCATGTCGGTCTCGTCGTAGACCGCACGGCCGTTCTCGGTCCTCGGTGTGACCAGCCCGAACTCGGCCAGTTCACGGATGAACTCGGCCCGGGCCCCGGTTTCCTCGATCACTTCCTCGACCGAGAAACGGGAACTGGTGGTTCCGATCAGTTTGGCCCGCCTCGCCGTGTTCGAGGAGTTGCCGGAAAGGCCGCTGACCGAAGGGCCGGCAGCCAGTTCCTGGCGGATCACCCGAAGCGGCAGGAACTCGTCCCGCTGCAGCCGCAACACGGTACGCAGACGATCGACGTCAGCCTGGCTGTAAAGGCGGTAGCCACCCTGCGTTCGTCGCGGGGTGACCAGCTTCTGGTCTTCGAGATAGCGGATCTTGGAGATCGATACATCGTCGAACTCCTTGCTGAGCAGCTTTGCCACTGCCCCGATGGTCAGCGCCTTGCGCGGACGGCGCGGAGCCATCTGTGTGCCGTCGGCCAGCTCCTGTTCGCTCAGCGTCATCTCATCTCTCCAGATACGTCAGTTTGTACTTGCCGACCTGGATTTCGTCACCGTCCTCGAGTCGCTGCGACTCGATTCGCTTCCGGTTCACGTAGGTGCCGTTGAGCGACCCCAGATCATCGATGTAGGTTCCGTCCCCCCTGGCTACCAGCAGCGCGTGGTTACGGGAGACGGTGACGTCATCGAGGAATACACCGGCGTCGGGACTTCGTCCGATCGCCACCCGCTCCTCTTCCATCGGAAAAGTCTCGCCGGCCCTACCGCCGCCGCTTCTGATCACGAGGGCGGCCCCGGTGCGTTCGACCTCGGCGTCAATGTCGACGGCCTCGATCTCCCCGGTCTCGCCTACCTGGTAGGTCGACGTGCGCTGTTCGTCACCGCCTTCGCGGACACCGATGAAGTTTCCACACTTCTGACAGTAGTTCGCTGCCTCCGGGTTTATGAAGCCGCATTCGGGGCAGTGGGTCGCCATGGGGGCCATTATACGGGCCGACCCTAACCTTCAACTCAGGCTTTACGGTTGGGCAGATTCTTCCGCCGAACCAGACGCCTGCCGGGCCTGGATCTGATCCCGTCCGACTCGGGCGTAGAGGTAGGTCGCGATCACACCGAGCACGATCCCCAGCGCGAGCAGGGCGGTCGGAACCCAGCTGTCCCACATCATCGCGAGCAGGAGCGACGCCATCACCGGAAACACCGCGACCCGCCCGAACCAGTTGACCTCGATATCCACCCCGTGGGAAAGCCCCCACCGGGCCAGGGCCAGGGTCGCCAGCTCCCGAACCAGCAGCAGGACGAGCATCCACTGGGGAAGCAGCTCGAAATGCCAGCAGACGATCAGGCCCGAGAGGATCGTCAGGCGGTCGATGACCGGGTCCATCAGGGCGCCGAGGCGGCTGTACTGGCCGGTTACCCGGGCCAGGAATCCATCGACGTAATCGCCGCCGGCGATCAGGAAGAACAGCAGCGCGGCGGTCCAGTCCCTGCCGTCATCGGAACTGAAGGCGATGATCAGAAAGAGCGGGATCCCGATCAGCCGCAGGTAGCCGATCAGGTTGGGGATGGTGAAGGGCCGAAGCGGCTGCCCGGCCCTGGTCGGAGCCGGCTCGGCCCCGGTTCGGTCCAGCCCGAAAAGCTTCCGGACCTTTCCCTTGCCGAACGGGGCCGCGTCGCCCATCAGTCCTGACCGGAGAGAGAGGCGAGGATGCCGGCGATCTCGTCGGCCGCGCCCTCGACCGGGATCCGGTGCTCCTCGCCACTGCGGCGTTCGCTTCCTTCGAAGATCCCGTCGGCGAGTCCGCGGCGACCCACGACCACGCGAAGCGGACAGCCGAGCAGCTCCGCATCGGTCAGTTTCTGGCCCGGACCGGCATCACGGTCGTCGTAAAGGACCTGGAAGCCGGCTTCGAGCAGCTGCTCGTAGAGGCGGTCTGCTTCCGCCCTCTCCGGTTCGTCCGACTTCGAGAGCGAGACCAGATGGATGTCCCACGGGGAAAGCGCAGCCGGCCAGGAGAGACCTTTCTCGTCGGCGTACTGCTCGGCCGCGGCAGCCACGATACGGGCCGGGCCGATGCCGTAGCAGCCCATCACGATCGGCTTTTCCTTTCCGTCCTCGTCGAGGTACGTCGCACCGAGCGGCACGCTGTAGCGCGTGCCGAGCTTGAAGATGTTGCCGATTTCGATCGCCGGCTCGAGCGTGATCGGGTGTCCGTCGTCGGTGGTGTCGCCCTCGACGACGGTGCGCACGTCGGCTTCCTCGAAGGCGAAGTCGCGTCCCGGTTCCACTCCCTTGAGGTGAAGGTCGGGACGGTTCGCACCGGTGATCAGTCCCCCGCCTTCGATCGCCTTGTCCTTGATGATCCGGACCGAAGCCCCAACCGGGCCGATGTACCCGGCCGGACCGAGTTTCTCCTCGATCTCCTCCTCGCGGGCGGGCCGGAAAGGCGTGCCGAGCGCATTGGCGAGTTTGATCTCGTTGAGTTGGTGGTCGCCGCGAACGAGGACGAGAACGAATTCTCCCTCGTCGGTCACCACTGCCACCGACTTGATCAGGGCGCCGGGGTCGATTGCGAGCGCAGCGGCAACCTCGTCGATCGTCTTTTGCCCGGGCGTTTCCACCTCGGCCGGCTGGGGCAGCTCTTCCCCGCGTTCGATCGGCCGGGGGTTGGCCGAGGCGACTTCAAGGTTGGCCGAGTACCCGGGCGCAACAGCGATTGTGTCCTCGCCGGCGGCGCAGGGCGCCATGTACTCATGAGCGGCAGAACCGCCCATCATGCCGACATCGCTTTCGCAGCGGTACCACTTCAGACCGGTCCGGTCGTAGATCCGGTCGTAGGCCTGGATGCAGAGGTTGTATGTCTCGTTGAGCCCGGCTTCATCGCGGTCGAAGCTGTACGCGTCCTTCATCACGAACTCGCGGGTGCGGAGGATTCCCGCCCTCGGCCTTGGTTCGTCACGTTCCTTGGTCTGGATCTGGTAGACGAGCTGCGGCAGGTCGCGGTAGGAGCGCACCTCGTTGGCCATGTGCCCGGTTACGCATTCCTCACCGGTCATCGCCAGCACCATCGGTGATCCCTTGCGATCCTCGAGCTTCATCAGCTCTTCGATTCCGTAGCGTCCGGTCTTCTCCCACGGGTCGGCCGGCTGGAGGATCGGCATCGAGATCTCCTGGCCACCGATCCGGTTCATCTCCTCGCGGATGATCTGCTCGGCCTTTCGATGGGCTCTCAGCCCGGCCGGCAGATAGGTCCAGAGACCGGTTCCCATCTGGCGGACCATTCCGGCCCGAACGAGCAGTTTGTGGCTGATCGCCTCGGCGTCAGCGGGGGCGTCTTTCAGCGTGGGCAGCAGTGTTCTGGAGAGCCTCGTCATCGGGGTCGCAGACTACCGTCCCACTTCCGCCTCTGCGACTCGGTAGAAAGCGGGCGCGTTCTCGCCGCCAGAAACGGCGTGTTCGGCGATTGCTTCCCGCGTGGAAACGTCCCAGATCGGCTTCAGACCCCTGCTACCGAGAAAATCATCCATAAGGCCGGGGTCGAGCCCGTACCTGAACGGCTCGCCGACTTTCGCCACCTGGGCGCTCCAGGGTGGCTCGTCCTCCCCGTTTGCCCTGAGCAGCGCAACGTCGACATACGTGAAAACGAGGCGACTGCCCGGGGCACCCGTCGCGGCCACCCAGGCGAGGGTGGCATCCACGGCTTCCGGGGTCAGATAGCTGAGTACCCCTTCCCAGATGAACACCGACTTCTTCCCAGACTCGAATCCAGCCCGCTCCAGCGGCGCCCCGACGCCTTCCTCCAGCAGGTCGAACGGCACGTAGGTCACGTTCTCCGGGAGCACTCCGTCCCGCATTACGAGTCGCTCCTTCTTTCGTTCCTGGGTTGGCGGCTGATCCAGCTCGAAGACCGGCAAGTTGACCGCAGCCGGAAGCCGGAGTCCCCGCGTGTCATAGCCGGCGCCGAGGATCGCGACCTGCTCGGCCCCGTTTTCGATTGCCGAGCCCACGGCGTCATCGATCAGTTTCGTGCGGATGATCGCCGAAGGTCGCGAACCCGGCCAGTACCGGTCGATGTAGGCGGAGACCAGCCGCTGTCCGATCCCGTTTCCGGCCAGACGGGCACCCGCCCCCAGCTTCCCGTCAAGGAAAGCGACGGCGTATGGGTCGTGGAAGAGCCGCTTGCCGGCCGGTCTGGCAGATTCGACGGCCCGGAACATCGCGACGTACTCGGCCGTGCGACTGGGACCGTCCATTTTTCAGGCCCGGGTGAACCTGCGTCCGGCCGTCGGAGATACGTCCTCGTCGACGAGGAGCTTGTCGTTCTCTTCCTTCTGGGAGGCCTCGTGCTCCATCTTCGCGATCTTCTCCGGAGTCAGGTCACCGGCATTCTCGTCCTCGATCTTCTTGACCCAGGCCTCGCCCTCGGCCGATTCCTTCTCGTCGAACTCGACCTGACCGCCACGGTCCAGGGAGAGGTCGATCTGTTCGAAGAGTGTGTCCACCAGCTGGGACGTCGGAACCTTCTTGATCGCCTTGCCCTTGGCGAAGACGACGCCTTCGTTCTTGGCGCCGGCGATTCCGAAATCAGCTCCCTTTGCTTCACCGATGCCGTTGACGGCACAGCCGAGCACCGCCACCTCGATCGGCTCCTCGTAGGTCTCGAGCCGCTGTTCGACTTCGGCCACGACCGCATCCATGTCGAACTGGAGCCGGCCACAGGTCGGACAGGCGATCAGGACCGGCCCGCGTTCACGCAGTTTCAGCGCCTTGAGGATCTCCCAGGCAACCTTGACCTCTTCTTCGGCATGGAAAGTCGAAAGGCTGATCCGGATCGTGTCGCCGATGTCATCCGCAAGCAGGGCTCCGAGACCGACCGAACTCTTCAGCGAACCGGACCATTTGGTCCCGGCCTCGGTGATGCCGAGGTGGATCGGGTACGGGATCTTCTCCGAGAGGAGACGGTTGGCGGCAATCGTGTTCGGCACGTTGGTCGACTTGATCGAAACCTTGAAGTTGGTGAAGTCGAGACCTTCCATCAGCTCGACGAACTCGGTTGCCGCGGTGACCAGGGCTTCGACCGGGTTCTCGCGCTCAAGCGCGTGGAGGTGCTTGGGAAGCGATCCGGAATTGACGCCGATCCGCATCGGAGTGCCCTTCCGGTTGGCCAGTTCGGCGACCTCGGCGACCTTGTCCCGCCCGCCGATGTTGCCGGGATTGAGCCGGATGCAGTGCGCTCCCGCATCGATCGCCTTCAGGGCCAGAGTGTGGTTGAAGTGGATGTCCGCGATGATCGGAATCGGCGCTTCCTTGACGATCGTCCTGAGCGCCTCGATGTCCTTGTCCCGAGGGACGGCCACGCGCACGACGTCGGCTCCGGCCTCGGCGACCTTGTTGATCTGTTCCATGGTCGCGGCGAGGTTTGCGGTCTCGGTCTTGGTCATGGTCTGGACCACGACCGGTGCCCCGCCCCCGACCGGAACCCGGCCCACGAATATCTGTCTTTTCGATGCCACTACTACTGCAGGCTACCGGTCCGGCTTCGGAGGCAGGGTGACAACAACACGTTGGTCATTCTGGCTGCAGTTGGTGCCCTCCTGGGGCCTCAAGTGCAGCCAGAACCTGCGACCGGGCCTAACGTCCGGCCCAGGCCTCCAGGACCCAGCCGAGATCTTCGCTGGAAGTGGCCGGATCGATGATCAGCTGCTTCGGGTCGGGCTCGTGAGCCTGACCGGTTATCCGCCTTGCGGCAGAGCTGATTCCGCGCTCCAGGGCTCCAGGCTTCCGCTTGGGCAGGATGCCACGGTCAATTCTCGCGTCGGCTTCGTGCACCAGATTCAGCCCCAGCGCATTGGCCCCGCTGGCCCAGTTCATCCCCGCACTGATCGAATCACCGAAGTCGCCAAGACCAGCCTCCGTTGCCGCCCGGAGCGCAATCGGCGCTGCGGCCAGCTGGGTGACCGCCAGGATCGGATAGACGACCGCGGCCTGCGATCGAACCGGATCGACCAGGCCCGGCCAGGATCCGTCTTCACGCTGCAGGGCCACCAGCGCCCGGGCCAGCCTCTCGGCATCGCCCTGGAGAGCTTCTTCACCGGCCCGGATCAGCTGGACGAGGGCATGGAGCAGGTGGAACTGACCCGAGATCGGGACCGCGGTACCCAGCCTTCTGGCGTGGACGTCGCGTAAAAGGCCGCCCGGGGTCAATCGGGAGATCATCTCCGACCTGACCTCGTCGATCAGCGAAGCGGCGCGGTCCCCGGTCAAGACCGCGGATTCGGCGAGTCCCGAGCCCAGCCAGGCGAGCTGCTCGGTCGGGACCTTGTCGAAGCCCCCGACCGTTGCCCGGCGGATCAGGCCGTCGATCTCTCCGATCGCCACTCCCCCGGCCCGGGTTTCCGCCCAGAGCGCGAGCCCGAGTTCACCCGGAGTGACATCGGGGCCGCCGAGATCACCGAGAATCCGGGTCCTAAGTGCCCCGGTCGAGAAAGGTTGGTCTGCCTCGGATTCCTCGACCCGGAGCAACCCGAGCAGAACGACGATTCCGGCCTGCAGCGCGGTTGCCGGAGCAGTTTCGTCCTCGACCCCTTCGATCCGCGCTGTCGCCCGGAAAAGTCCGCTGGCCACCTGCAGTTCAGGCAGCCGCTCAAGCGCAATCTTCTCCAGGGAGCGGGGCTCAATCATCGGAGTCGAGGATATATGTGCTCCCGCACGACCGTCAGGAGTAGAGGTTCTCGATCTCCGATTCGTACTTCTCGGCGATTGGCTTGCGCTTCAGTTTCATGGTCGGAGTCAGTTCGTCTCCACCGGGCAGCCATTCGCCCGGAATCAGCTTGAACTTCTTGATCTGTTCGACCCGCGCCAACTTGCCGTTCGCTTCATCGACCGCGGCCTTGATCGCGGCCTCGACCCGCTCGTCGCCCGCCAGGTCCTCGAAGGAACCCTCGATTCCGTTCTGGCTGGCCCACACCGGCGCGAAGTCCGGGTCGAGCACGATCAGGGCGACGTTGTAGGGACGGCCGTCGCCGACCGTCACCGCCTGGTTGATCAACGGCGAAGCCACCTTGATCTGGGCCTCGATGTTGGCCGGTGACATGTTCTTGCCGGCCGCGTTGATGATCAGTTCCTTCTTGCGGTCGAGGATGGTGACATAGCCTTCCTCGTCGATCTCGCCGATGTCCCCGGTGAGCAGCCAGCCATCGACGATCGTCTCGGCAGTCTTCTCGGGCTTGTTGCGGTACTCCTTCATCACGAAGGGGCTGCGGCAAAGCAGCTCGCCGTCCTCGGCCACCCGCATCTCGACTCCCGGCACCGGCGGTCCGACCGTGCCGATCTTGATCCTCGAAGGCGGATTGATCGTGATCACGCCGCAGGTCTCCGAAAGTCCCCAGAGTTCGCCGACCGGGATGCCGATCGCGTGGAAGAACTCGAGTACTTCGACCGGGGTCGGGGCAGCACCGGCACTGACCGCGACGGCCTCGTCGAATCCGAGAGCAACCCGGAGGTTCGAGAAGAGCGCCTCGTCGGCAGCGGCAACCGCGGCCGCCAGCTCCGCCGGCACTTCCTCGCCCGCCTGCTCGAGACGAACCTTCTGGATCGCCGCGTCGAGTCCGGCCTGGGCTTTCTCCCGCTGCTCGTCGGGCAGGCTCGCCAGGTTCGATTCCAGTCCGGCCTTGAGCTTCTCCCAGATTCTGGGAACCGCGAAGAACCAGGCCGGCCGGACCTTGGGCAGAAACTCGATGATGCGCTTCGGGTCCGGGCAGATGTGAACTTCGAGCCCGTGCAGGATCGGCGTGTAGTAGTTGGCGCCCCGCTCGGCAATGTGAGCGGCGGGCAGCCAGGAGATCACGCGACCGCCGTCCGGCGGGATGTCAAGCACCGAATGCATGACCGTGGTCAGCATCGACATCAGGTTGCCCTGGGTCAGGAGCACGCCCTTGGGAGGACCGGTCGTGCCGGAGGTGTAGATCAGGGTCAGCGGGTCGTCGAGACCGACTTCGGCTGCCAGTGGAGCGGGATCGAATTCGGGATCGAGAGCCTCGAGCTCGGCCATCGTCATGTCGCCTTCGTCGCTGTCCAGCACGATGACCTTTTCCAGGCCGGGCAGGTTCTTCCGCGCTTCGAGCAGGTTCGACAGATAGGCGCTCTCGGTGATGATCAGCTTCGTCCCGGAGTCCTCGACCACGTACTCGATCTGATCCGGTGCGAGAGTCTGGTAGATCGAAAACGGCAGGGCCCCGATTGAGACCACTGCAAGGTCGATCGGGATGAAGTCGGAACGGGCACCGAGCAGCATGCCGACCCGGTCGCCGGGCAGCACGCCGAGTGACTTGAGCCCGCCGGCGATGGCCCGGACGCGCTTGTCGACGTCATTCCAGCTGAGTTCGACGCCCTCTTCTTCGGACTTGATCGCCAGATGGTCACCCTTGCGGGCAACCGTTGCCTGGAACGCCTCGTAAAGGTTCTTGAACTCTGGCTCCACGGCAGGGCCGCCGTCGAACTCGGTCACCGTCTCGGTCGTCTGCACCTGCTCCTCCTCTGTTCTCTCCACAAGAACTGTCCCGGGAAATGTACCCGACAATCGAGGCGAGGCTCGCCGACCTCCTAGCGCACGTTGAATCCCTCTCCCGTGAGGCGGCCTATGTCGTTGTTCAACCCCAGTAAGAAGAGTCCGATGACGAGGGCGAAGCCGATCAGGCCGGCCCGTTCCATGACCGCAAAGGGAACCGGTCTCCCCCTCAGCTTCTCGACGATGCTCCAGAAGATGTGACCACCGTCGAGGGGCAGGAACGGAAACAGGTTGATGATGCCGAGCGAGAGACTGATCAATGCGACGAGCGTGAGCGCTTCCCTGGCGCCCACGTCGACCGCCTGCCGGGTGACTTCGTAAGAGCCCACCACCCCTGATAGCTGGTCGCGCTGTTCCTTTTCGTAAAGGCGCGAAAGGGCCGAGACGGTGCTCGAGGTGACGAACCACATGTAGTCGGCCGAGATCTTCGCCGCTTCGATCGGGCCGGGGTTAGCGTCTTCGAGCCCGAAGGCGAACCCGAGCCGGCTGCGCTGAACCTCGGCGTCGTAGACCGGAGTGATCGTCAGAGTCTTCTCCACCCCGTCCCGCATCACCACCACGGTGGCGGGTTCGGATGCCTTGCAGCCGTCTAACTGTTTGCCGGCACAGCGATGCGAGTTGATCTGGTCGGCAATCTGCTCTTGCCCCCCGGTGATCCCGTCGACCGAGATGATCCGGTCGCCGGCCTGGAGTTTGCCGGCCGCCGGGGTCCCGGACTGGATCTGCTCGATGTTCTGGCTTGGCTGCTGGATTCCGAAAGCAAGGAACCAGAGGATCAGGAAGGCGAGGACGATGTTCACCGCCGGGCCGGCCCCGATCACCACGATCCGCTTCCACACCGGCTGCCTGTAATAGCCGCGGGCGGCCACTTCCGGCGGGAGTTCCTCATCCGGGTTCATCCCGGTGATCCGCACGAAGCCACCGAGCGGGATCGCACCGATCCCGTACTCGGTTTCCCCCCGCTTGATCGACACAAGCTTCGGTGGAAAGAACAGGAAGAAACGCTCGACCCGCATCCCGGTCGCCTTCGCAGCAAAAAAGTGCCCTGCCTCATGGAGGACGATCAGGGCGCTGAAAGCGAGGAATGCGACAAAGAAGCTCAAAGTGACAGCAGGATGAAGCGGTTTCAGTCCAGATCGGAAATGATCTCAGACGCGCGCTCCCGGCTCGCCTCATCGACCGCGAAGAGCTCGTCAAAGCCCTTGGCGGGGCCACTGCCGACGTCATCGAGCGTACTTTCGATCACCCGGGCAATGTCACTGAAGGAAATCCGTCCGTCGAGGAAAGCGGCAACCGCCACCTCGTCGGCGGCGTTCAGCACGCAAGGCGCGATCCCGCCCGCTTCTCCCGCTTCCCGAGCGAGAGCGAGGCAGCGGAAGGTGCCCGGATCGGGCTCCTCGAATTCGAGCCGGCCGACTTTGGCGAGGTCCAGGCGCTCGACCGGGACCTCCGCCCGCTCGGGCCAGGTCAGCGCGTAGGCGATTGGCACCCGCATGTCGGGATAACCGAGGTGGGCCAGCGTCGCTCCGTCTCGCAGGTCGATCAGCGAGTGGACGATCGACTGCGGATGAACCACCACGCCGATCCGGTCGTAGGGCAGCTTGAAGAGGTGATGGGCCTCGATCATCTCAAAGCCCTTGTTAATCAGGGTGGCCGAGTCGATCGTGATCCGGCCGCCCATCGCCCAGGTCGGGTGATCAAGCGCTTCCTCGACGCTGATTCCCTCGAGATCGGTACGGCCGCGGAAAGGCCCGCCCGAGGCGGTCAGGACGATCCGCTCGATCGCCGCCTCGTCCTCGTTCTCGATCAACTGGAAAAGTGCCGAATGCTCCGAATCGACCGGCAGGAGCCGGGCGCCGGTGGCCGCGGCCAGTTCGGTGACCAGCTCTCCGCCGATCACCAGGCTTTCCTTGTTGGCGAGCGCCACGTCGATGCCCTGGGTCAGCGCGGCGATGGTCGGACCGAGCCCGGCCGCACCGACGATGCCGTTCAGCACGATGTCGGGATTGGTGAGTCCGATCAGCTCGCGGGCCGCCGCTTCTCCTTCGAGGACGTTGCCGTCGAAGTTCGATCTCGCCTCTGCTGCCGCTCCGGGGTCGGCCACGGCGATCGTGTCGAGTTCGAAACCACGGGCCTGGGCGACGGCGGTCTGCCAGTCCCGCCCGACCGCCAGAGCCACGGGTTCGAGGTCGTCGCGGCCGGCGATGATCTCGAGAGCCTGGGTTCCGATCGAACCGGTCGCCCCGAGGATCAGTACACGCTTCGTTTCGGGGGCCATCAGTAGACCAGTGCGACGGAGACGTAGTAACCGACGACGACCGTGAAGAAGACAGCGTCGAGCCGGTCGAGCAACCCGCCGTGGGGGCCGAACAGGTGTCCGGTGTCTTTGGTGCCGAGATCCCGCTTGATCATCGACTCGAAGAGGTCGCCGATCGGAGCGACGGCGGCAACCGCAGCACCGAGGATCAAAGCGTCCACTCCGGAGAGCCAGTCCTGGTAGAGGCCGGCACACCAGACGCCGAGCATGCCGATCAGGAAACCACCGATCAGCCCCTCGATCGTCTTGTTCGGCGAAAGGTTGGGCGCGAACTTGTGGGTCCCGAACAACCGGCCGACCGCGTAGGCACCCGTGTCGCAGGCAAAGGTCCCGACCAGCACGTTGACCAGCAGGGCCGCCCCGTGGTCCGGCAGTTCGCGGAGCAGGACCGCGTGAACCAGCGCCATGCCGATCCAGAAGATTCCCAACAGGGTGATCGCGATCGAAACTGTCACGTTCTTCCTGACACTGCGTCGGGCCGCCGCGATGAAGATCAGCAGGAACGGCAGGGCGAGGAACATCAGGATGTTGAACTGGGTGCCGAGCCAGGCCGCGAGCACCATGCCGACCAGCGCGACGTAGGCGGGGATCTCGAAGGGCCGGTACCGGTCGGTCATCTGGAAGAACTCGCGCAGGCCGAGGCAACCGAAGATCGCCAGGGCACCCGCGAACCAGGGGCCACCGGCCACGATGATCGCGATGACCACCACGATCCACGGGATCGCGACCAGGATCCGCTTGGCTGTCTCGCCCATCAGACGGACTCCCTCGTGCCGAAGCGGCGCTGCCGCTGCCCGAACTCCTCGAGGGCTGCCTCGAACGCCTCGCGGGTGAAGTCGGGCCAGAGTTCGTCTCGAAAGACGAATTCCGAGTAGGCGCATTGCCAGAGCAGATAGTTGGAGATGCGTTGTTCCCCGCTGGTCCGGATCAGGAGTTCAGGATCATGCATCTCGGGCGCGTAGAGATGCTGACGGAACTCCTCCTCCGTGGTTCCGTCGAACTTTCGAGCGGCGTCGATGATCTCGGCCCGGCCCCCGTAGTTGAAGGCGATGAAGAAGGTGATCGTGTCGTTCGCGGCGGTCAATGCTTCGGCCTCTTCCATCTGCCGCTGCAGCTCCGCCGAGACTCCTTCGCGTCGTCCGATGAAGCGCATCTTCACGCCCTCGTCGTTCAGTTCCGGGGTCTCGTCGACGATTCGCTGGGAGAACATCTCCATCAGCGCGGCGACCTCTTCCGGAGAACGCGACCAGTTTTCGGTCGAAAACGAAAAGACGGTCAGTTCCTTGATGCCCAGCTCGACCGCATCACGCAGTCTCGCCTTGACGGTGTCAGCGCCGGCCTTGTGTCCCTCCTTGACCGGCAGTCCGCGGCTCTGGGCCCAGCGCCCGTTGCCGTCGGTGATGATGGCTACGTATCGGGGTGCCTTCACACCTCGAGGATCTCTTCTTCCTTGCCCTTCAGCATGACGTCGATCTCCGCGATCGCTTCGTCGGTCAGCTTCTGAAGGTCTTCCTCGCCGCGGCGTTCGTCGTCTTCGCCGACTTCGCCTTCCTTCTTCAGGTCGCGCATGTCGGCCATCACGTCGCGTCGCACGTTGCGGACCGCGATTCGGCCTTCCTCGGCCACGCCGTGAACGACCTTGACCATCTCCTTGCGGCGTTCCTCGGTCAGGTCCGGGATCTGGAGCCGGATCAGGTTGCCGTCATTGGACGGGGTGAGTCCGATGTCCGATTCCTGGATCGCCTTCTCGATCAGTCCGAGCGCGCCCTTGTCATAGGGCGTGACGGTCAGAAGTCGGGCTTCGGAAGCTGCCACGTTGGCGAGCTGGTTGAGCGGGGTGTTGGCGCCGTAGTAGTCGACCGTGATGCGGTCGAGCAGGTGCGGAGTGGCCCGTCCGGTGCGTACGGTGGAGAACTCCCCACGCGTCGACTCGACGGTCTTGGCCATCCTCTCTTTGGCGTCTGAAAGCAGGTCGTCGATCAAAATTCCTCCTCGGGCGATCAGTTTCCGGCGACCCTGGAGCTGACCAGCGTGCCCACTTTCTCGCCGGAGACGATCCTATCCATATTGGTCTCGTCAGCCATGTTGAAGACGTAGATCGGCAGTTCGTTGTCCATGCAGAGGCTGAGGGCGGTCGAATCCATCACCTTGAGTCCGCGCTCGATCGCTTCCTTGTGGGTGATTTCGGGGATGAACTTCGCGTCCGGATTGGTCGAGGGATCGCTGTCGTAGACCCCTTCCACCCCGTTCTTGGCCATCAGAATCGCCTCGGCGTTGATCTCAAGACCGCGCAGGGCGGCGGCGGTGTCCGTCGTGAAGAACGGGTTGCCGGTCCCGGCGGCAAAGATGCAGACGCGACCCTTTTCGAGGTGCCGCATGGCACGACGCCGGATGTACGGCTCGGCGACTTCGTTCACGTCGATGGCCGAGATGACCCGGGTGAAGTGACCGTGTTTCTCCAGTACGTCCTGGAGGGTGAGCGCGTTCAGCAGCGTGGCCAACATGCCCATGTAGTCGCCGGTGGCCCGGTCCATCCCCTGAGAGGCACCGTCGACACCGCGGTAGATGTTGCCGGCACCGACAACGATTGCGACCTCGACACCGCGGTCGCGGATGATGCCGATCTGACGGGCGATCCTGTCAACTTCTTCAGGATCGGTCCCGAAGTCCAGCTTGCCCATCAGGGCTTCGCCGGACAGTTTCAGCATGATCCGCCTGAACCGCGGCTCCGAGTCGCTCATTCCGTAGGGAAAACTACCGCCTACTCGCCGATACGGAAGCAGGAGAAGCGGCTGATCACCACGTTCTCGCCTACTTTGGCGGCGAGTTCTTCACGGAGCTGCTCGATCGTCTTCGAGTCGTGCTTGTCCGTGTTGACGTGCTCCTGTTCGAGCAGGACGATGTCCTTGGCCCACTTGGCAACCTGGCCATCGACGATCTTCTCGATGATGTTGTCGGGCTTGCCTTCCTCCTTGGCCTTCTCCTCGAAGACCCGACGCTCGGCGGCAATCTTGTCCTCGGGAATCTCTTCCTTGGAGACATGGGACGGGGAAGCGGCGGCGACATGCATCGCCACTTCGTAGGCGAACTCGGCGAAGTCCTCGTTGCGGGCCACGAAGTCGGTCTCGCACTGGACTTCGACCAGGGCGCCGACCTTCTTGTTGGCGTGGATGTAAGAGGCGACAACGCCCTCCGAGGTGCCACGGTCGGAGCGCTTGGCCGCGGAGGCCTGGCCCTTTACGCGAAGCAGCTCAACGGCGCGATCCATGTCGCCCTCGGCTTCGATGAGCGCGGCCTTCGCATCCATCATGCCGGCGCCAGTCATCTGGCGCAGTTCTTTTACGTCGGCGGCCTTGATGTCTGCCATCAGCCCTTCTCCTCGGTGTTCTCGTCGGCCGAAGCGTCGGCCGGGGTTTCTTCAGTCTTGGCAGCCTCCGCGGGCTCCGGGTCAGGCGCAATTGCCTGCGGGTGCGGGTTGTCCGGGACAGCCTGCGGATGCGGGTTGTCCTGGATGGCCTGCGGGTGCGGGTTGTCCTGGATCGGCTGGGGATGCGGGTTGTCCGGAACGGCCTGCGGGTGCGGGTTGGCAGCCTGCTCCTTGGCGGCAGCTTCGGCCTTCTTCTGTTCCTCGCGGCGGCGGGCCTTCTCCTCGGCCTGCTCCTTTTCGATCTGCTCGCGACGGGCGCGCTCTTCTTCCTCGCGCTTCTTCCGCTCGGCCTCTTCCTTCTCGCGACGGGCCTGCTCCTCGGCGCGGCGCTTCTCCTCGATCACGGCCCAGGCACCGGCACCCTGCTCGACCGCGGAGCCGATGGTCGAAATGACCAGCTCGCAGGAGCGGATGGCGTCGTCGTTGCCGGGAACCACGTGGTCGATGTGACCCGGGTCGCAGTTCGAGTCGACCAGGGCGATGACCGGCAGACGCAGGCGGGTCGCCTCGCGCAGGGCGATCTCCTCGGCCTTGAGGTCGGTGATGAAGACGGCGTCGGGCACGCGGTCCATGTCGGCAACGCCACCCAGGGCGAACTCGAGCTTGGCCAGCTCCGCCTGCATGTTCATCCGTTCCTTGGTCGGCAGCAGCTCGATCTGGCCGGACTCGACGAGGCCGCGAATTTCATGCATGCGCTTGATGCGCTGCGACGAGACGCTGAAGTTGGTCAAGAGGCCGGGCAGCCAGCGCCGGTTGACGTACGGCATCTTGGACTTGTCGGCCCATTCCTCGATCACGTCGGGAGCCTGCTTCTTGGGGCCGACGAAGAGGACCTTGCCACCACCGGAGGTGAGTTCCCCGACGAAGCGGCGGGCTTCCTCGAGCATTTCCTCGGTCTGCAGAAGGTCGATGATGTGGATCCCGTCGATCTCGCCGGCGATGTAACGGCGCATATTCGGGTTCCAGCGGCTGGTCTGGTGGCCGAAGTGAACTCCGGCTTCCAGGAGTTCCTGGATTCCTACCTGGGACATGCTTCTCCTTGAATTGGGGTGAAAACGGATCCGCCCGGGTCGTTATCGGTGGAATCCGCGCGGAGCTTTTCTCCGGGCGGCAGGAGCCACCTTCGTATCCCGGGGGTTAGGGAATACGGTCAGCAGACCAGTCTAGACGGAACCGGCGCTGCGTGCGGCTTCGAGGGCATCGGCGAGATCTCCGGGCAGCGGGGCCTCAAAGGAGAGTTCCTCCCCGGTCCGCGGATGCCGGAACTCAAGCCGCTTGGAATGGAGAAACTGGCGCTCGAGTCCGTACCGTTGCGGCCCGTTGTAGGTGGAATCGCCAACCACCGGGTGCCCGATCGCCTCGAGATGGACGCGGATCTGGTGGGTTCGCCCGGTCTCGAGTTTCACTTCGAGCAGGCTTTCCCGGCGCAGCGCTTCGACCACCTCGAAATGGGTGACGGCCTCCCGGGATGAAGCACCGTTGACCGCCATGCGGTGACGTTTGCGCGAGGCCCGGCCGATCGGTGCGTCGATCGTGCCCGTGCGGGAACGAAAACGGCCATCGGCAAGTGCCGCGTAGACCCTCGAGACCTCGCGATCGCGGATCATCTGCTGGAGGTCCGCGTGAGTCTGATCCTCACGGGCAACGACCATCAGGCCGCTGGTCCCACGGTCGAGCCGGTGCACGATTCCCGGCCGCTCGGGATCGTCGCCCCCGGAAAGTTCCTCACCGAGCAGTTCGACCAGGGTCACTCCCTCATGGGAAGGCGCCGGATGGACGACCAGGTCGGCCCCCTTGTCGATCACCGCCAGGTAGTCATCCCGGAAGACGACCCGAAACCCGGCTTCCCCGGTCCCTGACGTTGCGGACTTCTCAGGTGCCATCGACTTGACTCTCCGCCGGATTGCTCTGTGCCGGGCCCTTGTCCTTTTCGTGCTCGCCCCAGATCAGGCTGATCGCCAACAGCACGACCCCGACCGTGATCGCACAGTCCGCCAGGTTGAAGGCGGGCCAGCTCGGAAGCAGGATGAAGTCGGTGACGTGGCCGATCCGGATCCGGTCGATAAGGTTGCCGGCCGCACCGCCGAGGATCAGGCCACCGGAGATCCAGGTCAGATTGCTCTGCGGCGCTGAGGCGATGAACGCTCCGAGGGCGACCAGCGCGACCGCGGCCAGCAGGATGACCAGGATGCCGCCACCCCCGGCCAGTCCGAAGGCGACCCCATCATTGTGAGAATGCGTGAAATCCAGGGGTCCCAGCACATGGACCAGCTCACCGGGAGTGATGCTGTCGACGACCATGGCCTTGGAAACCTGGTCGAGGATGACGACCAGACTGGCCAGCAGCGCGGCCCAGATCAGGTGTCGGTAGCCAGTCATCTCAGCCCCGCACGAGTGCGACGACGATCTGCTGGCCGATCAGCAAGAGGAAAATCCCGACCACCGGGCTGAGGTCGAGGGCGAAGCCTCCACCCCCGACCGGCGGCAGGAAACGCCGGAACAGGTTGAGGTAGGGGTCCGTGGTCTGGCGGATGAATACGGCCACGGCCTGAATCGCGCCGTTGTCGGGCAGGCGGGGGATCCAGGACATCAGCACCCGCAGGAAGACGAGGATGATGAAAACCGTGAAGAGGGCATTGACGTAGGCGGCCACGTCACCCCGGGTTACGGCCAGAAGCGCTTCCACGACTCAGTTTCCGCGCATTCGCGCGATCGACGCCTCGTAGGCCCGGCGGAACGCTTCGGCTCCCCCGGAGGCGGCCAGTGCCTCGAGTCCGGCTTCGGTCGATCCTCCGGGCGAGGCGACCGCCGTCTCGATCTCGAAAGGGGTTCGGCTCCTCAGGAGTTCGGCCGTGCCGGCCATCGATTCGCCGACCATGCGGATCGCCACGTCGGGCTCGAGACCGCCGGCGGCCCCTTCCTTCCCCAGCGCTTCGGCGACCACGGCGAAATAGGCGGGTGAGCAGCCCATCACCGCGGTGGCGACATCCATGTCCTCGTCGGGCAGCTCGTACACGGTCGAGATCGACTCAAGCAGGGTCCGGCATTCCTCGACGATCACTGGATCCGCGCCCTCAGGGTCGGCCATGCAGATGACTCCGGCCCGGACCTCAACCGCGAGGTTCGGCATCAGCCGGATCACCGTGCTGTCGGGAAACTGGGTCGCGAGCTTCTGGAGGGGGGTCGCTCCAAGCAGCGAAAGAACCGCTCTCGGAGCGGGCAGGCTCGCCGCGACTTCCTCGAGCGCCGCCGGCTTCACGGCGAGAACCACCACGTCCGAGCTTTCGACCAGCTCCTCGTTCGTGCTGACCGCCTGCCCGCCGACTTCTTCGGCAAGGGCGGTCGCCCTTCCTGAACCCGAATCGGTGAAGAGCATCTGCGAAGGGGAATTCTGCTGCGCGCCCGCCCAACCGCGGGCCATGGCGGCAGCCATGTTTCCGGAACCTATGAATCCGACGACCATGTCGGACACTTTATGGATTCAGCTCAGCCTCAGGACTGGTTGAAGAAGCCCTTGTCGATCAGACGGGCTTTCTCCTCCGCCGAAACCTCGACGTTGCGCGGAGTCAGCAGGAAAACCTTCTCGGCAATTCGCTGCATGCCACCGTCGAGCGCGTAGGTCAGACCAGAGGCAAAGTCGATCAGTCGCTTCGAAAGTTCGTGGTCGGTCGTCTGCAGGTTGAGGATGACCGGCACTTTCCGCTTGAACTGGTCGGCGACCTGCTGGGCGTCATTGAAGTTGCGCGGGATTACCAGGTGAACCTGGACGTCATCGCCGTCACCACCACCGCTGACCGAGCGCAGCTGACGGCTGCGGCCACGGTCGGCTCCCCCACCGGCCGGCGGAAGCGGGTCGTCGTGGGTAAAGATGTCGTGGATCTCGTCGTGGCGGGAACGGCGCGAGGTGGGCAGCCGCCGCACGTTGGCTTCACGTCCACGACGTCCTCGACGACTCTCGTACTCGTCTTCCTCGACGAAGTCGTCTTCGTAATCGTCGTAATCGTGATGGTCGTCCTCCTCGGCGAGGCCGAAGTAAACGAGGGTGCGGTGCCAGGAATCACGTAGTGCCATAGGTATGCGGTGTTTTCTTTCCGGGGAGGCGGATTCCTCCCAATACGGCGACAGGTACCGGGGATTATCACCGAATTACCCGTTTTGCAGCGAAAATCGCGCTCGACGCATCAAGCTGCCCCAAGATCCGGTTCCTGCCGGATTCCGGCGGAAACCCGGATCTCGACGGGATCAGTTCGCGTTCAGCCAGGCAATACCGGCCTGACGACCGGTGACGCCCCTGTCCCGGCGATGAGAAAAGAAGCGCTCGTCGCAGTAGGTGCAGATGCCGGCCGTTTCGACTTCCTCCACCCCGGCCCGGGCGAGCAGCCGCCTGGCCGCTTCGGGCAGGTCGAGATTCCGACCGCGCACAAGACCCGGACCGAGATCCGCGAAAGCGGCCTCCACCTCGGGCCCGACCTCGAAGCAGCAGGGTCCGATTCCCGGTCCGATCGCTGCCACCCTGGCCCCGATCTCCTTCTCCGCTTGACCGATGATCCCGGCGGCGAGTCCGCGCCACCCGCAATGAAGCATGGCCAGACCCTCTTCACCGATCAGGGCGACCGGCAGACAGTCCGCGACCAGGACGAGAAGCGGTCGCTCCTGCTCGGAGGTCATCTGTCCGTCGGCCTCCGGTGGCGGCTGCGGACCAGGCGCGGCGTAGGCCCCGGGGACTTCCGGTCCGGCGAAGGCGAGTCCGGCTCCGTGGACCTGGCGCCCCATCGAAACCCGACCGGCATCGAAGCCGGCCGCCGAGGCGAGACGCTGGCGGTTGGTCAGCACGTCCTCACGCCGATCCTCGGTCAGGAGACCGAGGTTGAGCGACGCGAACGGGCCTTTGCTGACCCCACCCTCGCGGCTCGTGAAACAGGCGGTCGCTTCGCCAGCGAGGTCGGCCTCCAGCCATGGCACGCCGTCCCGCTCCTTCCAGATCATGGGGTCTCGCTTCCGGCCACCTGCAGGGCGACCTCCATCTCCGCATCGGCCCCGCTTATCCCCCGGTTCAGCTTCGCTTCGAGTGCAGCGTCGAGCCCGGCCCCGACTGCGGGACCCTCGGGAACCCCGGCGGCGAGGAGGTCCGCCCCGGTGATTTCAAGCTCGACCCAGCGCCAGTCGCTTTGCCAGCTGTCGAGCCAGTCTGCGCCCATGGCCCTGGCCAGAACCAGTTCGACCGGTGTCCGGCCGCGGGCCCGCCGCCGGGCCTCCCAGGGCGAGCCCGGCTCTTCGAGAAGTGGCGAAAGGTCTCCCAGACCACCAAAGATCGCTTCGAAAATCAGCACCTCGCGCGGCGCCTCACCAGCCCAGGGGTCAACTTCGATCAGTTCGATCGCCCGCTCGGCGAGGTCGAGGCGTCCTTCCCCGAAATCGATCAACCCCCAGATCCGGGCCAGCCGGAACCCTTCGAGGGCATTCTCTTCAAGGGAGATGAGGCGCAGTTCGTTATCGACCCGGTCGCTCGAGACGGTGGCCAGGTTCACGTTCATCATCAGTTCCGTGGTCTTCGGTTCGAGGTCGAAACCGAGACGGGCGGCGTAACGCGCTGCTCGCAGGGCCCGGGTCGGATCGTCCTCGAATGATCGCTCGTGAAGTACCCGCAGCACCCCGGACCTGAGGTCCTTGATGCCTCCGAAAGGATCGATCAGCTCGGCTTGTTCCTCGATCCCGATTGCCATCGCGTTGATCGAGAAGTCCCGCCGGATCAAGTCGTCCGTGAGGCTGCCCGGGGTTACGTCGGGAAGCGCGCCGGGCCTTGCGTAGGTCTCGGTCCGGGCCATGGCGATGTCGACCGGATAGCCGTCGATCAGGAGGTTCACGGTTCCGAACCGGTCGTTCACCTGGACGCCAGGGTCGAGTGAGCGGGCCAGCGGCACCGGGTCGCCTTCGATGACCAGATCGATGTCATCAACCTGAAAATCAGCGAGACCATCGCGAATCGCCCCGCCGACCAGGTAGACCGGTTGCTCGGCGGTTTCACGCACGCGGGCGATCGCCGGGTGGGTCCAGACCAGCGAAGCGAGGCGGTTGAAGTCGGGGTCGATTCCGGGGGTCATCGGGTTTCTCCCGTACCATGATCCCTTCTTCGGATGACCGATACCCCCCAGACACCGGAAGACGGACCGGCCGAGGTTCCGTGGTACAGGCAGCGAGGCAAGATCGTCGGCCTCGTCCTGGTCGTACTCGTGGCGCTTGGCGCGATCGCCCTGATCGCCTGGAACGAGCTGAAGCGGCCCAGTGACGTAAGCAACCCCGACGTACCCTTTGAGAAGCCGGTCAAGAAGCCGAAACCTGTCCCGAAGGACAAGACGGTCAACTGGTCTACCTTCCGTCTCAACCCGCAGCGCACCGGCTACCTGCCGGTCAACGGCATCCACCCTCCTTTCAAACGGGTCTGGAAGTACGGCGACAAGCCCCTGCTCGAGTTCCCGCCGATCGTGGTCAAGGGTGTCCTCTACTTCGTCGACAACGACGGGCATGCCCGGGCCCTCAACGCCGACAACGGTCGGGAGATCTGGCACCGTCGCATCGCATCGCTCAACGCCTCGACCCCGACCTACTCGAAGGGCCGGCTCTACATCGCCAACCTCGAGCCCGGCCAGATCGTTTCGCTAAAGGCGAAGAACGGCAGGCAGGTCTGGAAGAAGAGCCTGCCCTGCCGTACCGAGTCCTCACCCGTCGTCGTCCACCGGCGGGTCTACTTCGGATGCGAGAACGGCGTGCTCTACGCGCTCAAGGCCAAGAACGGCAAGCAGGTCTGGGAAACCCCGGTTTCGGGAGCGATCAAGGGTGCCCCGGCCTACGAGGACGGCACTCTCTTTGTCGGCGATTACGGTGGAGTAGTCACCGCGGTGCGGGCCAAGACCGGCGAGGTCCGGTGGCAGTCCGACGGTCTCGGCT
>JAEZIQ010000087.1 GCA_023436605.1 Actinomycetes bacterium | reverse complement strand
GATGACGATCATTCTCTCCAAGGGCCAGGTCGAGGCCGAAGCGACCTCCCTGATGATGATCGCGCTGGTCTCGGTGGTCGGAACCTGGCGCCAGATCGGGTACGGCAACGTCAACCTGAAAGATGCCGCCGTGATCGGCCTGCTCTCGCCGGTCGGTGTCCTGATCGGGGTGGTGGTTGCCAACTCGGTTCCCGAACGGGCCCTGAGGATCGGCTTCGCCGCCCTCGCCCTCTACATGGCCTACCGCCTGTTGAAGAGAGTCTTCGGCAGCGATCCGCATGACCCGGCCGAACCGGGAACCGAGCCGCTGGCCGACCCCGGTCCGGACGCACCGATGGGATCCGGACCGATGTCCGATCCCGAACCGTCCCGATGAAGCCGGGAATCCGCCCTCGCGGCGGCCCCTTCATTCCGGTTTCCGAAATCACTCTGCGGGCATCCCGCTCCTCCGGTCCCGGAGGCCAGCACGCGAACGTGACGGCCTCCCGGATCGAAGCCGTCTTCGAGGTCGATTCCTCTCTCGCCCTGGACCCGGGTCAGAAGGCCAGGATCACCCGCAAGCTCGGGCCGGTGGTCACCGCGGTCAGCCAGGACGCCCGCTCCCAGACCCGCAACCGTGATCTGGCCCTGGAAAGGCTGGAGGCGAAGCTGGCCGGAGCTCTTGAGGTGCGGCGCCGACGCCGCCCGACCAGACCGACCCGGGCCTCGAAAAAGCGGCGCCTCGATTCGAAGCGCCGCAATTCCGAGAAGAAGCAGAGCCGGCGCAAACCGGGCCCCGGGTTCGACTGATCAGCCCTGGACCGGCTGGGCGATCAGCTTTGTGTTCGAAAGTTGAGCCGGTCCGTTCCAGGCCACACAACGGAGCTCAACCAGCGCCTCCACATCAGCGACGGCCATCATCGCAAGGTTCGAATAGCTGTTGTAGGGGACATCGCTGACTGCGCGGTCCACTCCATCGGTCTCGTCGGTCCAGATCGTGCAGTCGATCATGTTGAGGCCCGAGGCGTACTGGTTGACCACGTTGGTCTTGGCGCTCAGCAGGTAACGGCCTGCGGGTAGGTCAAGGGAAAGCGGAACCTTGAACTCGTCGTAGGGCAGATTGAATTCGTTGACCTCGACGACGGAGGGGTCGACTACGCCGTTGGCTCCGGTCGGTCCCGTGGCGCCAGGCGCTCCACCTGGCCCGGTCGGACCGCGCTGGCCGGTCAGCGACCTGACCGTCGACGGCGCGAGCTTGCCCTTCGTGATCGTCTTGTTCTTGATCTGCTTGGCGGTGACCGTACCCGGCTTGATCTGCTTGCCGTTGATGAGTCCCGAGGCCGCTGTCGCGGTTCCGCCGATCGCAATGAACAACGCCACCACGGCGATGACCGTGGCCGGTCGTACTTCCCTCATTAATGGCTCCCTTGGTTGTTGCCGTTCCCGCCTGCCCTGGAGCCGGAGTCCGGCCGTGCTGGCTTCGCGCGCCAATTTACTAGCTAGACTCGGATCATGGCCCGTTTCCGCGGTCCCGTGCCGATCCTGCAAGTGAAGAATCTGCCCGCCAGTCTCCGCTTTTATCGGGACCTGCTCGGATTCAGGCAGGATTACTCGTTCCCGGATTACGAACCGGCCTTCATTCACCTCAAGACCGAGGGCGGTACGGTCGGCCTGACCAAGGCCACGGAACCGGTCCTGGCAGCGTCAACTTCGATCTGGATTTCCTGCGACGACGTCGATGCCGCGATCTCGGAACTCAGGGACGCAGGCGTCACGATCAAATCGGAGCCGGTCGACCAGCCCTGGGGCCAGCGTGTAGCTTCGGTCGCCGACCCGGACGGCTACACGGTCATTATCGGCGAACCGGCCTGAACCTGACCGCGGATCGGCCCGAGCCCTGTCAGAACCGGCTTCTGGCGCCGACTCTCTCGAAGCATCCTGACCAGGGCCTAACCTCAATAGGTCCTCGGCCGGACTGAACGAGGAGAGAAAAATGCACGAGATCAATTGCCCGCATTGCGGAACAGCTTTCAAAATCGACGAGGCCGGTTACGCCGAAATCCTCAACCAGGTACGCGACGAAGCCTTCGACAAGGCGATTCACGAGCGGCTGGAACTTGCCGAGCAGGAAAAGAAGACCGCCATCGAGCTGGCCGAGGCCCGGATCGCCAGCGAGCTCAAGGAAGCCGCGACCCAGAAGGACCTCGAGATCGAACGCCTGCGGGAAGAGCTGAAGACCAGCGTCGAACTTGCCCAGGCCAAGGTCACCGAAGAACTGAAGGATGAGGACGCCCGCAAGGCGGCCGAGATCCAGCGCCTGAAGGCGGAGCTCGAGAAGGCCGATGTCGCCGGCAAGCTCGCGGTCAGGGAAGCCCTGGGCGAGGTCGAGAAGGAACGCGACGACCTGAAGCGGGCACTGGAGATAAAGGCAACCGAGCAGGAGCTGCTCCAGAAGTCGCTTCAGGAGAAGTACGAAATCCAGATCCGGGACCGCGACGACATGATCGAGCGCCTGAAGGACATGAAGGCGAAGCTGTCGACCAAGATGGTCGGCGAGACCCTCGAGCAGCACTGCGAGAACGAGTTCAACAAGATCCGCGCCGGGGCCTTCCCGAACGCCGATTTCGGCAAGGACAACGACGCCAGCGCCGGCACCAAGGGTGACTTCATCTTCCGTGAGTCAGATGAATCGGGCACCGAGTTCGTCTCGATCATGTTCGAGATGAAGAACGAACTCGACGAGGGGTCCAACAAGAAGAAGAACGAGGACTTCTTCAAAAAGCTTGATGAGGACCGGAACAAGAAGGGCTGCGATTACGCGGTGCTGGTGTCCCTGCTCGAACCGGAGAGTGAGCTCTACAACGCCGGGATCGTCGATGTCTCGCATCGCTATTCGAAGATGTACGTGGTGCGTCCGCAGTTCTTCATCCCGATCATCACCCTGATCCGGAACGAAGCCTTCAAGACCCTGAAGCTCAAGTCGGAACTGGCCACGATGAAGGCCCAGAACATCGACATCACGAATTTCGAGGAAGAACTCGAAACGTTCAAGGACAAGTTCGGACGCAATTACGAAATTGCTTCGGGCCAGTTCGAGAAAGCGATCGCGGAGATCGACAAGTCGATCGCAAACCTCGAGAAGACCAAAACCTTTCTGCTCAAGTCCTCGAACCAGCTGCGCCTCGCAAACGACAAGGCCCAGGATCTGTCGGTCAAGAAACTCACTCGCGGCAACGAGACGATGACTGCCAAGTTCAGGGAAGCGCGAGAGGCCGCCAACCTCGAAGAAGAGGTCAAGCGTCTCGAGGTCGGCGAATTCGACCCCGAGCGAACCGACCGCGCGGCATAGGGCAGCTCAGTTGAGGCCGTGCTCGAGGGCGGTCTTGATCTGGGCGTCGAGCGCGTTGAGGCGGTAAAGGGCGATCGCTTCGGCCGATGGGAACTGGCGGAGGCGGAGCGCGTCGGTGCCGTGATGGCACATCACGGTTGAGAGCAACGCATCGCGTTCGGTCTCTTCGAGGTCGGCCCGCTGGCTGGCGGCGTTGATCAGCTCGGCGCCGATCTGCAGGTGACCGAGGGCCCGGCCGCGCTGACTCAGCCCGATCTCCGCTCCGTATGTGAACTCGCCGGTCTTGCCGATGTCATGGATCAGGGCGGCGGCCATCAGCAGGTCCGAGTTCAGCTTCGGATGGAGCACGCAGGTTTCGGTGACCAGGGTGCCCACCGCGACCGTGTGTTCGGAGAGCCCGCCGATGTAGGCGTGGTGCCCGCCCCGCGTACAGGGCGCCAGCCGGAAGGCCTCGGCGGTCTCGCCGGTGAAGAGCAGGTCTTCGACCACCGCCCGGTAGCCGGGGTGATGGACCTCGCGGGCGAGGTGCTCGAGGAAACCCTCGAGCTCCTCCCGATCCCGGTATGCGGTCGGCAGGAAGTCGGCCGGGTCGATCTCGGCGGGGTCGACCTTCTTCACATCTTCGAGTTCAGCCGAGAGCTGTCCGCGGAATTGTTCGACCCTGCCCCTGACCGCGATCACGTCGCCACGCTCGAAGCTGACTCCAAGCCGGTCGGTGTCGCGGAAGATCCGGGCCGCCATCGAGCCGGTGCGGTCCCGCAGTTCGAGCGCCAGATACGCCGACCCGTTCTTGGCCGTGAGCCGGTCCTTGCGGGCGCAGGCGTAACGCCCGGAGAAGTTCTGGCCCGGGGTCAGTTCGACCAGCGGGGTTCCGTTTCTGGTGCCGGCTTCCATCAGCCCACATCCTGACTGAAGCAGAAGACTCCAACCTTCCCCGGCTCCTGACGCCGTCGCGGGGACAGGCCGGCGAGTCCGGTCGGCTACATTGAACCTATGGACCAACTCCGCTGGGAGATGAACCCACCGAAGCTCCGCGACCCGATGATGGTCTGCGCGTTCCGCGGCTGGAACGACGCGGCCAACGCGGCTTCGTCGGCGCTGGAGACCCTGGCCGACTCGCTCGAGGTCGACGTGCTGGCGGAAGTCGACCCCGAGGATTTCTACGATTTCCAGGCCAACCGGCCGACCATTCGCCTGGTCGAGGGAGCTCACCGGCGCATCGACTGGCCGACCAACACTTTCATTGCCGCCCGCGCCCAGGGCGCCGATCGCGACCTGGTCCTGCTCGACGGCACGGAGCCCAACCTCAAGTGGCGCACCTACTCGGAGATGGTGGTCGATGTCGCCGTCCAGCTCGACGTGAAACTGGTGGTCGTGCTCGGCTCGCTGATCGCCGAGGTGGCCCACACCCTGCCGGTGCCGATCACCGGTGTCGCGACCGACGAAACCACGATCCGCAGCCTCGAACTCGAACGTTCCGACTACGAGGGTCCGACCGGCATCGTCGGCGTGATCCACGATCGCTGCCGGGCCGCCGGCATCGCTTCGGTTTCACTGTGGGCCGCCGTGCCGCATTACGTGGCCGCGGTTCCCAACCCGAAGGCCGCGCTCGCCCTGAGTGAAAAGCTCGAAACGATCACCCGGGTCGCTGCCGACATCTCCGGGCTCGAGGACGAGACGATGTCCTACGAGGAACAGATCGGCCGCGCCGTCGCCGCCGATCCCGAAGTCGAGGAACTGGTCGAACGAATCGAAAACGACCAGCGCAGCCGCCGCGGCCCGGATGTAGACGTCCCCAGCGGCGATGCCCTCGCGATGGAGTTCCAGCGCTTCCTGAAGGACCGCGACTCGGACTGATCAGGCTTCGGCTGCCGGGCAGACGAGCTTGAAGTCGCACCAGCCGCAGACCGCCGGCGAGGGCCGCGGCTCGAAGTCCTGGCCGAGTACACCTTCGCCCACTTCGAGGACCGTTCTCTCGACCCGCTCCCGGTCGTCGGGCGAGGATTCGACCGCGACCTTTTCGCCTTCGAGCACGTAGTAGTAGCTGCCCGCTTCCGGTTCGATGCCCCAGGCTTCGCGGGCACCGAGCCGGTAGAGCGCTAGCTGGATGTCGCCGCCGTGGCGGGATGAATCGACCCGCTGGCCGGTCTTGTAGTCGATCACTTCGAACTCGCCGTCCGCGTTGCGGTCGACTCGGTCGACCCGCCCCCGGAGGAAGTGGGGACCGACCTTGAACTCGAACTGCCGCTCGAGGAAGGCCGGCTCGGATTCGGATGCTTCCTCGCTTCGCCAGTAGGCCCGCATTGCGTCGCGGGCCCGGTCGAGGAACTGGAGCTCGTCGTTGGTGTCACCGAAACCGCCGCGCCGCCAGCTTTCGTCGAGCAGCCCCATCAGTCGCCGTTCGCCGTCCGGCACCGGCCGGCCGACGTCGAGTTCGAGTTCGTGGAACCGCTGCAGCACGTTGTGGATCACGATCCCGAAGCGCATGTTCACGGTCGGCGGGGTCGGGATCCCGAAGACCCGGGCGAACTTGTACTTGAGCGGGCAGGTCAGGTACATGTCGAGGTCGGTGGCCGAGAGCCGCAGGTCGTCGCCGCGCCGGGGCAGGAAACCGTCGAGCGAGGGCTCGGTCCGGGAGGCGGCCATGCCTTGCCTCATGCCCCGTTCGCGTTCGTTGGCGAGCAGGTACGGGTCGAGGGTCGAGTTTTCGAGTTCGGCCAGTTGTTCCGGGGTGGCGATCTGGGCGAGCAGCCCGTTGACCGCTTCGATCGCGTCCTTGCCGCTGGCCCCGTCGTCGCGCTGGGCCAGAGCGGCGAGCTTCAGGAGCTCGAGGTAGCGGGCAACCGCCCGGTTGACGTCGATCGCCGTGTCGAGCCGCGGTTCGTTCAGCTCGGAGCCGGCCTTCCAGGATGCTTCCATCACCTCGGCCAGCATCGAGCGGTAGGTCGCCGCCACGTCCTCGGCCGGGCCGAACAGTTCTTCTTCGTGAATCTCCTCGAGGCCACCGGTCGCTTCGAGGATCGCCGCGACCGGATCGGGT
>JAEZIQ010000074.1 GCA_023436605.1 Actinomycetes bacterium | reverse complement strand
CCAGACTGCTCCGGCCGAGCCGGCCGCCAAGCCGCTCCCGGTCGAGGACGAACTGGCCGAGGTTGAAGAGGAAGCTGCGGCCGAACAGACCGAGATCCGGCTCAAGGCCGCCGACCTGCTCGCTCCGAGCCGGCGCGACTTCGAGACGCTGCCGACCCATCAGTCGCCCGAGTCACCGGTCGATATGGCCGAGGTGATCAGTTTCGCCAACCAGAAGGGTGGGGTGGCCAAGACGACTTCGACCCTGAACCTGGCTGTGGCGCTCTCCGAACTGGGCAATCGGGTCCTCTGCGTCGACCTCGACCCCCAGGGCAACCTGACCATGAGCCAGGGGATCGACCCGGACAAGTGCGAGAAGAGCATGTACGACGTCCTGGTCAACGACCTGCCGATCTCCGAGGTAATCGCCCACCGCGAGATCGACATCGCGGTTGCGTCGATCGACCTGGCCGGGGCCGAGATCGCGATGAGCACCAAGATCGGCCGTGAGCGTTCGCTCGAGAACTCGCTCAAGGAGATCCATTCCGAGTACGACTACATCTGCATCGACACTCCGCCGAGCCTCGGTCTGCTGACCATCAACGCGCTCACCGCCTCGAACAAGGTGATCGTCCCGGTCCAGTGCGAGTACCTCTCGATGCGGGGCCTGGTTCAGCTTCAGGGCACCCTGAAGATGATCCAGGACAACCTCAATCCCAACGTGCACATCGAGGGGATCCTGCCGACCATGTTCGACTCCCGCACGCTCCACGCGAGGGAGGCAGTGTCGATCCTCGAAGAGAACTTTGGTGACCTCGTCTTCAAGTCCCGAATCCGCAAGGCCGTGAAATTCGCCGAAGCGCCGGTGCGAGGCGCTAGTGTCCTGAAGTACGATCCCGAGAGTCGTGCGGCGTCGTACTACCGGAATCTGGCGAAGGAGGTCTTGAGTGATGGCTCGTCGTAAACGAGCGAGTATGCGTGAAGGTCCGCTGGCGGACCTGTTTCGCTCTACCTCTGACGACCCTTCGCAGGAGCCCCCCGAGTTCGAACCGCGGCGCGCCGACGACACTGGCGGACCGCAGGGTGACCCGGTGGAACCCGAAGCTGCCCGCTCGACGCCGGCGCCCGAACCCGAAGTGCACCCTGATTCTGACGCCGTGTCCAGGGCAGATGCCCTGACCGAATCCGGACCCGACCCGGAAGCGGCCGGCCGCTTTGGCCGCAAGGATCCGCTCGAGGGAAGCCCGGAACCTGAACCTTCGTCTCCCGCTCCGGCGCCTCGCGCCCCGGACCCGGGCCCACTCTCGGCCCCCGATCCCGCGGCGGACACAAGTGGGTTGCCCGACCCCCAGGATCGCCTCCGGCGAATCTTCTCCGAAACCCCGCCCGACCGGGATGAAGGGCCCCGATACGGACGTCAGGAGCCTGCGTCAACTCCCGGGGCCGGCGTTCCGCACAACCCGGTGATCCGGGTGATCGGTGTCGGCGGCGGTGGCGTCAACGCGATCAACCGCATGATCGAAGCCCAGATTCCCGGCGTCGAGTTCATGGCGGTCAACACAGATCTCCAGTCGCTCCAGCTCTGCATGGCGGATCTCACGATCCACATCGGTGGCGAAGAGACCCGCGGCCTCGGCGCCGGGGCTGATCCTTCGCTCGGCTTCCGTGCCGCCTTTGACGAACAGGACCGGATCAAGCGTCTGCTCAAGGGTTCCGACATGGTCTTCATTGCCGCTGGCGCCGGCGGTGGCACCGGAACCGGTGCAGCCCCCGTGATCGCCCGGCTGGCCCGTGACCTCGGTGCCCTGACCGTGGGCATCGTCACCAAGCCGTTCACCTTCGAGGGCAGCCGCCGGCAGAAGCAGGCCGAACAGGGCATCGAAGCGCTGGCCGGCGAGGTCGACACTCTGATCGTCATTCCCAATGATCGTCTGCTCGAAGTACTTGACCAGTCGACTCCGATGGTTGATGCGTTCCAGGTTGCCGACGATGTCCTCAGGCAGGGCGTCCAGGGCATCTCTGATCTGGTCACCCTGCCTTCGGTTATCAACCTCGACTTCGCCGACGTGCGCTCGATCATGTCCGACGCCGGCCGGGCTCTGCTCGGAATCGGCATGGGCAGCGGTCCCGACCGGGCCCTGATCGCGGCCGAGAAGGCGACCAGCTCGCCTCTGCTCGAGACCCCGATGGATGGTGCCAAGTCGATCCTGCTGTCGGTCACAGGTGGCCCTGACCTCTCGCTGATTGAGGTCTCGGAGGCGGCCCGTGCGGTCGGCGAGGCAGCTCACCCTGACGCCAACATCATTTTCGGCGCCAACATCGACGACGATCTCGACGACCAGGTCTGGATCACCGTGGTTGCGACCCGTTTCGACAACCGCAGTACCCCGACCCGGCGGACCGAGCGGAGCGAGGGCAGGCGGGAGCGGTCGGAGCGGGACACCCGTTCGCGTGATGAATCGCTGCCCGCGGTCGGCGGTGGTGACATCCCCGAATTCCTTTCCTGAGCGGTGGCCACGCGCGGTGTAGTTGCCGCGGGCCATCCCTTGTCGGCCGAGGCCGGCGCGAGGATCCTGCGCGAGGGCGGCAACGCGGTAGACGCCGCGATTGCCGCCGCTCTCGCGTCTTTTTCGCTAGAGAGCGCCCTGACCGGTCTCGGGGCCGGTGGCTTCATGATCGTCGGCGGCCCCGGGGTGAAGCCCGCCGTGATCGATTTCTTCGTTGCCGCACCCGGACTTGGCGGCCATGACCTGACCGGAGAACTGGTTCCAGTGCCGGTCCACTTCGACGAGTCCACCACCCAGATCTTCAACGCCGGTGCGGCATCCTGTGGTGTTCCCGGAACCGCCGCCGGGCTGGCTCTGGCCCTCGAACGCTACGGCTCGGTGCCGATGGCAGCCCTGGCTGGTCCGGCAGCCCGTCTGGCCCGGGAGGGGGCTCCCCTGAACGCCCAGCAGGCATACGTGCTGCGAATTCTCGAGCCGATCTACACCGCCACCCCGGAGGCCCGGGCGATCTACGCGCCGCAGGGCCGCATCCTCGGCGAAGGCGACACCTTTCGCTACCCGGATCTCGGCGACGCGCTCGAGCGTTTCGGGGCCGAGGGCGTCGATGCGCTCTGTGCCGGCGAAGTGCCGAGGCTCGTCGAGGAGTACATCGTCGAGCGGGGCGGAACCCTTTCGGTCGCTGATTTCGAGGCATACGAGCCGATCGTCCGTGCTCCCGTCGGGGCCCGCTATGAAGGCCGGGAGCTCCTGACCAATCCGCCCCCGTCGGCGGGCGGCATCCTGATTTCCTACAGTCTCGCCCTGCTCGACCGGATGGAAGGAAGCGGACCGGAGGAGATCGCCCGGGTGATGGCCGCCGCGAACGAGGCCCGGGACGACGATTTCGCCGCGAGTCTTGGTCTCGAGGGGTTTGCCCGCCGTTTTCTCGATGACCGGCTCGGCTCGACCACCCATCTGGCCGCGATGGACGCAGACGGACTTTGCGCTTCGGTCACCTGCTCGAATGGGACGGGGTCCGGCATGGTGGTACCCGGAACCGGGATCCACCTCAACAACATGCTCGGTGAAGAGGATCTGAACCCGCGGGGCTTTCACCAATCCGCTCCGGGTGTCAGGATCAGTTCGATGATGTCACCGACCCTGATCCTCGAGGATGACCAGGTGCTGGCCGGGCTGGGTAGCGCCGGGTCGAACCGCATTCGTTCCGCGGTGCTCCAGACCACGTTGAACCTGCTGGCAGGAGTCGATCCGCAGTCGGCCGTGGAAGCGCCCCGGATTCACCTTGAGGCCGGTCTTCTCCAGGCCGAGCCGGGAGTCGACGAGGAAGCTCTCGCCCGGATCGAGGACGGGGGTCAGCGGGTCTTCCGCTGGAATGAACGCAACCTCTTCTTTGGCGGGGTCCAGATCGTGACTCGCGACCCGGCGACCGGAAGGCTCGACGGCGCCGGCGATCCGCGTCGCGGGGGAGCAGTGGCTTATGGCTGAGTACCCGGATCCCGACGATTACCCGTCGCCCGATCTGCGTCCCCACGTTGCGGCCGAGGCGGTGGTCCGGGAGCTGCCCGATTTCGAAGCTGAGGGGCTGCTCGAAGACCTCGAAGGCGAAGATCGGGAAGCCCGGCTGAAGCTCCTCACCTGGCTGTATGAGGAAGAAGGCGTCGATCTTGACACCCTCCGGGAAGAGGTCGAGTGCAACCGGCTCGCCCTCCTGCCGGCGGACATCGTTCTCGGACGCTCGAATTACAAGTACACCCCGCGGGAAATCGCCGAGTTGGCCGGCACCTCGGTCAATGACTTCCAGAACCTGATCGCGGCCGTCGGGTTGCCGCGCCCGGCGCCGGACCAACGTCGCTTCGACGAGGCCGACCTCCGGGCAGCACGACGGCTACGCCGCTTCCAGGAGGCAGGCATCCCGACCGAGAACCTGCTCGCGGCGACCCGTCAGGTAGGCAGCTCGGCCGCCCGGATCGCGCAGGCGCATCGGGATCTGGTTGCTTCCGACGTGATCAGCCCCGATGCCAACGAGTTCGAGGCTGCCGAACAGCTCCGGCAGGCGTCGCTTTCGTTGTTGCCGCTCGCCGAGCAGGCGGTCGAATACGCACTGCGCTCCCACTTTCTCGACCAGATCCGCAACCAGGCCATGGCGCTTGCGAGTCCCGGCCTGTTCGGCACCGAGGAAGGCGTCGAAGTGTCGGTCTGCTTCGCCGACCTGGTCGGATTCACGCGACTGGGAGAACGAGCCGAACTGGTTGAAATCGGAACCGTGGCGAAGCTGCTCGAATCGGTGGCGATCGAGGTGGCCAATCCCGATGTCCGCCTCGTCAAGACGATCGGCGACGCGGCGATGCTCGTCTCCGAGGACGGAGCCGCCCTCTTTGACGCGGCGATCCGGTTCATCGAGGTCGGCAACGACGCCGGTGACGAACTTCCAGCCCTGCGGGTCGGGGTTGCCCGCGGCGAAGCGATCCATCAGGTCGGCGACTGGTTTGGCCCACCCGTGAACCTGGCCAGCCGAATCACGGAAACCGCCCGTCCCGACAGCGTCCTCGCCGATCAGCAGGCGGTCGAAGCGGCCGGCGAAGAAGCCTTCAAGTACTCCTGGGTCGGCCAGCACAAGTTCAAGGGCCTCGACCGCCCGGTCAAGCTCTACCGCGTACGCCGCAAAGACGGCACCCCCGCCTAGCGGACAGAAGCGCAGCGATCCGGAACCTGGAGCCCGGAACCCGAACCCGGTGTCACGATTAAGTACCGCTATTCAGTGCCTTAGTCGTGGCACCCCGGTCTGCTTCGACTAGCCGGGCTTGCGGGCTGAGAGCAGCAGGTTGTAGAAGAGCTCTGCCGGGAGATGGGGTTCGAGGACGTTGTTGTCGACCTTCTGGAAAGCGATGTAGCTCTTGAAGGCGAAGTTCCTCCAGCGGACCGGGATCGTTTCCGGGGTGGCGGTCGATTCCATCGAGCGCATTCCCCAGCCCCAGACGTTGGCGACCAGTTCCTCGCCGCTGACTCTGGTGTCCTCGAAGCCGGACCGCGGCGGGATCGCGCGCAGGTCGGCGGGGACGAAGGCGTGGACATCGACCTCGGGCTCGAGGCTGTGCTCGTCGTCGGCCAGCTCTTCTTCGGTGTGTTCGAGCGTGTCGGCCCCGACCAGCCGGCGCCACACGGGAGCGACGATGTTCCCGGTTCGCTTCGGCACGACGGCGAGACGGTCGCCGTAGCGGGACGGCTCGCCGCAGAAGACGATCCGGCCGCCCGGACGCAGAACCCGGAAGAACTCGGAGAAGGCCTTGTCGAGGTCGGGAATGTGATGCAGCACGGCGTGGCCGATCACGGTGTCGAAGCTCTCGTCCTCGAAGGGCAGGACCTCGGCTTCGGTGACCACGGTCTTGACCGGGAAGTCGAGGGTCCTGGCGGTGGCGGCCAACGACTTGAGCATGCCGGGCGAGATGTCGGTCGCGGTCAGCGTCCCGATCAGTCCCTGGGTGGCGAGGTTGAGCGAGAAATATCCGGTGCCGGCTCCGATCTCGAGCGTGTCGCCGAGCGTCTCGGGCATTTCGCCGAGTGCCTTCTTCAGCTTCAGGGCGACCTGATGCTGGCCGATGTCACCGAAGTCGATCCCCCACTTGGCGTCGTAGGAATCGGCCGCTGCGTCGTGGTAGCGGGTGTTTACGTCCTTGATGTGTTCCGGGGTTGCTGTCGGGGAAGCGGGCATGGCGGAGAAAGATAGGGAAGAATCGCTCTCCTTGACTGACTCGTACATCCAGAGCAACCAGCCAGAAGGGGTGCCGGCCCTCGAATTGACCGGCGAGAGAACACTGCCTGACGTGCCAGAGGAGAACTACTGGTACCGGCGCCACCTGGTCGTCTACGAGTGGATCGCCGAGCGGGTGAAGGGTCTCAAGGTCGTCGACCTGGCCTGCGGCGAGGGGTACGGCTCGGGGGTCCTGGGCCGATCAGCGGCCGAGGTGATCGGGGTCGATGCCAACCCGGAAGCGTTCGAACACGCCAGTGCCAAGTACACGACGGAAAACGTGAGTTTCCGGCGCGAACTGGTCGAGAGCTTCAACGAACCGCGGGACGCCGTCGTCTTCCTGCAGACGATCGAGCATGTCCAGGATCCGGATTCGCTGGTGGCCGGCTTCGCGAAGATCGCGCCGGTCTCGTACATCTCGACCCCGAACCTGCTGACCCTTGCCCCGGAGGGAGCCGAGAAGTCCGACAATCCGTGGCACGTCAAGGAATACCGGCTCGAGGAGTACCGGGCCCTGCTGGAGCCGCACTTCTCCCGGGTGGAGATACTCGGCTTGCACCACGCCCGCAAACTGAAGGTTCACGAACTGGCGCTTTCGCTCGGCTGGGACCGGGTCCACAAGACACTTGGGCTGAGCAAGCCGTTCTACGACCGCTTCACCCCGGCGATCGCCGCCTCCGACTTCCGTCTCTCCAATCACGACCTCGAAAGCTCCCTGGACTTCCTCGCCATCTGTCATGTCTGAGGGGTCCGGCGATCTCGCGATCGTCCTCCATTCACACATGCCCTATGTCGAGGGGTTCGGCACCTACCCCTTCGGCGAGGAGTGGCTCTTCGACGCGGTGGTCCGGTCTCACCTTCCGGTTCTGGATGTCGCCCGGAACCTGACCATGACCGTAACCCCGGTCCTCGCCGATCAGCTTGAGGCCGAGGGGGTGGCCGAGCGGCTGGCGGCCTTCCTGCGTGACCTGCGGCTGGGTGCGGCCCGGCGCGACGTCGAGACGGCCGACGCCGACCATGTGCCCGCGGCCGAGGCGGTGGTTGCCCGCTACGAAAGGGCAACGGAACTGCTGGAAGCGGTAAACGGGAGGCCGCTCGACGCTTTCGCTGCCGCCGGGGAGCGCAACGTTTCGCTGATTCCCTCGAGCGCCACTCACGCGGTCCTCCCGCTGCTGGCCACCCGGGCTGGTCTCGACACCCAGATCGGGGCCGGTCTCGCGTCGCATGAACGCCGGTTCGGTCCCTCTTCCGGATTCTGGCTGCCCGAATGCGCCTATCGGCCGGGACTTGAGCGGGACCTAGCCCGCAACGGGATCGAGTGGTTCTGCGTCGACCAGAGTCGTCACGAGGAGCAGATGGAAGCCCTGGTCCCTGTGCGGACCGAGGCTGGCCCGCTCGCTTTCACGATCGACTGGGAAGCGATCTCCTGGCTCTGGGACATGTCCGGTTATCCCTCCTGGCCCGGCTATCTGGATTTCCACCGGCTCTCGATGAACGGGGTCAGAATCTTCCGCATCGATGGCGGTCCCTACGACGCCGAAGCCGCTCGCCAGAGGGCCCGGGAGCAGGCCGCCGAGTTCCTGGAGTCGGTGCGGGACCGACTCGACGGCTTCCAGAGAAAACAGGGTCGACGGGGCCTGATCACTTTCGCGATCGACTGCGAACTGCTCGGCCACTGGTGGTCGGAGGGCCCCGAATGGCTGGCCGCGGTGCTCGACGGGGCGGAGGCTGCGGGGGTCAACCTGGTCACGCTCGACGAGGCTTTCGAGCGGCACGGTCCCGGGGCCCGGCAAACCGGGCTGGCGGCCTCCACCTGGGGTGAGGAGAAGGACTTCAGGACCTGGGATGCGCCCGCCGTGGCCGACCTCGCCTGGGCTTCGCGCGGTCTCGAGCTGACGGTTGCGGAAACGGTCGCACGGCTACCGAAAGGTCGGGCGGAAAGAGCGGTGCGGGAGCTGCTGATGGTCCAGTCAAGCGACTGGGCCTTCCTCGACAAGCGCGGCCAGGCCGGCGACTACCCGTTCGAACGGGCCACAGGTCATGCGGAAAACGCGTTCGAAGCCCTACAATCCGATTCAACAAACAGCGGGGTACCGATCCGGCCACAGCTTCGCGGACTGGCCCCCGACCTCAGCCTCGTGCCCTTCCTGATCCCCTAGCCCTCACGCCATCTTGTCTCGCATCCTCGTTGTCACCTGGGAATACCCGCCGCTGATCGAAGGTGGGCTGGCCCGTCACGTGCGCAAGCTTTCCGAGGCGCTGGTCGGTCTCGGGGTTGAAGTTCACGTACTCACCCGCGGCGGCGAGCAGGCCACGGTCGAAGAGGAAATGGCGGGAGTCCAGATCCACCGCATCGTCGAACCGGAGCGGCCGACCGATCTCGGCGAGTTCGTGACCTGGGTCGAACGGATGAACGCGGACATGCTGGCCGCCGGTGTCGAGCTCGGGGACCGGTTCGATTTCGATCTCGTCCACGGCCACGACTGGCTGGTGGCAGGCGCCTGCGATCACCTCGCCCGCCGGTTTGACGCCCCGCTGGTCACCACGATCCACGCGACCGAGTTCGGTCGCCACCAGGGCTGGGTCGACAAGCATCCCCAGTCCCACATCCACGGGGTTGAGAAGTGGATTGCGAACCGCTCCGACCGCGTGATCGCCTGTTCGCATTTCATGCGCGAGCAGATAGCTGACATTTTCAGCGTCGAAGAGGGCAGCATCTCGGTGATCCCGAACGGGATCGACCCGGAAGACCTTCCGGCCGATGATCCGGTGGAACTGGCGCGGCTCCGCAGCCAGTTCGCCGCACCGGAGGAGAACCTGGTCCTGCTGATCGGCCGGCTCGTTTACGAGAAGGGCTTCCAGCTCGCGCTCGAGGCGATGCCGCAGGTGATCGAATCGCTGCCGAACACCCGCTTCCTGGTCGCCGGCTCCGGCACCCACGAGGCCGAACTCCACAAACAGGCCGAGGAACTCGGGTTGATGGAGCACGGCACCTTCCTCGGCTGGATTGGCGACGACGTCCTTCACTCGCTCTACCGGATCGCCGACCTGACCGTGGTTCCCTCGATCTATGAGCCCTTCGGTCTGGTCGCCCTCGAAGCAATGGCTTCCGAGTGCCCCTGTATCGCCGCCGACACCGGTGGCCTGCGCGAGGTCGTGCCGATCGAGGGTGCCGGTCTCCGCTTCCGGGCATCCGATCCGGAGCATCTGGCTGAAGCTGCGATCCTGGTCCTGGGCGACCCGGAGCTCTCAAAGCGCATGGTTGAAGAGGGCCTCGCCCACATTCGCATGTTCGACTGGGACGAAATCGCCCAGCAGACCCTGGACCTTTACGAAGGGCTCGTGGTTACCAAGACCTAGCGGCCCGGAAGGTCCATTACTTCGGGATCGTCGGGATCCGGTTCAACCGGGTCTGGCCAGCTGAGTTCCCGCGGGGCTTCGCGCATCCGGATGACCCGGGCCGGAACTCCTCCGACAACGGCGTTGGCGGGCACGTCTTTGGTGACCACGGAATTGGTGCCGATCACCGAGTTGTCTCCGACTTTCACCCCCCGGAGGATCGCGGCGCCATAGCCGATCCAGACGTTGGATCCGACGATCACATCTTCCATGTAGATGCCCTGGTCACGGATCGGTTTCTCGATGTCGACCACACCGTGGTCGAAGTCGATGAACATCGTGCGGTCGGCGATCACGCACTCGGCCCCGATCCGCACCTTGCGGTAGGCGGAGATCGTGCATTCCTGGCCGAAGACGGTCTTGGGGCCGATCTGGACCTCCCCCTCGTGGCAGCGGATCTTGGTGCCGTCACCGATCCAGACCCAGCGGCCGAAGCTGATCCTCGCCTTGGGTCCGGTCTGGAGCTGGAGTCCCCGCCCGAAGAAGACCGGTCCGTCAGTCACCCAGCGGTGTCCGGAGCGGGTAAGGAGTCGTCGCCAGAGGTAGCGCCAGAAGAGCCGCGCGTACTTGGGAGTGAGCATGCCCTTGCGGGCGAAGGATGTGAGGGTGCCAGCCAAACCGGGCGTGACTCTAACCGGCGTCGCAGGTTCTAGACTGGCCGGGCCGATGAATGACACCCCCACCACCATGAGTCCGCTGGCTGAACGCCTGCTGGCAGGCGATAAACGAGCCCTCGCTAGAGCGATCACGCTGATCGAGTCGGATGATCCGGCCGGCTGGTCACTGGTTCGCGAGGTCTATCCCAAGACCGGCAATGCCAGGATCATCGGGTTCACCGGGCCTCCCGGCGTCGGCAAGAGCACTCTGATAGGTGCCCTGACCAAGGAACTCCGTGAGGAGGACCGCCAGGTCGCTGTGCTGTCGATCGATCCGTCCAGCCCTTTCACCCAGGGGGCCCTGCTCGGAGACCGGATCCGGCTGACCGAACACTTCCTCGACAAGGGAGTCTTCATCCGCTCGATGGCTTCCCGGGGTGCGCTCGGTGGCCTTTCTGAAGCCGCCCTCCAGGCGGCGCTCGTGATGGACGCCTCCGGCAAGGACGACGTCCTGGTCGAAACGGTCGGGGTGGGGCAGGGCGAGATCGACATCGTCGATCACGCCGACACCATCGTGCTCGCCCTGATGCCCGGCTCCGGCGATTCGATCCAGGCTCTCAAAGCCGGTGTGATGGAGATCCCCGACATCATCGTCGTCAACAAGTCCGATCACCCGATGACCGACACGATGATCCGCGAGGTCCGTGGCGCCCTCTCGCTTGCCCACACCCCCGGTGGTTGGCGGGTCCCGATCCTCAGGACCGAAGCTGCCCGCGGCGACGGAATCGACGAGCTTGCCGCCAAGGTGGCCGAGCACCGTGCCTTCATCGAAGCGGAGGGAACCCTGGCCGAACGCCGGGCGAGGAACCTGCGTTCCGAGGTGCTGGGGCTGGCGACTGCGAAACTTAGGAGAAGACTGGAAGCGGCGATCGAGGATGATCCCCGTGTAGCGGAGCTACTGAACCGTGTGGTCAGCCGGGAACTGGACCCGGCCTCGGCCGCGGCCGAACTGCTGGAAGGAGAGATTGATGAGTGATCAGCCGAACCTCGAGGACGTAAAGGCCTGGGACGGTTACCGGGTCGATGACATCACCGGTCAGGGCGTCGCCAGGGTCGAAGGACTTTTCGTGGACGGCGAATCGGGTCAGCCGACCTGGATCCTCGTCAAGCTCGGACGATTCGGCAAGGTCGTCCCGATCTCGGTCCGTGAATGCGCCGCCGCGGCCGGACGGATCTGGACCCCGTACGACCGCGAGGTGATCCGTAACGCGCCGGCGGTCGATCCGGCGCTGCCGCTCAACCGCGAGCAGGAGCAGCAGGTCCTCGATTACTACGGCATCCCCGAAACGGTGGGCCGGGGGATCGAGCTGAAGGAACGTCCGGCCGGCTCGACCACGGCCAACCCGCTGACCGCCTGAGCGTGGCGAAAGTCGTGTACTACACGGCGACGACCCTCAACGGGTTCATCGCCACGGAGGACAATTCGCTCGATTGGCTGTTCGAGGTCGGTTCGCCGGACGCCGTCGACTTCAAGTCATTCCTTGACGGAATCGACGTGCTGGTCTCCGGTTCGACCACCTACGAGTGGGTCTACGACCACGAGAAGCTCGCCGAAAGCCCCGAGAAGTGGCGTCAGTTCTACGGGGCACGCCCCACCTTCATCTTCACCAGCCGGGAACTGCCGGCGCCTGATGGCGAGGACATCCGGTTCGTGAACGGTCCGGTTGAGGATCATCTCGAAGCGATTCGCGCCGAAGCGGGCGAAGGCGACGTCTGGGTGATCGGCGGGGGAGACCTGGCCGGTCAGTTCCTCGACGCCGGAGCCCTGGACGAACTCCAGGTCACCCTGACCCCGGTGGCCCTGACGGCCGGCGCCCCGCTCTTTCCACGGGACATCCGCTCGGATCGGCTCGAACTCATCTCGGCCGAGAAGTTCGGCCAGTTCGCCCACCTCACCTACAGCGTCCGAAAGTAGGACTCAGGCGGGCCACTCGAAGCCCGGATTGCGGGCGTAGTCGTCCCGCCTCAGCGCGAGGGCTGCGGAAACCTGGCCGGGAGCGTCTCCGCCCACGAGTAGTCGCAGTGGCCGCTCGGTCCGAGTCCCCGGGAGGAACCGGTGACCAGCCAGGTAGAGGAGGAAGTGCTCATACCGAAACAAAACTAGCAGAGACGAGACGGTGCGTCTCGCTTGGGGTTTTGTAGGTTGGCTGGTCATGAGTGACAAGAGGACGCGCGTGATCAGGGAGTTGCGGGAGCTCCAGAACCCGAAAGGACCCGACCCGGCCCGGCGGAACATGAAGTCCCGGGCTGCGATCCTCGATGCCACCCTGAAGCTCCTGCTGCTCAAGGGGTGGCGGGACCTGACGATCGAGGGCGTGGCCGCCGAAGCGGGAGTCGGCAAACAGACGATCTACCGCTGGTGGCCGTCAAAGGGCGCACTGGTCTTCGACGCGATCCTCGGGGAGGGTTCCGACCTGCCGGCGATCCCGGACACCGGTGACTTCGAATCCGACCTCAGGACGCTGCTCAGGGCCACGGTCGAAGAGTTCAGCCAGCCTTCCTTCGACAGCCTGATGCGGGCGATGACGGTTGAGATCCTGACCGACGAGAAGTTGGCCCGCGAGTTCCAGGCCGGGTTGGCCGGGCCGCTGACCGAAGCGACGGTGGCGAGGATCGAGTCGGCCCGGGAGGCCGGTCAAGTCGCGCCCGAGGTCGACGCTGAAGTGCTGGCAGAGCTGATGTACGGGCCGGTGCTCAGGCGTTGGCTGCTCGGCACCGGCAAACTCGATCAGGAGTTTGCCGATGCCATTGCCGCAATGGTCGTCCGGGCGGCTGCCGGACCGAAGTAACGCCGCTAGCAGCCGAGGGCGCGGGCGATCACCATCTGCTGGACCTCGTCGGTGCCTTCGCCGATGGTTAGGATCTTGGCGTCGCGGTAGAACCGGCAGACCGGGTACTCCTCGATGAAGCCGTAGCCACCATGGATCTGAACCGCTTCCTCGGTCGCGCGGACCGCGAGGCGGCCGGTGATCAGCTTGGCCTGGGCGGCGGTCAGGGTGAAGTTCTCGCCCCGGTCCTTCTCGATCGCCGCGCGGTAGGTGAGCAGGCGGGCCGCTTCGAGCTGGGCCGAGATGTCGGCGATCTTGGCCTGGATCGACTGGAACTTCGAGATCGACTGGCCGAAAGCCTGGCGTTCCTTGGCGTACTTGATCGCCTCGTCGAGGGCGCCCTGGGCAACACCGACCGACATGGCAGCGACGCCGATCCGGCCGCCGTCGAGAATCTGCAGAAACTGCTTGAAGCCCTGGCCGCGCGGGCCGAGCAGGTTCGACTCCGGGACCCGGGCGTCCTCGAAGGTGAGGGGGTGGGTATCGGAGGCGTTCCAGCCCATCTTGCGGTAGGGAGGATCGACGGTGTAGCCCGGGGTTCCGTTGGGCACGATGATGTTCGAGATCTCCAGGCGGCCATTCTCGTCCTTGCCGGTGACGGCAGTGACCGTGACCAGGGCGGAAATATCAGTGCCGGAGTTGGTGATGAACTGCTTGGCGCCGTTGATCACCCACTCGTCGCCGTCGAGTACCGCGCGGGTCTTGGTGTTGCCAGCATCGGAGCCTGCCTCGGGCTCGGTCAGGCCGAAGGCGGCGAGCTTCTTGCCGCTGGTCAGCTGCGGCAGCCACTCGTCCTTCTGCTCGTCGGTGCCCCAGTTGTAGATCGGGGTGGTGCCGAGCGAGGTGTGGGCAGCCATGGTG
>JAEZIQ010000069.1 GCA_023436605.1 Actinomycetes bacterium | reverse complement strand
CCAGGCCTCGGCGTAAAGGTGAGCGAACTGGGTGACAAGCTCGTTTCCGCCAACTGCTATCTCGGGGCGGCCCCGGTCGTTGAGGCATTGGAGGCCGGTGCCCAGTGGGTGATCGGGGGTCGGATCAGTGACGCCTCGCTGTTCGTTGGTCCGATCTGCCACGCGTTGGGCTGGGATCTCGACGACTTCCAGAAGGTGGCTGACGCGACCCTCGCCGGCCACATCCTCGAGTGCTCGGTCCAGGCCACAGGCGGTTACTTCGCGGACCCTCCCTACCGTGAGGTGGAAGGCCTTGACCGACTTGGATTCCCGATCGCCGAGGTGAGCGACGACGGCGTCGAGATCTCGAAACTGCCGGATGCCGGCGGGCTGGTCAACCAGTACACCGTCGGCCTGCAGATCGCGTACGAGGTCCACGACCCGGCCAACTACAAGACCCCTGACGTGATCGCCGACTTCACCGCGGTCGAACTCGAAGAGACCGGTCCCGACCGGGTTCGCGCTACCGGCGCCCGCGGCAGTTCTCGACCGGAACGGCTCAAGGTTCTGCTCGGCGTTGCCTCCGGCTACCGCGCGATCGGAGAAATCTCGTATGCGGGGCGGGGATGCGCCGAGCGGGCCCGGCTCGCCGCCGAGTCCTTCAAGCGCACCATCGCCGAGCTCGAGCCTGAGATTGCCGAGATCCGGTACGACCTGATCGGGATCAACGCTCTGGTCGGAGAGGAGCCCGATCCGGCCGAACCCCGCGAGGTGAGGCTGCGGGTTGCAGCCCGCTGCGAAAGCCTCGAGATTTCCGAAGCGATCACTCAGGAGGTCGAGCGGCTCTACATCCACGGGCCAGCCGGGGGAGGTGGAGTGACCCGCTCTGTCACGCCAGCCATTTACGTCTACCCGATCGAACTGGATGCGGGACTGATCAGCACGACCGTCGAGACAGTGGAGACCTGAATGCTTCTGAGAGAGATTGCCTGCTCCCGATCGGGTGACAAGGGAAACATCGTGAACGTCTGTGTGATGCCTTACGAGGAGGAACATTGGGACCTCCTGCTGGAAAAGCTGACGGCCGAGCGGGTTGCGGCCCAGTTCGCAGGTCTGGCCGAAGGTGACATCGAGCGCTTCGAACTGCCCGGTATCCGGGTCCTCAATTTCGTGATTCAGGACACCCTGGATGGGGGAGTTGCCGCCTCGCTTCGGCTCGACGGCCATGGCAAGTCGTATCAGTCGCTGATCCTCGAAACGGAGATCTGAGCAGGTGAACGGCCCGGAAAAGTCGGTAAGGCTGGTCGCTCCGCAGCGATTCGCTGTCGAGCAGGTCGAAACCGTCCAACCTGGCCGGGGAGAGGCACTCGTCAGGGTCACGGAAGTGGGCGTCTGCGGGTCCGACCTGAAGATGTTCACCGGCGGGCACCCGGTTCACCGGCCTCCGCTGACGCTCGGCCACGAGCTGATCGGTACGGTCGAATCTTTGCCTGACGGGACCGACGATCAGCTCTCTATCGGTGATCCGGTGGCGGTTTTCCCGGCATTGTTCTGCGGCGAGTGTTTTGCCTGCAGTCATGGTCTGGCCCACATCTGCCCCCGCATGCGCCTGATCGGGGGGCACGAGACGGGAGGGATGTCGACCGTGATCGCGGTGCCTGTAGGGAACCTGCTTCGGATTCCCGATGGACTGCCATCTGAGCTGCGCGTTCTCGTCGAGCCGATGGCGGTGGCGGTACACGGCGCGAACCGGGCGGCGCTCGCACCGGGTGAAACCGCCACGGTTCTCGGGGCGGGACCGGTCGGCCTGATGACGGCTCTTGTACTCCGAGAGAAGGGAGCTGAACGAGTCCTGATCGCCGAGATCCGCCGCGAAGCAATCGAGCGGGCTCGTGCTTTTGGCTTCGACGAGGTCGTTGACCTCGCTTCCGCCGATCTGGTCGAGCATCACGCAGTGCTTGGGCTCGATGACGGGGTGGACGTTGTGCTTGACTGCGCCGGCACCCCTGATTCCCCCGTGGTCGGAATGGATGGTCTGGTTCCCGGTGGACGGCTGGTGCTGGTCGGTGTGCCGCCCGCCACCGTTACTTTCGATTCCGTGTCGCTTCAGCGCGGCGAGCGCGACGTCATCGGGTCGATGCTTTACACATTCGATGAGTTTTCGGAGGCGATGAGCCTGCTCCAGAACGGCATCATTCCCGGATCGGCGCTTGAGGAAGGCCTGGTCCGGGCTGAGTTTCCGATCGACGAGGCGCAAGCGGCCTTCGATCTGCTGGCCTCGGGGAACTCGACGGTTCTGAAGTTGGTGCTTGTTCACGAAAGTTCCCGTTGAGCCGCAACGTTCTCGAACGGGAGATCGAGCGGCTGCTGGGTCCCGAAGCGGTTCCGCGGGGGCCGCTAGGCAGATACTCGAACGACGAAACCGAGGGCCGTGGCCTTCGTGGTGAACCCGCGGCTGTGGCTCTTCCCGGATCGAGTGAAGATGTCGCCGCGATCGTCGCATGGTGCTACGAGCACGGTCAGCCAATCGTGCCTCGTGGCGGGGGTTCGGGATTCAGCGGCGGCGCTGTGCCAACCAGCGGCGCCCTGGTGATCGGGCTGGAGCGAATGCGAAGGATCCTCGGCTTCGAACCCCACCTGTGGCGGATCCACGTCGAAGCCGGACTGCTCACTTCCGAAGTGCAGCGACTCGCAAGAGAGAACGGGCTCTACTTTCCCCCTGATCCGGGAGCGGCAGAGCAGTCGCAGATCGGTGGCAACGTAGCGACTAACGCCGGGGGTCCGCATGCGTTCAAATACGGCGTCACCGGTGCCTGGGTGACCGGACTTGAAGCGGTGTTACCTCCTGGAAGGATCGTGACCAGCGGTGGCTCTGTCCGAAAGGACGTTTCGGGTTACGACGTGAAGAGCCTGTTGCTGGGGTCCGAAGGAACCCTCGGAATAGTGACCTCGGCCTGGCTCCGCCTGATTCCGGCTCCGGAATCCCGCCGGCCGGTCGCGGCGTTTTTCAAGAACCCGGAAGAAGGGTGCGCTGCGATCCTCAGAATTCTTGAAGCCGGGATCCAGCCGGCAACCATCGAGTACCTGGACGGAGCCACGTTCCGGGCCGCCCGGGCCGGGTTTCCGGTCGCAGCACCCGATGACTACGAGTTTCTCGTGATCGCGGAAGCCGATGGCACCGAGACCGAGGCTTCGGCCATCCAGGCGGGGTTGGTTGAAGTGCTTGAGCCCGAGTCTGGCCTGATCCACTCCCCCGAAGGACAGAGGGCGATCGACGATCTGTGGAAGTGGCGCGACGGGGTCTCCATTGCGGTGACCGCCCAGAAAGGCGGGAAGGTAAGCGAGGACATCGTGGTTCCGGTGGAAATGCTCGCCGAAGCCATCGCGGAAACCGAGGAGATCGGTCGCAGGCACAACCTGCCGACCTGTAGCTGGGGTCACGCCGGTGACGGCAACCTCCACTCGACCTTCATGGTTGATCCCGACGACGCCAAGGGCCTGGAGAGGGCGGAGGCCGCCGCGGGCGAGCTCTTCCGGCTGGCCCTCAGGCTCGGCGGAACGGTTTCCGGAGAACACGGGATCGGGACGGCAAAGCTGGAGGGTCTTGCTGCGCAGATGACCGAGGAAGAGATGTCCCTCCAACGTCAGATCAAAGCCTGCTTTGACCCGAAAGGCCTGATGAATCCCGGTAAGAAACTGATCGCGTGATGAGGGCCGCGGTGCTCGATGAGCAGGGTGGAGTTCCTGCCCTCGGTGAGTACATGGCACCGGTTCCTTCGGAGGGCTGCGAAGTCGTTGCCGTGGAAGCGGCCGGCATCAACCCGGTTGACATCGCGATCGCTGCCGGCGCCTTTTCGGGACCCCAGGAGGTTCCCCTGGTTCCCGGACGGGAGGGGATCGGTCTGACCGGGGACGGGCGCCGCATCTACTTCGACACCGTCATTCAGCCCTACGGATCTTTCGCCGAGTACGCCCTCGTTCCGGCGGATCAGTTGATCGACGTTCCGGAAGAAATTGCCGCCGAGGCAGCGCTACCGTTCGGGATCGCCGGCATGGCCGGTTGGCTCGGACTGACCTGGAAGGGACGACTGGAACCGGGCGAATCGGTCCTGGTGCTGGGTGCCAACAGCGTCGTCGGACAGGTGGCGGTACAGGTTGCCCGACATCTCGGCGCCGGGCGAATCACCGCTGCTGCGAGGGACGAGGTCGGGCTGCGCCGCGCACTCGATCGTGGCGCCTCCGACTGTCTGCGGCTGGACGACCCCGACCTCATTGCACGGGAGCTGCACGCCATGGCGGGGAACGGTTTTGATCTCGTCATCGACGCGCTTGGTGGAGTTCCCGGATCTGCCGCCCTGGGGGCCATGGCCGACAACGGCCGCCTCATTCAAATCGGCAGCGCTGCCGGGCCTGAGCTTAAGATCACCAATCGACCCTTCCGGCTCGCTTCACTTTCGGTGATCGGGCTGATCAACTTCGCCGCTCCCATCGAAGTCAGGGCGGACGCGTTTCGATCGCTGTGTCAACTGTCGCTTGAAGGCGAGATCTCGATCGATCACGAGTCGATCCCGCTTTCGAGCGTCGAGAACGCCTGGTTGCGGCAGCAACGGGGGCCGGGGCACAAGCTGGTGATCGACGTGTCCGAAGACCGGGTCAACTGACCGAGCGTCAAGCGGGGAAAGTCGAGATGGCGTGGTTGGGTCACAGTGACCCACTATCGTCGTTTCGATTTGCAGGGCGTCCGATTCAGACGCCGGGGTCAGGCGGTGACCCTTGCCGGGGAACTCTTCAGGGAACGGGTGGCGAGGGCGGCGAACTCGGGTGGGGCGATGTCGAGGTACTTGTTGAAGGCGAAGTCACCTGACTTGCCGGCCTTGAAGGAAGCGGCGAGGGTCGGTTTGACCAGGCGCGGGTGGATCTTCGGGAGCAGCTTCTGGGCCCGGAGCAGCCAGTCGAAGGCCCACTGGTGGCCGGCGCTGAACTCGCCGTAGCCGGCCAGGGCCTCTTCGCGGGTCTTGTTGCCTTCGACCACGTCGAGCAGCTGCATGCCGAGGGCGGCCCCGAAGTAGAGGGCGGGGCGGATGCCTTCGGCGGTCAGGGGGAAGCAGTGTCCGGCCGAGTCGCCGGCGAAGAAGATGCCGTCGCCGGTGGCCGGGCGCAGCTTGTGGGGGATCCAGTTGCCCTGGTAGGCCGACTTGGCGACCTTGAGGTCGTCGGCGATCAGGTCGGTGGTGGGGCGAACCGGGAAGTGGGGGTCGAAAGAGCCGACTCCGACCCGGACCTCGTCATCGGCCGGGAAGGACCAGCCATAACCGGCCGGGACGTAGCGGCGGTTGATGAAGACCTCGAGGTCGACGTTGCCACCGGGCGGGTGGACTTCCAGGCCGCGTGAGAGGGGCGCTTCCGGCGGCTGGTAATGGGCACCCGCAGCGAGAATCCGCTTCCAGCCGAGCGAATCGACGACCAGCGGGGCCTCGATCTCGCCCCGGTCGGTGTCGATCACCAGGGGAACGCCGGGGGCCGGGGCTCCGTCGGCAACGCGCCCGTTGACCTTGGCGGTCTCGAACTCGGCATCGCACTGGGACCAGAGCAGTTCGCAGAACTTCGGGTAGTCGAAAGTGGAAAACGACCAGGGCACCGGCAGCCGGATCGAGCCATGGGCGGTGTGGATCAGGACCGAGTCGAAACGCTGCTTCTCGGACTCGATCAGCCCGAGTTCCTCGAGCCAGGCGGTCGGGATCGCACAGGCAGAAGTCTGCCGCTCGCCGATCTCGTAGCGGTCGATTACCAGGACGTTTGCTCCGGAACCGGCCAGTTGTCGGGCCGCCATCAGACCCGCAAAACTCGCCCCGCAGATGAGGACGTCACGCGAACCGCTCAAATCGGTCCGCTCGTCACCACGCTTCGTCGCCCGCTTAGCCATCCGCAGCAGGGTATTGAAAGAAGGTGCTGAAGGCGTCCCAGACAGAGCCGGCCCATCCATTCCCATTCTCTTGGGCCGGCGGGTTGAACTCGGAGGCGGGGCGAAGC
>JAEZIQ010000125.1 GCA_023436605.1 Actinomycetes bacterium | reverse complement strand
CAGCATGACCGGCCAGTACGCCTCGGTTGATGAGGATCTGACCGGTACGGAGAACCTGATCATGCTGGCCAGACTGCTCGGGTTCGATCGTGAAGCCGCCCGGTCCCGGGCGGCCGAGCTGCTGGACGCTTTCGGCCTGGCTGACGCCGCTGACCGCCAGATCAAGAACTACTCCGGCGGCATGCGCCGGAGGATCGACATCGCGGCCAGCATCGTCGTCGCTCCCGACCTGATTTTCCTCGATGAACCGACCACCGGACTCGATCCCCGGAGTCGTAACCAGGTCTGGAACGTCGTCCGGGCCCTCGTCGCCGACGGCACTACGGTGCTGCTGACCACCCAGTACCTCGACGAAGCCGACCAGCTGGCCGATCGCATCGCCGTGATCGACCACGGCAAGGTGATCGCCGAGGGCTCAAGCTCCGAGCTCAAGGCATCGGTCGGGGCGGGGGCGCTCCACGTGCGCGTCGCAGACCCGACCCAGACCGAACGGGCCGAACACATGCTGGCCAACGGACTCGGTGTCGAAGTGAGCCGGGAATCCGACGGGGTCTCTCTCTCCGCCCGGGCCGATGACCCGAAGCGGGTCGCCGCGGTACTGACCGAACTTGACGGTGCCGGCGTGGACGTGACCGAGTTCTCTCTGGGCCAGCCCAGCCTCGACGAGGTCTTCCTCGCCCTCACCGGCCGTCCGGTGGAAGAAGAAGAGATCGAACGACCCGAAGAACGTGAACAGGAGGTCGTGCGATGACCGTGACTCCCGAGATTCCGGCTGACGAAGCCGTATCCGCCCTTGACGACAGCAAGCTGCGCAGCGCGCTCGGCAACCGGTCCCGGCCTTCGACGCCCGGGCCGATCGCGGCCTCGCTGACTTTCGGCTGGCGGGCGATGCTGAAGATCAAGCACGTTCCCGAACAGCTCTTCGACGTGACCATGTTCCCGATCATGTTCACGCTTCTCTTCACCTACCTGTTCGGCGGCGCACTCGAGGGCTCACCGACCGAGTACATCCAGGTGCTCGCGCCGGGCATCCTGGTCCAGACCGTGGTCTTCATCACGATGTACGCCGGGATGGGCTTGAACAACGACATCAAGAAAGGTGTCTTCGACCGGTTTCGGTCGCTGCCGATCTGGCGGCCTGCTCCGATGGTCGGACTGCTGCTCGGTGACGCGGTGCGCTTCATCCTCGCGGCCACGGTTGTACTGATCCTCAGTCTGATCATCGGTTTCCGCCCTGAGGGCGGGGTGCCTGGAGTTATCGCGGGGATCGGTTTGACCCTGATCTTCGCCTTCAGCATCTCCTGGATCTGGACCCTGCTCGGCCTGGTCATGAGGACTCCGGAGGCCGTGCTCAACACCTCGATGACGGTGCTGTTCCCGGTGATCTTCGCCTCGAACATCTTCGTCAATCCGGACACGATGCCCGGCTGGCTCCAGACGGTCGTCGATCTCAACCCGATCACTCACCTCGTATCCGCGGTGAGGGGCCTGATGGGAACCGGCGCCGAGACCTCGGACCTGATCTGGGTCTTCGCCTCCTCCGCGGCCCTGATCGCGATCTTCGCACCGCTCACCATGCGCCGCTACTCGCGCCTCTGATTGCGGGCGGTCAGCCGATCGACAGGGCAGCCGCGCCGGTAAGAACGATCGCGATCCCGGCGAGCTGACCTCGGCTGAGCGCCTCGCCGAGGTGGAAGCGCGCCAGCAGGATGGTGATCACCGGGTAGAGCGAGCTGAGGACAGCGACCACGCTGAGCACTCCCTTCACGCTCGCTACGGCAAAGAGCGAGTCAGCCGCGAGGATGAGCAGGCCGATCAGGATCAGCACACCCCAGTCACGGAGGCTGGGGTCTCCCTCCGGCCGCAGCGCGAGGAACGCGAGCGTGAAGATGCCGACCGTGGTTGCACGGGCGGCGATCAGGGCCCATTGGACGCTGCCCTCGGCGGCCCCGTCCATCGCGAGCAGAAAGCTGCCGAGTCCGAGCGCGGTGAGCAGTCCGAAAAAGATGCTCACCGCTGGTTTCGAGAGCGCATGCGGATCGTCCTCCTGGCTACTTCCAAGGGCAAGCAGGCAGACACCTCCGACTGCGACGACGATTCCGAAGGACTGGATCGCATTGGGCATGTTCCCGGTCGCGATCGAAACCAGTACTGGCACCATTGGTGACGTAGCCGCAACGGCGGCGACGATGCTCATCTTGCCGACCGCGAGCCCGTGGTAGAGCGCGGCCAGGCCGACCGCTTCACAGGCCCCGGCGAGGGCGCCGAAGACGAAGTACTTCCCGGCCGGCATGTCGCCGATTTCCAAGCCAAGGGTCGCCGTGATCGCCGCCAGGGCCGCGGCATGTGAAACGAGCAGCACGGTCAGCAGGGGAAGAGTCCTTGTCTTCAGTCCCCCCAGATAGTCGGAGACCCCGTACGAAACGCTCGAAAGCAAGGCGAGAATCGCGACCGGCATCAGGCTCGCTTCAACCGTCGTCTGAAGAAGGGAGCCATGCCGGCGGCAAAGGCCACCCCGGCGACGATGCCTGCGACCAGCCGCTTCCGGCTGACTTCCGGGTCCCTGACAAGTCCCTTCAGGCCGAGCGCTCCGACCGGCAACAGAGCCAGGGCACCAGTTGCCAGGCCGGGGTCGTACCGGCGGTGCCTGACCGCCCAGCCGAGGTGTAGTCCGGCGTTGCCGATGTGACTTGTGTAGAGCATCGCCTGAGGTGCCGCGCCCTTCGGGCCAGCCAGCACCGAAAGTGAGAGCAGCCACCCGAAGCCGACGTTGATGATGAACCCGGATTGCCGGTCAAGCGGGTACTCGTCCGCGTCGCCACCCAGAACCTCGCGGTTGATCCAGGGCAGGAACCCGCCCGGCCAGACCCACTCCTCGGTTTGATGGGCGAGCAGCGCGGCCAGCGGCCTCAACGCCGGATTGGAGATCGCAGCCACCGACACCGGAAGCAGCGCGGCGGCACCGACCAGCGGCCACCGTCCATGAGTGTCGAGATCCCGCTGCTCCACTTCGGCCACCCCGGCAGCCTATGCGCTCGGGTCAGCCGGGCACGGGTCTCCGGGCGACTCAGTTCGCGCCGAACACTCGCGGGATGCTCGTCCCCAGCGCCGCCAGCGCTTCGGAACCATCCATTCTTCCGTGGGCGACTTCGGCCGCTGCAGTGTGGACCAGCCCAAGGTAGGCACTGGCGAGCCAGTACGGGGAGCACTCCCGGTCAAACTGGCCGGCTTCCTGGCCTCGCTTGGCCAGATCTTCGAGCCGAGCGAGAATCGGTCCGTGGAAGTCGTGGACGGAGACTTCGTCGCTCCCTCCGAGGTGATCGGAGAGGGCTCCGAGGACCCGGGCGTGTTCCGCGACCGCCCCCCACCAGGCGGGGATCAGGTTCGCGAGCTGGGTACGAGGGTCGTCGCTGGAATCGAGGGCGGAGTCAATCGCCGAGGTGGCCCGATCAAGTGCCCGATCGGCGACCGCTTCGATCAGCGATTCCCGTGCCGGAAAGTGCGAGTAGACCGTCTGTCGGGAAACGCCGCTCGCCTTCGCGATCTCCGTCATGCTTGCCTCCGGACGAGCGGAAAGCACCCCGATCGAGGCGTCGAGGATCGCCTCGACGTTCCGGGCGGCGTCGGAGCGCTTTCCACTTGTCCCGGAGGCTGAGGTCATCGAGGGCAACGCTAGCAGCGGCCAGTCCCGGTCAGTGGGCGAATCCGCCGTGTGCCCCCTCGGCCACATCCGACCTCTTCAGGGCAATGACAGCGAGGAGAGCGGCTCCGAGCGAGATCAATGCTGCGGCCGCGAAGCCGTCGGCGAGTCCGCCTGTCATGCTGGCCGGATCGAGCCCGGCGATACCGGCACCATGGGTGTCGATTCCGTTGACCGCAATGGTCGAAAGGACTGGCAGGATGAACGCGACGCCGAGCTCATGGGAGGTCGAGACCAGCCCCGACACCGAGCCGGCCTCGTCGGGATCTACTCCGGACATCGCCGTGATGTAGATGCCGGAGGCGGCGAGACCCAGGCCGACGTCGATGAACATGAGTCCCGGCAGCACGTCTGTCAGGTAGGAACCATCGGTGGAGATTCCACTCAGGAGCCAGGCGCCGACGGCTCCGAGCAGCATGCCGCCGGCCAGGATCGGCTTGGCGCCCAGGTGGGACACCAACTGGCCGCCCAGGTGAGCGGCAAGGATCAGAGCGATTGCCCCGGGGAGAAACTGGAGCCCGGTTTCGAGGGCCGAGTAGCCGAGCACCTGCTGAAGGTAGATCGAGATGAAGAAGAAGGCCGAAAGAACCGTACCCATTCCGGCGATCATCAGTACCAGCGCAGCCACTGTCGCTCGCCGACGGAAGGCCGCCAGGTTGACCAGTGGTTCGTCTCTTCTCGTCTCGACCAGGGTGAATGCCGCCAGTCCGAGTGCCGCGCCGCCGAACAACGCGAGGGTCTGAGATGACAGCCATCCCGCATCGGGTGCCTCGACCAGACCGTAGATCAGGGCCACCAGGCTGCCGGTGGCGAGCAGGGCGCCGGTCAGGTCGAGCCCGCCCTTGCCGCGAGTCGCGGCATCCTTTGGGATCACGCGGACCGCGCTGAACGCCACCGCGACGCCCACCGGAACGTTGATCAGGAAGATCGCGGGCCAGCTCAGGGTCTCGCTGAGGATCCCGCCGACCAGAACCCCTACGGCTCCTCCGGCGGCTGCGACCGCCGCCCAGGCCGCCAGCGCCTTGTGCCGCTGCGGGCCTTCCGGGTAGGCGGTTGTAACCAGGGAAAGTGCGGCGGGGGAGAGCATGGCCGCGCCGATGCCCTGAAGCACCCGGCCGGCGAGCAGCGTTGACGGCTGATCGGCCAGTGACGCGGCAGCGGACGCCACAGTGAAAATCCCGAGTCCGACGAAGAACATTCGCCTTCGTCCGAACAGGTCAGCGGCCTTGCCGCCGAGTAGAAGCAAGCCACCGAAAGCGAGCGTGTAGGCGGTGATGACCCACTGAAGGTCACCGATCGCGAAGTTCAGATCCTGCTGGATGGATGGCAGGGCGACGTTGACCACGCTGATGTCGAGGATCACCATGAACTGCGCCGCGCAGAGTGTGATTAGGGCCTTGAAGGCGTTCATTCCGGGAACTCCTGAGTCGGGTTGAAAGTTGACAAGCCTGTCAAGGATAAGCAAACCTTGACACTATTGTCAAATTTCAGCCGGAAAGGAGTCCGGAAAAGAGATCGTGGAGTTGCTTCGGTTCGATGGTCAGGTCGGCCTCAGTCAGTTCGTCGGCCGAATGCGTGGTCGTGAGCGCGACCACGTGACAACCGGCCCGCTTGCCGGCTTCGATCCCGGCCGGGGCGTCTTCGATCACGACGCAGGTCGCCGGGTCCGTACCGATCCGCTCGGCCGCCAGGAGGTAGGGGTCAGGGGCCGGCTTTCCCGACCGGACGTCCTGGCCATTGACGAGCACCTTCGGTTGGTTGAGACCGAGCACCCGCAGGTTGTTCAGGGCCGTGCTTTTCCGGGCCGAGGTCGCGACACCGATCCTGGCGGGATCGAGCGACCGGTAGAGATCACAGCTCGGCTCGATCGCATTTTCGATCGTCGCCCGTTCGGCGATCGACCTTTCGAGCCGGTCTGCCTCGGCTTCCGGGTCATCGTCGAAGCCGAACCTGCGCACCACCTCGATCGTCCGCCGGCCGTGGACGATCTCGAGTACCTCACCAGGATCGAAGCCGTTGGATACGGCCCATTCGGAGTACGCCTCGTGGACCGCGATCGAGGAGTCGATCAGCACCCCGTCCATGTCGAACAGGACCGTGGTGATCTGCGGCGGAAGGCGCATGAGTCACCGAGATCCGGTTCGCTGCCGGCATACGGCAGAAAACCGGATCTCGGTGTCAGCTTTCTTCGCTAGAGGATCTCGGCGAGTCGGTTCTCGAGCCGCTCGGCGATCTCGTCACGGACCGGGCCTTCGCCAAGCCGTTCGACCAGCGACTGCAGGAAGCCTTCGACCACCAGGCTGCGCGAGGTCTCTTCGTTCAGTCCGCGGCTCTCAAGGTAGAAGAGCTGGTCCTTGTCCACCTGGGCAATCGCCGCTGCGTGGGTGCATGCGACATCGTCGGCGAGGATTTCGAGTCCTGGGATCGCGTCCGCGTGGGCGTCGGTGGAGAGCAGCATGTTGCGGCACTCCTGGAAGGCGTCGGTCTGCTGGGCACCCTCGTCGACCTTGATCATTCCGCGCCAGACGGCCGTTGAACTGTCGGCCAGGACGCCGCGGAAAGCGAGGTCGGAGGTGGTGTGCTCGGCCGCGTGCTCCTGCAGGGTGTCGTAGTCGATGTGCTGCGAGTTGCCACCGGCATAGCCGCCGGTGACCTTGGCGTCAGATCCGGGTCCGGCCAGGTTGGTGGTCATGCGGACCTTGCCGCCGCCACCGCCGAAGCCGAGCGTCGCCCAGTCGAGCGAACCGTCCCGCTGCACTTCGCCCCGCTGGGAGGAGAAGAGCCAGGCCTTCTCAGAGAGGTCCTGGGTCGAGACGTAATGAAGGTTGGCGGCCTGGCCGACGACCAGTTCGACCACCGTGTTGAGCAGGGCGTCGGTTTCATCCGAGGACGAGCCGTAGTGCTCCCAGACCTCGACCTTGGCGCCTTCTTCGAGCACGATCAGGGTTCGCCAGTTGACGGCGACTCCGTCGGTATCGAGCTTGAGGTCGACCTTGATCGCCTCGTCGCACTCGACACCCTTCGGCACGTAGACCAGGACCCCGTCATTCAGCGCAGCCTCGTTGCGGGCAACGAACGGGTCGTCGGTCGAAACCAGCGAACCGAGCTCGTCGGAGAGCAGCTCGGAGTGGGAGGTGAGTGCCTCGTTCAGGGGCAGGACGACGATTTCCTCGCTGCCACCGCTGATCGTCACTTCGGCCGGCGAGCTCTCGTAGGAGTCGAGGTCGAGTCGGCTGATATCGGTGAACTCCCAGCCCTTGGTCTTGGTGTGGGGCAGTTCGATCGTTTCGACCAGGGCGGCGCCCTTTTCGCGCCGCTCGGTCAGCCAGGCCGGTTCGGTCATGGTTGCCTCAGCCAATTGAACCCTCCATCTGCAGCTCGATCAGTCGGTTCAGCTCGACCGCGTACTCCATCGGGAGTTCCTTGGTGACCGGCTCGATGAAGCCGTTTACGATCATCTTCGAAGCTTCTTCTTCGGAGAGACCACGGCTCTGGAGGTAGAAGAGCATGTCGTCGCCGACCTTGGAGACGGTGGCCTCGTGGCCCATGTCCGCATCGGACTCGCCGATCCGGATCGTCGGGTAGGTGTCGGACTGGCTCTTCTCGTCGAGCAAAAGCGCGTCGCAGACCACCTTCGAGCGGGTACCGGTGGCTCCGTCGGCGACCTCGAGCAGGCCCCGATAGGTCGAGCGGCCGCCGTCCTTGGAGATCGACTTGGAGAAGACCGAAGAGGTGGTGTTGGGAGCGCCATGAATGATCTTGGCGCCGGCATCCTGGTGCTGGCCTTCGCCGGCGAACGCGATCGAGAGGACTTCGCCGTGAGCGCCTTCGCCGAGCAGGTAGATCGCGGGGTACTTCATGGTGACCTTCGAGCCGAGGTTGCAGTCGACCCATTCCATGGTCGCCCGCTCCTGGGCGATCGCCCGCTTGGTGACCAGGTTGAAGACGTTCTGCGACCAGTTCTGAACGGTCGTGTACCGGACCCGTGCGCCGGGCTTGGCGATGATCTCGACCACGGCCGAGTGGAGCGAGTCGGTCGAGTAGACCGGGGCGGTACAGCCCTCGATGTAATGAACGTCGGAATCATCCTCGGCGATGATCAGGGTCCGCTCGAACTGGCCCATGTTCTCGGTGTTGATCCGGAAGTAGGCCTGAAGCGGCATCTCGACCTTGACGCCCTTCGGCACGTAGACGAAGGAGCCACCGGACCAGACGGCGGAATTCAGCGCGGCCAGCTTGTTGTCGTTGGCCGGGATGACGGTCGCCCAGTACTCCTTGATCAGGTCCTCATGCTCGCGGAGCGCGGTGTCCATGTCGGTGAAGATCACGCCCTGCGCCTCGAGCTTCTCGTTTACCTGGTGGTAGACGACTTCGGATTCGTACTGGGCGCCGACACCGGAGAGGAACTTCTGCTCGGCCTCGGGGATGCCGAGACGATCGAAGGTGTTCTTGATGTCTTCGGGCACTTCCGACCAGTCGCGGCTGTTCTTCTCGGAAGCCCGGACGAAGTAATGGATGTCGTCGAAGTCGATCTGGGCGAGGTCGGCGCCCCACTGCGGGGTGGGCTTGCTCTCGAAGATTTCGAGCGACTTGAGCCGGAAATCACGCATCCACTGCGGCTCGTCCTTGTACTCGGAGATCTGTTCGACGATCTCGCGGGTCAGGCCCTTCGGGGCCTTGTAGGCGTAGCCGGTCTCGGGATCGCTGAAGCCGAACTTCTCGGCATAGTCAGCGTTGATCCCCTGGACCTTCTCTTTTTCGGCGAGCACTTCGGCGGTAGCCACGTCTATACCTCCAGGGTGATGGTGTCGTCGATGATCTCGACAGGAAAAGTCTTGACCGGCTGGTAGGCCGGAAGGGTCTTCGGCTTGCCGGTTCGCAAGTCGAAGAGGGAGCCGTGCCGGGGGCACTCAAGGGTGCACTCGGTCTGGTCGATTTCGCCCTCCGCCAGCGGCCCGTCGTCATGCGAACAGCGGTCCTCGATTCCGAACAGCTGGCCGTCGCAGTTCACGACGGCGAGGAACTCGCCCTCGTGTTCGATGATGCGGCGGTCGCCGGGCAAAAGCTCCGAGACCGGGCATACGGGAATCTTTGTCGTTTCTTGACTCATGGAAATGGGTGGGAGGGGGTCCGGAAAGTCCGCTGGCAAGAGGCCAGTTGCGGAAAAACCCGGACGATAAGCCGACAATCAGGCTAGGAATTAGATCTTACCGAGTCAAGGCCACCGGCAAGGTGTATTAGGGCTCCCTAACGCGCTTCGGAAGCCAATTTCCAAACTGCCGACCCGATCAGGCGAGAGCAATCAGTCCGGCAACCAGAACTGCCACGATCCCGAATAGCCCGACGATCAGCATTCGGTTCAGGCTGTCGAACCGCTCGTTCTGGCGATCGAACCGCTCGTTGACCTCAGTTCGGAATGAACGCAAGTCAGCGCCGAGCACTCGAAGATCCTGCTCGGTCCTCGAGAACCCCTCCCGAATCGCCAGATTCAGGTCATCAAGCCGCTCATCGGGCCAGGAACTGCGTCGCTGCTCAACTGCCATGAATCCAGCCTACTCCCGAGTCCTCCATCATCAAAGAAAACCGCACGGGGGCGCTGCGCTTCCGTCACGGGCTCGTGACTCAATTTTTCGAGCCGGCTTTTACTCCGGTTGTTCTTACGGGGCAGGTAACCTGGCTTCCCAAGGAAGCTACGGAAAGCTCAGTCTGGAGTTGGAGGGAATGGCACGTTCTAGGAAGTCGGCCTGGCTCAAAGATGAACTGATCTTGTGTCTCGATCTCTACCGACAGGAGGGATATAGCGCGAGCGTCGTAAGCATGGACGAGTTGAGCGGAGTGCTCCGTTCAATTCCAATTGAGATGGAGCTGACTCAAGACCCAAGTTTCAGAAGTAGGGCCTCCGTAGCGAGAAAGTTGGGGAACTTCGCCGAGCTTGATCCCGACGTTCCTACGGGCCTTCCCAATGGCGGGGCCCAAGACAAGATTGTGTGGGAAGAGTTCTCTGGCGACCCCGGTCTCTTAGAGGAGACGGCCGCGAGTATTCGATCCAATGTCGACGAACTAAAGAAGTCGCTCTTCGAAGAAGCCGGCTACGCGGTCGCTGATCTTGACGAAGCCGAAGCCCCGGAAGGTCGGGTGCTGACTCGTACTCATCGGTATCGAGAGAGAAACCCGAAAATCGTTGAGGCCAAGAAGGCCAAAGTATTCGACGAGACAGGCGTTCTCCTATGCGAAACCTGCCAGTTCGATTTCGATCGCAACTACGGTTCCAGGGGAAAGGGATTCATTGAGTGTCATCACACCCTGGCTCTGAGCAAACTCGAACCGGGGCACAAGACGAGACTCGATGACCTCGCTCTCGTTTGTTCGAATTGCCATCGAATGATTCATCGCAAAGCGCCTTGGCTATCGATTGCTGAACTAAAAGCCTTGGTCAGGAAACATCGGTCCTGATCTCGCCTGGGTATCGTCGCCTTATGGCGATCGCTTTAAGACAGGGAGACATCACGGAGTTCGAGGGGGACGCGATCGTCAATGCTGCCAACTCGCACCTTGCACATGGCGGTGGAGTGGCGCGGGCTATCTCCGCAGCGGCTGGGACGGGGTTGGATGACGAGAGTCGCGGGTTGGTTGAGAGGCGTGGGCCGATCGCGACCGGGGAGGCTGTTCCGACCGCTGGGTATGACCTGAAGGTCGACTGGGTGATCCATGCGGTGGGCCCGGTCTACGGATCGCATGACGGGGCGGAGGGTGAACTGCTGGCTTCGGCTTATCGGCGGAGCCTCGAAGTTGCCCGGGAACTGGGGGTTCGAACGTTGGCCTTTCCGGCGATCTCGACCGGGATCTACGGGTATCCGCTCGATGAGGCGGCACGGATCGCGGTTTCCACCGTGGCCGAGGAAGCGGGCGACATCGAAGTGACCTTCGTGCTGTTCGGCGAAGGGACCTTCAGGGCGTTCGAGGCGGCGCTAGCCGACTAGACCGACGCAACTCAGTTGGCGAGGGCGGGGCCGATCAGGATCTTGCGTTGGCCGATTGGCTGGAGCGGGCGGGCATTGCCGTCGTGGGTGCTGCGGAGCGCGTTCAGCTTGTCGGGGGCCATGGTGATTGGCTGCTTGAAGACAGTCCAGGTGACTCCCTCGGTGCAGGGCGGGGTGGTGAGGGACCCGTCGTAACGGAAGGCGGTCTCGTCCTCGGGGATCAGGAGGTTGGGGTCGATTTCGCCAACGCTTTCGAACTCGCCGCCGGGTGAATCGGGGGTCTCGAAGGAGAGGGCCTCGTTCGGCTTGCCAGGTTTGACCATCGCCCCGACCACCGCGATCTGTCCGTCGTCGGAGATGTGGACCATGTGAAGGGAGGCCGGGTAACGGCGACCCTCGATCGTCTCCTCGGAAGGGAGGTGGAAATGGAACTGTTCCAGCTGGTACCGGGTTCCCGCGATCGTGATCGAACTCTTCGAATCCTCGACCTGGGCTTCGATCGCGTGACCGTTGTCCTCAACCTCGATGTGCTCGGGGCGGTAGTCGGTGGTGATCCGGGGAAAGTTGGCCCGTTCGGCGCCAGTCAGATCGACTGGTGATTGACGACGGCCCACCTCACAAACCTCGTACTCATCATCGATGCTAGCCCAGCGCTCCGGTCCCGACTCCCCTTGATAGGTCCACTGGGTGAGTTCCGGTTTGAGGGAATCTTCGGGGCTGTTGGATTCTCCGCAGCCGACCGAAGCTACGGCCAATGCGAGGACGGCGAATGGGGCCAGCAGGAAGCGCATGGGCGGACTGTACCCAGCCGCCGGGGGTGGTTGCAGGTCGGATCCGGACGGCGTAATGGGACTGGCAGGGATCCCGTTGGGGTGGTACGGTCGGTCCCATGGGAGATCTGGGAGTGCGGCATCGGTCGGCCGTCAAGTGTCTGTGCCTGAGCGCATTCACGCTGCTGATGCTGTTCGGCATCTTTATCGGTACGAGTCAGGCCGACCAGCCGTTCGAGATGGAGTTCGACCAGGGCACGCTGCGCATCGCTGAAGGTGCGAGCGGTGAAATCGACCTGACAGGCTCGGGACAGCCGGTCATCTTCAACGGCACGATCGAAGACGGGGCTGTGCATATTCCCGCCTCCGGCGTTGAGTTTCCGGTGGCCAACGTAGCCTCCGGCGGCACGACGTTCACGGCCACTGGCCATGTGAACGACGATGTGACGGGTTACTTCGACGAGGCCACCGGCAGTTTCGAACTGGAGATGGCCTACTTTCTGACTTTGAGCACCGGGTCCGGGGACGACTGTGTATTTGGTCCGGTTCCGTTCAGCCTCAGTACCGAGTACGAAGGAACGCCCGGAGGCTCTCCGTTCCCGGTCGGTTTGTCCGGGGACGGCGCGATCGGCGCCGACAAACCCGAGGGTTACGTCGTCCCGTCCAGCTGCTCCGCTCCCTCCCCTCCGCAAATGAGCCTGCGCCTTGGCGTGACCAAGGGTGCGAAGCCGTTCCGGCTCGCGGTTGAAAGAACGGACCTCGCGATCACCGCGTCGCCGGTGACGATACCGCTGATGAGCGGGAGCCCGGGCGTCGCGTTGAGCGGCCGGATCAAGGACGGAAAGGTCACCATCCCTCCCCGGGGTGTGCATATTCCACCGGCCTCGGTGAACGACGCCGGCCAGCTCTTGACGTTCGAGTTCTACTCTCCCGAAGGGGCGACCGGATCGTTCAACCCTGCAAGTGGAAGGCTGGATCTAACCCTGGACATCGGGCTCACCGTGCTCGACTCGTGGTCGACAGTCCTATGCACTCTCGTTTCGGTGCAACTCCCGCTTTCAACCGTCTATGCCGGTCCGCCTGCGGGGGTACCGTTTAATGCCGGTCTGAGTCGCGGTTTGATGGGTGGGGCCTGGGCCGGTACGCCGACCCTGGTCGGGACGGGCTGTCCGACCTCGATCGCGACGGTATTGACGAATGGGAAGATGAACATGACCCTCGCCTCCGGCGACCTAAGTGACCCGGACCCTGACCCCGACCCGGATCCGGATCCCGACCCCGACCCCGACCCTCAACCCAAAGCCGAACTGACCGTCACTCCGCTGAAGGGCAAGATCTCACTCGGCCGGAAGCAGAAGGGTGCCGCCCTCAAGGTCAAGGTCGGCAACCGTGGCAACGCGACGGCCAGCCAGGTAAAGGTCTGCTTTTCCGGACCGGCCTGGATCATCAAGCGGAAGTCCTGTCAGACGATCGGACAACTGAAGGCGGCGGGGTCGGTAACCCGTTCCCTGAACGTGAAGCCGAAGCGTAGTCGCAAGGCCCGCACCGCCAAGGTGAAGGTGACGGTAACTGCCGCCGGCCTGGCCCAGCGGGCGACCACGATCGTGGTCAAGGTTCCGCGAGGCTGAGCCTTAGATCTCGGAAGCCAGCGAGGGGTCGCCCTGCTCGCCGGCGTCGTCCCAGTCGGCGATCTGTCCGAGACCAGCGCTTTTCACGACCTTGAGGCCGAGCAGGGCGCACTTCATGCGAGTGGCGGAGATGTCGATGCCGAGTAGATCGAGCACGTACTCCTTGGGCAGCTTGACCAGCTCTTCCCGGCTCATGCCGACCAGCTCATCCGTGAGAAGCGAGGTGGCCGCGGTGGAAATTGCGCAGCCCTGGCCCTCGAACTTGACGTCGGCAACCCGGTCCTCGTCGTCGAGGCGGATCGTGACGTGCTGCTCGTCGCCGCAGAACGGGTTCGTGTCCTCGAACTCAAGGTCGGGATTCTCGACCGCGCCGAAGTTGTGAGGACGCTTGTAGTGCTCGAGGATCTGTTCGCGATATAGCTCTTCCATCGGTCGAACGAGGTTAGCTGACGCCGAGGATCTGCTGCCGGAACCGCTTGGACCCGACGGCGAGAGGGTAGGCTCGATTCATCGAACCCGAAACCCAGATAATCACCCTTGGCGTGAGGGACCTGGACACCTCCAGGAAGTTCTACGTGGACGGTCTGGGATGGAAACCGAAGCTGGACGTGCCGGACGAAGTGATTTTCATCCAGATCGGACACGGTGTCCTGCTGTCCCTGTTCGTTATCGAGCAGATGGAACAGGAAGCCGGTGACGTCGGCCACGGTGAGAAAGCCCCGCCGATCGCCTTTGGACACCTCGTCGACTCACCCGACCAGGTCCAGCAGGTGATCGACCGCGCGGTGTCAGTCGGAGGATCGGAAATTTCTCACGCAACCAAGCGGGAGTGGGGTGGGGTGTCGGGACACTTCGCGGACCCCGACGGCTTCCGTTGGGAAGTCGCATGGAACCCGGGCTTCCAGGTCTCCGACGACGGAGACGTGCAGATAGGTCCCGTGACCTGAAGCCGTCTGACCGTTGAAGTGGATGCCTAAAAGGCGCTCGTACCCGGCAGTAGAATACCGCGGGTGTACCTAGACAGCGAGGCTGTAGAGACCCTGCCCCGGGGCAGGCACAAGCTGAGTCGGGAAGAGGTCGAGGGTGACCAGCGAAAGCGGATCCTGATCGGGACCACCGAGGCGGTGGGAGAGGTCGGATACGGCGATCTGACTGTCTCCGAGATCACGACCCGGGCGCGGGTTTCCAGGGGCGCCTTCTACCGCGAGTTCGCCAATCGCGACGAAGCGTTCCTCGCCGCCTGTGATTCAGCCTCCGAGGCGATGCTAGCTCACCTCTACGAGGTGGCGTTGGACTCCGAGCGCTGGGTCGACGGAGTCGAATTGGGCACCGCCGCGTTGGTCAACTGGCTGCGGGATCAGCCCGCGGTCGCCCGCATGATGTTCCTCGAGCTGCCGGCGGCGGGAGAACCGGGTCTTCTCCACCGGGACCGGCTGCTCGAGAGCTATGTTCGCCTGCTGGAGGCCAGCGGGAAGCGGGCCCAGGCCGAGAACTCAGACTTGCCCGAAGCTCCATCCTGGGTGCCGCGGATGGCGGCTGGGGCAATCATCGAAAGCATCGGGGCGGAGTTCCGCCGGGATCAACTCTCCGATCCGAGCGGCTTGATCGACCGGCTGATGTCGCTTCAGTTCGTGCTGCTCGGCGGGGACGCGCCAGGTCGGGAAGCTTCCTCCTGAACTTCCCGGTCAGCGCACTTTCCCGATGCGTTTGACGGTCGTGCCCCCGGCGTCCTTGCCGTTGATCGTGACCGACGCTTTCACCGACTTTGCTCCCTTGACGATCTTCACCTTGCCGCGCTTCCGGATCTTCTTGTCAGCGAAGATCCTGCGGGCATTGCGAGTCAGCGGTAGCGTGAACGTCCTGATCTGACCGGGATTGCCGACCAGGCCCTTGCCCTTCCCGAGCAGCGGCTTCTTGAAGCCCCGAACCTTGCCTTTGCCACGAACGGCGAAGCTGACGATCGGGCAGGAGCTGAACTTCGCCGGGCAGATCAACTTGACCCGCATCGTCTTGCCCTTGACCGTGGGCTTGCCTGACACCCGGGGCAGGCCGACGTTGGACAGCCTCGCGTACTCGGCGATCGGTATCGAGCCGATCTCCTCGTTTCCCTTTGCGAGCTCGACCCCGGGCCGGTCCGGCAGGACCCGCGGGGCGGGAGCCTTGATCATGCCGCCGAGCGAACCCGGTGCCTCGAGCACCGGGATTCGCAGGTCGACGTAGCTGACCGACACACTCCGCTGATCGTTCGAAGGACGGCCGTAGTTGTTGAAGAAGCCTCCCGGTTTGGCTTGTCCCGCATCGCGGGGAAGCAGCTCGAGTCTCAGTCGGTGACCTTCCTCTACCTTCCAGCCGTTGGCGAACAGCTGGAACACCTGAAAACCGCTGCCATCGGGGCGCCAGAGACCACGGGAGACCAGGATCTTCTCGGCCCCGTCGGGCGAGATGTCAACCAGACGGGCCGCGATCTGCGAACCCTCGCCGGGCACTGCGACCTTGAGGACGACGGTTGACGCGCCCATCACGGTGTAACCGCCAGCCGGAGCCGGCTCCGTCTCAAAGTTCACCGAACCCGGCTCCTGGACGCCGTTGGCGACCGCACAGGCGGTTCCTTCCGGAGGGGTGCCGAAGATCGACGACAGCGGGTTGAACGCTTTCGCGGCAGCGAAATCGCCACCGTTCGGGTCGATCGTCCGAACGGTAGAGCCGCCAAGTACCCGGATCTCGCCGGGCGCGATCGAGGCCCAGTCCGGTGCCGTGTACGGACCGCCAGCGTCGGGGTTGCCCGGGCAGGTCTGGGTGTAGGTGGTCACGTTGCTCGGAGGAGCGGTGCCCGTCCCGGTCAGGTAGTGATCCACCCAATCCCCCATAGCCTGGCCGTAGGCCGTGAAGACATTCGCCTGGCCCTGGCCGCGCGGGTGACCGACCGAAGCGAAGAACAGTCCGATCGGACTTTCGGGGAACAGGGCGCGGTGGCGGTTGTAGAAGCGGGTGGCTTCGTCGACCGGGAAGACGTCGTCCGTGAACCCCTGGACCCAGAAGATCGGTGCCGGAGCCTGCGTCGGCGGCAGTCCGTAGGACGAGTGGTAAGTACTGACCTCGGAAATACCTGCTTCCACAGCCGGATCGCCGTCGTAGGGCTCACCCTGGTTGAGGCGGTTGGTCCAGCCGAGAACATCGGCCTGAGGGTCGATGCCCGCCGACGCGTAGCGTCCCGCCGGCAGCAGTCCCTGGACGTAGGACTCCTTCATGATCCCGGTCGGTCCGTAGTAGCCGGCATCCTTTATGTAGTCGACCGCGTTGCCGTTCGGGAACATCGCCGAGTTGAAGTCGCTCCAGGTCGCCAGCGGAGCGGCGACGGCGATCTCCAGGTCCTTGCCTTCAGGACTTTGCCACGGGTGGAGCGTTCCGTCGAGATTCATCACGCGGTTTTTCAGCACGGCCAGGGACATCGACATCGCACCTCCGTAGGAGGCACCCGTCGCAGCGATCTTCCTGGGTTGGATTAGATCTTCATCGGCGAGCAGACCGAGAATGTTCTGCGAGTCCCGTACCTCGAACCGGTAGTCCATCATGTGGGAATAGCCGGCTTCGCAGCCCGAGTCATTCGGATTCAGCAGGCAGGTGTAGCCGAAACCGCGGCTGGTCTGCGAATAGACGGCGTAACCCTTGAGCAGCCACCGCTGCATCGAGGAGTTCGTGAACGGGTATTTCTGCTCGCCGTTGCCGTGGTTGACCATTACGACCGGGTAGGGCGCCTCGCCGATGACCGGGAGGGCGAAGTTAATGTCGATCGGCACGCCGCCAACCCCCGGGGTGGAGCTGACGTTGCCAGCCGAGGATGTGCCGGTGCCGCACCAGGTCTGACCTTCATAGTCACCGGCACCCTGAGTGGCGCAGGCGATGTCCCCATTGCCATCAAGGATCTCGGTCGGCGGGACCGCTCCGGCTGTCCCCGTCAATCCCGTGAATGCCACGGCCGCGACGGCCGCCGTCACAAATCCACGCACGAACTTCTTCATGAGTCCTGCCCTCTCCCGGGTTGCTTGCGACGAGTTCTCGCCAGAGACCGTCCCCTCTCGCGATCAAGCTACCACAGGCGTTCTTAAATGGGAAGACCTTTCGCAAGGTCCGATTCGGCGCTGCTAAAGGCCGAAGATGCGGCGCGCGTCGTGGAGGGCTTCGATCAGGGTGTCGACTTCGTCGGTGGTGTTGTAGACGGCGAAGCTGGCCCTGGTTGTGGCGGCGACACCGAGGCGGCGCATCAGGATCTGGGCGCAGTGGTGACCGGCCCGTACCGCGACCCCGTGACGGTCGAGGATCTCGGAGACGTCGTGGGGGTGGACGCCGTCGAGTTCGAAGGAGAGGATGCCTTCGCGGTCGACCGTGTCGGTCGGCCCGAACAAGGTCAGGCCGGGAACCTCGGCGAGGCGGGGGAGGGCGTACTCGGTGAGCTGGTTCTCGTGGGCTTCGATCGCCGGGAAACCGATCTCTTCGACCCAGTCGACCGCAGCGGCGAGCCCCGCGGCTTCGGCGATCGGCGGGGTTCCGGCCTCGAACCGGGCCGGGACCGAGGCCCAGGTGATCTTCTCCGGAGTGACCTTGTTGATCATCGAACCGCCACCCTCGAAGGGCTCCATTTCCTCCCAGAGCTCGCGGCGGCCCCACATGACTCCGATTCCGGTCGGCCCGTAGAGCTTGTGCGCGGTGAAGCCGTAGAAGTCGGCACCGATCGCGGCCACGTCAACCGGGAACTTGGGCACCGACTGGGCACCGTCGACCACGGTCAGGGCGCCGGCCGCCTTTGCCTCGGCCACGAGTTCGCGGGCCGGGTTCTTTGTGCCGAGCACGTTGGAAACGTGGGAGAAAGCGAAGACCTTCGGGCTCCGACCCAGAGCCTCGGTCAGGGCGGCACGATCAAGTCGGCCCTCGTCATCGATCGGGGCGAACTCGAGCTGAGCCCCGGTGCGTTGGGCGACCAGGTACCAGGGGACCACATTGGCGTGGTGCTCCATCTCGGTCAGCAGGATGCGGTCGCCGGGACCGAGATTTGCCGCGCCCCAGGACTGGGCCACGAGATTGAGCGCCGCGGTGATGTTGCGGGTAAACACCACTTCCCGCTGATGCGGGGCGTTCAGCAGCCTGGCGACCTTCGCCCGGGCGCCTTCGTAAAGGTCGGTGGCCTCTTCGGAAAGGGTGTGGACACCACGGTGGACGTTCGCGTTGTGCTCGCGGTAGTAACGATCCATCGCCTCGATCACGGCCAGCGGCTTCTGCGAAGTCGCGCCGTTGTCGAGGTAGGTAAGCGGCTTCCCCTTGACCTCGCGGGCGAGGATGGGGAACTGCGATCTGATCTCGTCCACCGACATGGAAGCCGCCGGTGCCTGGGAGGGAGAGCCGGCTGCCATCAGGCGGCCGCCTCGACCTCCTCCTTGATCCAGCCGTAGCCTTCGGCTTCGAGCTGGTCAACGAGTTCCTTGCCACCTTCCTTGACGATGCGGCCGTTGTACATCACGTGGACCACATCGGGCTGGACCATGTGGAGCAGACGCTGGTAATGGGTGATGACCAGCGCGCCCATGTCGGGACCGGTGAACTTGTTGATGCCATCGGCGACGGTGCGAAGAGCGTCGATGTCGAGGCCGGAGTCGGTCTCGTCGAGGATCGCGATCTGCGGCTTGAGCAGGGCCAGCTGGAGCAGCTCCATGCGCTTCTTCTCGCCACCGGAGAAACCGTCGTTGAGGTAGCGGCTGGAGAACTCCTGGGGGATGTTGGCCAGCTCCATCGCTTCGCGGGCCTGGGCGGCGAAATCCTTGATCTTGAGCGGGGCCTCGCCGCGGGCTTCACGCTGCGCGTTGAGGATCATCCGCAGGTACTTGCTGACCGCCACGCCCGGAATCGCAACCGGGTACTGGAACGCCATGAAGAGACCGAGCTGCGAGCGCTCGTCCGGGTCGGCGTCGGTGATGTCCTCGCCGTTGAAGACGATCGAGCCTTCGGTCACCTCGAGGGCCGGGTGACCCATGATCCCGGTGGCGCGGGTCGACTTGCCGGACCCGTTCGGGCCCATCAGGGCGTGGACACGGCCCTTTTCGACGGTCAGGTCGAGACCCTTCAGGATCTCCTTTTCCTCGACCCTGACGTGAAGGTTCTTGATCTCAAGTTCTGCCACTGGTTGCTCCGTTCGAAAAAAGTGGATGCGTCGGATCAGGCGGCGCTGCCGACGGCGGTCTTGCGTAGCTTGCGCTCTTCCGGCGGACGGCGCGAAAACTCGACCAGGTCGGCCAGCGTGGTGCCGGCGAGAGCCTTGGTCACGCCACCCTGAACCCGGGTCCAGAGCAGCTTGGTCGCACAGGCGTGATCCCGGTCTGCCTCATGTGAGCAGAGGACCTTGCCTTCCGGAGTCTCGTGGAAGCACTCCATCGGGGCGATTTGCCCCTCGAGTGCTTCTACGACCTCGACCATGGTGATTTCCTCGGCCGGGTACGCGAGGCTGTAGCCGCCGTGGGCGCCGCGGGTCGATTTGACCAGGCCGGCCTGACGAAGCTTGGCCACCAGATGCTCCAGATAGGAGAGCGGCAGGCGTTCGGCTTCGGCGATCGCGTTGAGCGACACGGGGCCGGTGTTCGGCTGGCGTCCGAGTTCGACCATCAGTCGAACTCCATACTCGGCTTTGGTCGAGAAGAGCATCGCTCTAAATCCTAGAGCACTAGTCGGTTTTGCCGGGTTCTGCCGATGAGCGCTGGCTTTGGCGTCGGCGAAGGCGGCGCTTTACCCGTCGCCAAGTGCGGAAACGGTGGTTTCCGCGGGCCGCCGAACGGCGCGCGTACCCGAGCGCTGAAT
>JAEZIQ010000103.1 GCA_023436605.1 Actinomycetes bacterium | reverse complement strand
GCCGTCGACCATCTCAGCCAGATAACCGTCGCCTGGCGGGGCGACGGCATCTTCGTTTTCGATCTCCCGACCGATGGATCACCGGAACCACCCCGGAAGTTGACCGGTTCAGATCAGGGTTACCACCCGGAGGTCGGCATCGGGCCGGGTGGATCGACCACTGTGGCCTGGGTGAGATCAACCGGGTCCGGAAGAAGTCTTTACACCTCGACGAGACCAGCGGAAGGTGAGTTTCCCCCGCCAGTTCGCCGGGCTCAAAGTGCTTCCCTCGAGGGTTTCGACATGGCCGTCGCCGGAGACGGCAGAGTCACTCTGCTCTGGTACTTCAATAACAGGGAGGGTGACCCGGACTACGGTTACTTCGATTTCTCTTACACGCGAATGGTGAGCTGGGCTCCCGGCAGCGACCCGGTCACCAAACGGCTCGGCCGCGTCTGGGGATCCGACCAGGGTGGTGGCTCACTTGCCGGCTCCGTCGACGGCTCGACCACGCTCGTGTGGTCCAACTCGTTTGGCCGTGACTCGGTTGGATTGATGTCCTCGACCTGGACCCCCGAAGGCACCTTGACGGAGCCCGTCCTGATCGATGACGATCAGCCCTGGTCGACCAGTCTCGCGGCTGGCCCTGACGGGAATGTGGTCGCGGTATGGGGAAGCTTTACGAGTGACGGGACGTTGATTCGCACCGCCTCCACCGTGCCCGCCTATTGCGGTCGCTCCAGCATGAAGCTGGGGCGGGTCATCCGGAGTTCGAGGAGTGGAACCGCCCGCGTGACGGTCAATCTGGGTTCCCGCGGCAAGGTCTCGACCCTGGCCTCCCCCTGGATCACTCCGACGACGACCCGGGCCTCGAAAGCCGGCCGCTACACGGTCAGGATCGTTCCCAGGGGTCCGGCCCGGCGGCTGCTCGGACGGACCGGATGGGCGGAGGTCAAAGTCGGGTTCCGGTTCGATCCCGCCGCGGTTCCCTGCCAGAATGTCGTGTTAGGCAAAGAAGTCGTGCTGATCCGGAAACGCCGCTAGTCAGCTTCGGTCTCGCTGAGCCGCGCGGTGGGCCTTCAGAGCTTTGCTGAAGTCGAGGGCGAAGCCGACCAGGCGGCCGACCGGTCCGGTTACGAGCCAGGCGCGGAACGGTGCCCGTTTGAGGGGCCGGGCGGGCTGGACTGGACGATCACTCACCGGCGTACTCGAGAAGCGAGAGATCGACCAGCCACTCGACCGGGGCGTGGTCGTCGGTCCAGATGTCGCCTCCGGTCAGGGCCGGCCCGGTACGAACCGCGGTGTCGAGCGCGAGCCCGTGAAGCGGGTCGGGGATCGGCGGGCTTTTACCTTCGGTGGCGCGGAGGATGTTGCCTGGCTCGATCGGCTCGGCCGAGCCGACCAGCATCGTGTTGGTGTCGGTGACCGGATCACGCAGGACGAAGGGCAGTACCTGTTTCAGGGTCGCGGTCAGGTTCTCTTCGAGGGCGTCGCTGCTTTCCGGGTGACCGACGTTGATCAGCACCACCCCGCCCGGCACGAGCCGGTCGCGAACGAGTTCAAAAAACTCCTTCGTGGCCATGTAGAAGGGGATGTACGGCTGGTGATAGGCATCGACCATGATCACGTCGTAGGCCTGCTTTGTCGCCCGCAACCACGGTCTCGCATCCTCGTCGTAGACCTGCATGCCCGGGTTATCCAGCCCGAAATACTCTCGCCCGACCTCGGTTACCTTGCCGTCGATCTCGACCGCGTCGACCCGCGTGCCCGGGAAAAAGTGTCCGTATGCACGAGCCACTGTTCCCGCCGCGTTACCCAGGATCGCGACCTGATGGGGCCATCCGGGCCCCCGCGCCGGCCCCTTCACCCCGGTCACGAGCGGTGACGCGACGAAGGGGAGCACCAGGTGTTCGTCCCAGTAGTTGCCGACCAGATACTCGCCGGGACGGTAGATCGAATGGATCGCCTGGCCTTCGTTCAGCTCGAGGCGCCGCTCGCCGTCGTCCATCTCGACCACCCGAACGTACTGGTGGGGTGTTTCGGTCTCGAAAATGACTTCGCCGACGCTGGAAGCCTTGATCGTGCCGACCGGAATCAGTGAGGCGCAGGCAACCGCGGCGGGAATCAGGGCGGGCCAGAGCTTCCTCACTCCGACCGAGGCGACCACCGCCACCACGAGGGCAAAGAGGATGAAGGTGCGCTGGGTACCGATCAGCGGGATCGTGACCATCGCCGAGAGCAGCGTTCCGACCAGCGAGCCGGCGGTGGATAGCGCGTAGAGCCGGCCGGCGAGCTGGCCGGCGTGCTCCACGTCGGAGGAGTCCATTGCGAGGCGAAGCGCCCAGGGCGAGACCGCACCGAAGATCATCACCGGCACGGCGAGCAGGACCAGCACCCCGACCAGTGATCCCGCGAAGACCCCGACCGACAGCTCGTCGAAGGCTTCGACCGACGCCCCGAGGAAGGGTCTGGCAAAGAACGGGATCAGGGTGACGAGAACGGCGCCGCCGAGCACGGTCCAGCAGAGCGAGCGGAGCTCCGGTCGCCGGTCGGCCAGTTTGCCACCGAGCCAGTAGCCGATCGAGAGCGCAACCAGGACGATCGCGATTGTGTTCGCCCAGACGATGGTCGAATCGCCGAAATACGGAGCGAGCAGTCGGGCCCCGGCGATCTCGGCGCCCATCGTGCAGGCGCCGGTGGTGAAGACGAGCAGACCGAGATAACGGCTACTGAGCGTTGACATCTCCACCTCCGTCCCCGGCCAGAATCCGCTTTTCGAGCAGATCCGCGTGCCCGGCCTTGACTGCGCGTTCGATCCGGGCTTCGTCGATGTCCACCCCGCGATCCAGCGCGAGATCCATCAGGTCCTGTTTCTGGGTCGACTGCTTCGCCGCCTCGAAGAAGGTCCAGGCAAGGATGCCGAGGATCAGGAATGTCCCTTCGACCATCATGATCACGCCGGCCGTGCTCTGGTCCTGGATCGCCGTGATACCCCACTTGACGTGACCTTCGTCGTAGTTGTTGTAGAGCGTGAACTGGGTCCACATCAGGATGTTGCCGAGGATCGCGGCGATAAATCGGACGATCACCACGTAGACGACCTTCCAGCCTGGTCCGAACCAGGTCGGGGTCGGCAACGGCCCGAAGACCGGCATCCAGATCAGGCAGCCGAACATCAGGAACAAGCCGTGCTCGAGTCCGTGAAGCAGGGCTCCGCCGTAGGCCGCGTCGTACATCGCCGGGATGTGCCAGAAGAAGAGGTTGATCGCCCAAAGTGGCAGAGCCACAAACGGATTGGCGAGGATCTGGAGCCGGTCGAAGAACTTGATCGCGAGGATCGGCTGGAGCATCGACCGGGTCAGTCCGAGCACGATGAAAAGACTGGCCAGGTCTCCGATGATCAAGTGCTCGACCATGTGGGCGATTACAAGCTCCTCCGCGAGATAGCCCCAGGGACTGAAAAGCACGAAGCAGGCGAGGAAAAGTCCGAAGCCGAAAGAGACCTGACGCCAGACCGGAACCGGACGTCCGGCCCAGGAAAGAGTCATGGCACGGTGCCAGTAGAGCACCACCGCCGCCGTCAACGGAATCAGTTCCAGCATCGCCACGACGGCCGGACTGAGCTCGGCAATCGGGGCTGTGGGAAGCAGATACACGGCCTTCCAGCGTACCGACGGAAGGATCCCGCGGATCCCCGCCATCGGCGCTGGTAGGTTCACCGCGATGAGTCAAGGAGCCGGTGCCAACCACTTTCCCGCAATCGGGAGCTACGGCTTCCTCTCCGACTGCCACACCTCGGCACTCATCGCTCCGGACGGCTCGGTCGAGTGGTTCTGCGCCCCGCGTTTTGACTCGCCCAGCGTTTTCGGCTCGATCCTCGACCGCACCGCCGGCCATTTTCGCTTCGGTCCGTACGACGAGTCGGCTCCGCTCAGTCGCCGCTATGAGCCGGGAACCCTGGTCATCGAAACCACCTGGTCGACCGAGACCGGATGGCTGGTCGTTCGTGATGCCCTCTCGATCTCATCCTGGGCCGAGCAGGGCGGCCCGCGCGAGCTGATCAGCGGCCATGAGGCCGATAATTGCCTTGTTCGTCTCGTCACCTGCATCGACGGCGAAGCCGAAGTGGAGATGGTCTGCGAACCCCGCTTCAATTACGGCGCGGAAGCCGCAGTCTGGTCCGATCAGGGTCTCGGCGAGGCGATCGCAGAAGGCGGCGGTGAAAGGCTCGGCCTGGCTACCGATCTGAACCTGAGCCTGGAACAGGGCCGTGCTACCGGCCGCCTCAAGATGAAGGAAGGCGACAGCGCCTTCGTCTGCCTGAGTTGGGGCGACGGGATCGGGCCTCACCCCCGCAGCTACCCCGAGGCGAAGGAGAAGATCGAGGCATCCCGCGACCTCTGGCGGGAATGGCTGGGCCAGGGGAAATTTCCGGATCACCCCTGGCGTATTCACCTCCAGCGGTCGGCCCTGGTCCTCAAGGGCCTCACCTACACCCCGACCGGCGCGATGCTGGCCGCCGCGACCACTTCGCTGCCGGAGACGCCGGGTGGCGAGCGCAACTGGGACTACCGCTACTCGTGGATACGGGACTCGACTTTCGCCCTTTGGTCGCTTCACTCGCTCGGCTACGAGCAGGAGGCGCGGCAGTTCCTGAATTTCGTCCGGGATCGTGCGCTCGAATCGGATGGCGACCTCCAGATCATGTACGGGATCGGCGGTGAGCACGACCTGACCGAGCAGACACTCGACCACCTGTCCGGCTACGGCGGTGCGAAACCGGTCCGGATCGGAAACGGCGCCTACGACCAGAGACAGAACGACGTCTGGGGCGCGCTGCTTGACGCGATCTACGTTCAACGAAAGGCTCTCGGCGTCGAGGCGATCAACGACCAGACCCGGGAGCTGGTCAGGAACCTGGTCGTGAACGCCCTCGAAGCCTGGCCCAAGCCGGACCAGGGAATCTGGGAAGCCCGCGGCGAGCCTCAGCACTACGTCTCGTCGAAGCTGATGATCTGGGTCGCCGTTGATCGTGGCGCCCGTCTGGCGGCTGAGTTCGGTCGCCAGGACTTCGCCGACCAGCTGAAGGAGAAGGCCGAAGAAATCAAGGCCGAGATCATCGAGAAGGGCATGAAGGACGGGGTCTTCCGGCAGCATTACGACACCTACGCCCTTGATGCCTCTGTGCTTCTGATGCCTCTGGTGCGGTTCCTGCCGCCGGACGACCCGCGGATTCGGGACACCGTTTTGGCGATTCGCGACGGCCTCGATGATCGCGGCCTGATCCTCCGCTACATCACCGACGAGACCGACGACGGACTCCACGGCGAGGAGGGCACCTTCCTGATCTGCTCCTTCTGGATGGTCTCCGCGCTTTCGGAGATCGGCGAAGCTGCCGCAGCCAGGAAACTCTGCGAACGCCTGCTGGGCGCTGCGAGCGACCTGAATCTCTACGCCGAAGAGCTCGAGGCGTCAAGCAACCGGCACCTCGGCAACTTTCCCCAGGCCTTCACCCACCTCGCCCTGATCAACGCGGTCTCGCACGTGATCGCCGACGAGCGCCGGGAGGAGACCGCGCCCGGCACCAAGACTGCGGTCTTCTCGGAAATGATGGAGCAGAATTGACCGACGCGGAGCTCATCCGGGCGAACATCGCCCAGGTGCGGGAACGAATGGCCGCCGCCTGTGAGCGGTCCGGCCGCGATCCGGACTCGGTGCGGCTGCTGCTCGCCACCAAGACGGTCGAGCCGGAGCGAATCAGGGTCGCGATCGAGGCCGGTGAGAAGCTGGTCGCGGAGAACCGGGTCCAGGAAGTGAGGCCGAAGTTCGAGGCCCTCGCTGACCTCGACTACGAGCGCCACTTCATCGGCCACCTGCAGTCGAACAAGATCAACGCCCTGGTTCCGTACGTGAGCTGCATCCAGACTCTCGATCGGCTCTCGCTCGCCCGCAAGCTGCAGAACCGACTCGATCGCGACGGGGAGACACGCGAGGTCCTGATCCAGGTCAACACCTCCGGCGAGCAGACCAAGGCCGGACTCGACCCGGACGAGGTCGAGCCGTTCATCCGCACGATCGCCAGTTTCGATGCTTTGAAGATTCGTGGTCTCATGACAATCGGCCTGAACGCCGAGCCCGAAGTCGCCCGGCCCTCGCTGGCCAGTCTCCGCCAGGTCGCCGGGCGAATCCGGGAGCAGGCGATCGAAGGGGTCGAAATGAAAGAACTCTCGATGGGCATGACCGGGGATCTCGAGGTCGCGATCGAGGAAGGGTCGACAATCGTCCGGGTCGGCAGCGCGATCTTCGGCTCCCGACCGTCTGAATCTCCGACAGGTTGAAGATATCCGCGCTATTTGCCGACAGATTCAATCTCCCGGTGGATAAACGTGAAGGGCCCCGGTTTCCCGGGGCCCTTCGGTCAAGTTGGCTGTGTGCCTGAACGTTCGTCAGACCCTCGAGCCACTACTTCGTTTCCCCGTAACCGCCGGCCAGATGAGCAGCACCAGACCGATCAGGATGCAGGCAAGTCCCAGGCCCCAGTGAACGAGGATGGCCAGGACTATTCCAATGACTATGAGCAGTAGTGCTAGTGGCATATGCGACAGGTACCCGGGATCTCGCGCGGGAAACCAACCGGGCGCAGGGTGAGATGCGAAAAATCAGTGATAATCCCTGAAAATCCGCATCTCGATGGGTTTTGGCGGATTCAGAGTTCGAGTTCGTAGAGGACGTGCGGGAGGCTGGCGTGCTGTATCTCGCCGGCGAAGCTGAGACCGATCTTTTCCATGACCCGGCGGGAAGCGAGGTTGTGCGGCAGGGTCAGCGAGACGAGGCGCTCGAGGCCCGCATCGCGGGCGGTGACAATCGCTGCGCTGGCCATCTCGGTTGCGTAACCCCGCCCCTGCTTTGACGGCATAACGGCCCAGGGCAGTTCAACCTCCCGCTTGCCGTCGACCATGGCCCAGGCAAGCCCGCCCCGGCCGACGAAGGCTCCTCCCTCCCGCTCCCGCACCGCCCAGGGTCCGAACCCGTGCGCGTCCCAGTGGGCACGATCCCGGCTCGCCATCCGCTCAAGGTCGGCGCGACTGAACGGGGCCAGCGGCTCGGGACGGATCCAGCAGCCGACGTCCGGATCCAGAAAAAGCTGCTCGTAATCATCGACGGTTGTGACGCCGGGACGCAGACAGAGCAGGTTGTCGGTAACCGCCTCGCTCGAGCCGACCACCCGGACCTCAATCGGCGCCGGCCAGGAGGAGGGCCGACTGCTTGCGGATCTTGCCCTGGACGATCGGGCTCCAGCCCAGCAGGGTGCCGGGCAGGCCGAGTGCCATACGGGTCCATTTCCAGAAGTCGAAGCTGTCGACGTGGTCGATGATCAACCCGTCCTCGAACCGGAAGGCGGCGTCGATCTCGTTGTGGACGACGCGACCGGTCTGACTGAAGGTGTAAACCGCGGACCAGTGAGCGGATCCTTTGCTTCCGTCGGCCTGATGGTTGCCGAGGGTGATCGCCAGATCATCGGAGCGACCGAGCAGGGTACGCCACATCTTCATCACCTCGGGCCCGTGCAGATCCTGAAAGACCGGGTCATGGAAGTGGACCTTTTCGTGGTAGCAGGATGCCATCGTGTCGGCGTCTCCGGCCGCGAAGGCCTCGTAGAACCGGACGATCACATCGTCATTGGTGCTCATGGAGCGATCCTAGAAGGAAACCGCGGTCAGTTCGACGACTCGATCTGCTGGGCCGCATCTCTGACTTCCCCGATCAGCTCCTCGAGCACGTCTTCGAGGGCGACCACCCCGACCGTCTTGCTGCGCCCGCGGCCACCCCTGACCACGACCCGGGCAAGGTGCGCGCCCGAACCCTGCATCGCTGCGAGAACCTCACGGAGCGGGTCGGTCAGCCTGACCGTCGGCAGCGGCCGCACCCAGGACTCGGCGATCGGGCGGTTGCGGTGCTTGTCCTTGACCTCGAGCGCGTCTTTCATGTGAAGGTAGCCGATCATCTCGCCGTCTCGGGTGACCGGGAAGCGGGAGAAGCCGGTGCGGCCGGCAGTCTCCTCGACCTCGGCCGGGGTCACGGTGATCGGCAGGGTGACCATCGTTTCCATCGGCAGCAGCACCGCGCTGGCGTCGCGTTCCTCGAAACTGAGGGCACCGGTCAGGAGCCGGCTCTCGTCAGCGTCCAGCATTCCCTCCCGTCGGGACTCTTCGACCAGTCCCGCGACTTCGTCGCGGGTGAAGGCGCTCGTCACCTCGTCCGAAGGGGTGACACCGAGCATCCGGAGGACGCCGTTGGCGCTCTTGTTGAGGAGCCAGATGACCGGGTGGAGCACCTTTACCACGGCGGCCATCGGCGGAGCGAGGAAGAGAGCCGAGCGGTCCGGACCGGCGAGGGCGATGTTCTTGGGGACCATTTCCCCGAGCACCACATGGAGACCGCCGACGAAGAAGAGGGCGACCGCGATCGCGGCCGGGTGAATCAGCGAGTGGGGAACGCCGAGATCCTCAAACGGTCCCTCCAGTGCGTGGGCGATCGCCGGTTCCGCCAGGGCACCGAGGCCCAGCGTGCAGAGAGTGATCCCGAGCTGGGCGCCGGCCATCATCAGCGAGACCCGCTCCATCGCCCGGAGCGTGATCCGGGCCGCCCAGTGCCCCTCCTCCGCCCGGGGTTCGATCACCGATCGGCGAGCCGAGATCAGAGCGAATTCGGCACCGACGAAGAAAGCGTTGCCAATCAAGAGGAAGAGCGAAATGGTCAGGGCGAGGGCGGCGCTCATTTTCCGTCCTCCGTCTCTTCGGGCTCCGGCCTGGTGACCGCCAGGCGAACCCGGTCCACTCTCAGCCCGTCCATCCGCAGCACGCTCAGCTCGGCGATGAGCGGCAGCTTCTCCTCGTCGGTCGCTTCGACATGCACCGAGTCGCCCCGGCCGGGCACCCGGCCGAGTTCGAAGCCGATCAGTCCGGCGACCGTTTCGTAGTCCTCGTCCTCGGGCAGCGTCACTCCGATCTGGTCCTCGATCTCGTCCGGCCTCAGCAGCCCGGACAGGGCCCAGATGTTCTGTGAGATCTCGCGGATCGGGGCTTCTTCGTGATCGTGTTCGTCACGGACCTCGCCGACGATCTCCTCGATCAGGTCTTCGAGGGTGACGATGCCGTCGAAGCTGCCGAACTCGTCGACCACGATTGCGATCTGGAGACCCACCTTGCGCAGTTCGGCCAGCAGCGGGTCGAGCTCGATGGTCGACGGAACGAGCACCGGATCTGCCATCACCTGCCGAATCGGGACCACGTCGCGTTCATCGCGGGGCACCGCCACCGCGTGCTTGACGTGGACGATTCCCTCGAACGTTTCCGATCCTTCGCTGATCACCGGGAAGCGGGAGAAGCCCCCAGCCCGGGCCGCCTCGATCACCGCGCTGACCGGCTGGTCGGGCGAAAGGGTCTTGACCTTGACCCGTGGAGTCATTACGTCGTCGGCCCGGAGTTCGCCAAATTCGAGGGACTTCTCGAGCAGCTCTGCCGTCGGCTCCTCGAGGGTGCCTTTCGCGGCCGAGCGCCGCACCAACGAAGTCAGCTCCTCCGGTGAGCGGGCCGAGGCCAGCTCCTCCTGTGGCTCGATACCGACCAGCCGAAGGATCGCGTTGGCAGAACCGTTGGTCAGCCGGACCAAGGGGTGGATCACCGCGGTAAAGCCGCGCTGGAAGCCCTGGACCGCCTTGGCGGTAGGCAGCGGTCTGGCGATCGCAAGATTCTTCGGCACCAGCTCGCCGAAGATCATGGTCAGGCCGTTGGCGAGGATGAAAGCGATCAGCACCGAAATGCCGCGAACCGCGTCGCCGGGCACGCCGAGCGATTCGAGAGGACCATCGATCAGTTTCGAGATCGAGGGCTCGGCCAGAAAACCGATGATCAGGTTGGTGACAGTGATCCCGACCTGGGCGGCGGATAGTTGGGTCGAGAGGCTCTTCAGCGCCGACCGCACGCCCTTTGCGCGGCGATCGCCGGATTCCGCGTCGCGGTCGACGCTGGAACGATCGACCGTGACGAAAGCGAATTCGGCCGCCACGAAAAGTCCGCAGGCCAGAATCATGACCACGGAAACGAGGACGAGCGCAAGATCGATCATCGAGGCAGCGCCCCTCGAACACGGACCGAAGCGAGTCCGGCACGCATCAAGGTGCGCTTGGGACTAGAGCCAGGGTCGTCGTCCATCCAGATTCCCGCGAGACTTCATTCGCCAGCAAGAATAGCCGGGTCGGGCAGATGTTCCCGGCGCGAGAATCCTTGATCTCCTTTTAGATCGCGACATATACGATTTTCGGGTGTCTCTCCGGCGTCTGATTTTCGTCGTCGCGGTTCTCGCGGCAACCTCCGTGATCCCTTCCCGGGCGGCAGCCGCTGCGCCGCAGCCGGTGGTCGACGGCAACCGGATCGTCGACGCCCTGACCTCGAAACGCTTCGTCCCGCATGGGGTCAATTTCCCCGGATATGAGTACCGCTGCCAGCAGGGCTGGGATTACGGCGAGGACGGAACCAAGCCACACGAAGTCGCCTCAACCGTCGCGGCAATCGCGTCATGGAAGATCAACACCGTCCGTCTGCCCCTCAACCAGGACTGCTGGCTCGGCGACGACGGGCTGCCCTCAGGGGGGCTGACCGTAGCCGGCTATCGACAATCGGTGGAGAACTTCGTTGATGCCCTCAACCAAGTCGGCATCGTGGCGATAATCGACCTCCACTGGTCCGGACCGAACGGCGTGGCCGCCGATGGTCTCCGCCCGATGCCTGACAACCGCACTGCCGCCTTCTGGCACTCGGTCGCGACGCGCTTCCAGCAGAACCGGTCGGTGATCTTCGACCTCTTCAACGAGCCCCACTCCCGTTGGGGCGGCAACGGCTGGACCTTCGAACTGAAATGGGACTGCTGGGCCAAAGGCGGCTGCGAGGCCCCTTCCGAAGCTGACACCGCCCCGGTGAGCGGCGTCCTTCCCCGCTACGAGGCTGCCGGCTTCAGAAAGCTGACCAGCGTGGTCCGCAGCGTCGGAGCGACCCAGCCGATCCTGCTATCCGGAATCGACTGGGCAAACGACCTCCGCGGCTGGCTGGCTCACGCCCCGGCTGACGACCAGCTGATTGCCAGCTTCCACAATTACCCGATCCAGCGCTGTAGCACGGGCAGGTGCTGGGACGAGGAGATCGCCACGGTGGCGGAAAGGGTGCCGGTTCTGGCGGCCGAGATCGGACAGAACGACTGCGGCAACCCCGGCCACGTCAACCGCTTCATGAAGTGGGCAGATGCGCGCCTGATCGGGTACCTGGTTTGGGCCTGGTGGGATTTGCCGACGCTCGGCTGCAGCAACTTCGCCCTGATCTCCGACCTGGACGGCACTCCGCTCGCCCCGGTCGGTACCGCCTTCCATGCCCACCTTGCCAGCCTCCCGGACGAGTTGCCGGAACCGGCGCCGCGGGCTGGCCCCGGCCTGGCGATAAAGACCGCCCGGTGGAACGGCAAGTCACTCCGTCTCGCGATCAGGATCGATTCGAAGGCTTCGAAGGCGGTGACCGCCAGGGTCAGGCTGGTCCGCGACCCCAGAAGCAAGCAGCCACCCCGCGTGAAGGTTCGCCTGATCACCCGCCGGGTCAGGTCGCTGACCGGAATGTCATGGCTCAATATCAACATTCCGAGAGGCTTGAGGCCGACTTTCGTAACCGTGATGTACCCCGGTGATCGCCTGCTCAGAGCGAGTACGATCAGCCGGAAACCGGCTTCTGTGTCCAAAGTCACCCGTTAGATTCGGCCTGATCGGGGAATATCGGCAACATGACGGTTCGCCAGACGATCGAGATCCACGGCCAGCCGGTCACTTTCCACAAGATGGGCGACGGTCCGCCGCTACTCCTGGTCCACGGAATCACGTCGAGTTCGCGGACCTGGAAATCGGTCATGTCGAAGCTCGCCGGGAAGCACACGGTCATCGCCCCCGACCTGCTCGGCCACGGCCGCTCGGCCAAGCCCCAGGGTGATTACTCGCTGGGCGCCTACGCAAGCGGAATGCGCGACCTGCTGGTCACCCTCGACATCCCCAAGGTCACGGTGGTCGGACATTCGCTCGGGGGTGGCATCGCGATGCAGTTCGCGTACCAGTTCCCCGACCGAATCTCGCGGCTCGTGCTGGTCGACAGCGGCGGCATCGGCCGCGAGGTAAACCCGGCCCTGCGGGCCGCGGCTCTGCCCGGGGCCGAGTACGTCCTGCCGTTGCTCTTTACCCCCACCCTCCACGACGCCGGCCTGAAGGTGCGCAACTTCCTCGCAGGAATCGGCCTGCGAGGCAGCGCCGACATGGAGGGAGTGGCCGAGGGATTCGCTTCCCTGACCGAAGCCGATGCCCGTCGGGCCTTCGTTCACACGGTCCGATCCGTGATCGACCCGACCGGGCAGCGGGTCTCGGCCGCCGACCGTCTCTATCTCACGGCCGAGATTCCATCGATGATCGTCTGGGGTGACCACGACCGGATCATTCCAGTCGACCATGCCACTGTCGCCCACGAGCTGATGCCCGGCAGCCGGCTCGAGATCTTTTCCGGGGCCGGCCATTTCCCGTTCAACGACGACCCTGACCGCTTCGTTCGGGTGCTCGAAGACTTCATTGCCAGCACCGAAGAGGCCAACCTCGACCAGGACCACATCCGCCGCATGCTGCTGCGACGCCAGGAAGATGATCGGGCGCAGGCCGCCTGATTGCGGATCGGTTACGGCATACTCGGAGCATGAGTGACGACTTGCCGGTCGAAGAGGTGCTCACGGCGCTGGAGGAGTACCAGCAGCGCACGATCAATCTGTACCGCGAGCATGCGGGAGACCCCGAGGCCTGCGTCAAGGGACTGGTCCGGCTTCACCTGGCCTGGACCGAAGAGGATCCGGACCGGGCAAAGCTCGTCTCGCGCTACCGGGGGCCGGTCATGGCCGGGCCCGGAAGGGAACGCCTCAGTGCCTCCAACGCGGCCTATTTCGAAGAGTCGAAGCGCTGGCTGAAGGAGTCCTCTGAATCGGGAGCGATGCCCTCCGTTTCATTCAACATCCTCCACGCGCTGGTCTTCGCCCCGACCCAGGAACTGGCCAAGCACTGGCTCGGCGGCCGCCTGAAGAGACGGCCGACCGAGTACGCCAGGCCGATGGGAGATGCCGCTTGGGCCGGCATTCTCGCCGCCGGCGCCGCCCTGGAAGGAGGCGTGAAGAGTTGATCGTCGACGCCTGGATGCAGCACCCGACGCCGGGTTTTCTCTCCCACCGCGCTTTTGAATCGCTGATGCGCTGGACCGGCAGTGAGCCACCGACCGAGGAGATCCCGATCGAGACGGCGATCGCGGCGATGAACGACGGTGGAGTCGGCAAGGGCATGCTGAGCGCGTGGCACGCGCCGTCGGGACCGATGATCAGCAACGATCAGGTCGCGCGATGGTGCTCGGCCTACCCCGACCGCCTGTTCGGCCTGGCTTCGGTCGATCTCTCCCAGCCGATGGAAGCGGTTCGCGAACTGCGTCGCCGGGTCGAGCAAGACGGGTTCAAGGGTCTCCGTCAGCTTCCCTGGCTCTGGGAGGTCCCACCGACCGACCGTCGCTTCTATCCCCTCTTTGCCGCCTGCGTCGAGCTGGGAGTTCCCTTCTGTACCCAGGTCGGGCACACCGGCCCGCTGATGCCTTCGGAGGTCGGTCATCCGATCCCCTATATCGACCAGATCGCGATTGACTTTCCCGAACTCGTGATCGTCGGTGGTCACATCGGCTATCCCTGGACCGAGGAGATGGTCGCGGTCTGTCGCAAGCATCCCAACGTCTACATCGACACTTCCGCCTACACGCCGAAGCGCTATCCGCCGGAACTGATCGCTTACATGAAGACGAGTTCGGGACGAAAGAAGGTGCTCTGGGGCACCAACTACCCGATGATCGGGCATTCGGCCGCACTTCAGGGCATCGATGAACTCGGCCTCGACAACGAGACCAGAGAGCTGTTTCTCGGCGGCAACGCCCGCCGGATATTCAAGCTGGACTGATCAGATTTCGACCGGAGTCAGTTCCGGCCGTTTGGCCTGGCGTCCGTCGCCGGAAGACTTCCCGGCCAGGCGCCGGTAGATCCAGGGGGCGAGAAAAGCGCCGGCCCACCGGGCCTCGGCGATCACCCGCTGATGAAGCCGACGGGCAGCTGCGGGGGTGATCTCACCGATCCAGGAGTGGCCTTCGGGCAGTGGCTCGATCAGGGAAAACATGCCGTCGGCCAGGACCTGATGGCCGCTCGGGTTGAGGTGGAGGCGGTCATCGCACCAGTGGTCGGGGTCGGTGACTTCGGCCGAGTTGGCGACGTCGAGCAGCAGGGTCCCGTGCCGGGCCGCGATGCGCCGCAGACCGCGGTTGAACTCGCTCATGGTCTCGGATAGCAGGCGGCCGATCGGCATCATCAGGGCCGGGTCGGGATAGGTGATGGTCATGACGGTCGCCCCGCTGGCGGCCAGGCGGCCCTGCATGGTGTCCATGCGGGCGAGAATCAGGTCCACGTTGCTGCCGGGGCGGATCACATCATTGAGCCCACCGATCAGACTGACCAGGTCGGGACGCATGGCCAGGGCGGGCTCGATCTGGTCCTCGTCGATCTGGGCCAGCAGCTTGCCCCGGACCGCGAGGTTTGCGTAGAGGAGTTCGGGTCCACCCAGATCTTCCTGCTCGCGCGCGAGGCGCTCGGCGAAGCGATCGGCCCATCCCCTCTCGGAGCCCCCGGGACCGGTCGGATCACCGACCCCTTCGGTCTGGCTGTCTCCGATCGCCACAAACCGCTCGAACGTCCTGCCACCACTGTCTGCCATCTGCGCACCTTATCCGGCCCCGGGCGCGATTCGACGGGCAGTCAACCTCGCGACCTTGCCGCCGATTTCACACCCGCAACAATTACCTATTAAGTTGATCAACTTTCTATGTTATAGTTGGATTCCAGCAACGCCCCCTCAACAGAACCTGGAGTCCAGATATGTCGATTCTCGAAGAAGTTCTCTCGGCGAACGAGGAGTACGCCTCAGACTTTGGTGCGAAGGGCGAGCTCGCCCG
>JAEZIQ010000083.1 GCA_023436605.1 Actinomycetes bacterium | reverse complement strand
GGACCACAAGGTCGCGTCGAGGGCCCTTCTCCCCCTCGAGGACAGCCCGGGTCGCGGCGGCATTTTCTTCCGGCGTGCCACCGACCACATCTCCGAGCTCGGCACTCTCGAGTCCGAAATCACCGGGCGAAACGAACCCTTCCGCGGTCCTTCCGTCGACGACTTCGATCATCCGGGTCGGTCCGGTGATCGAGATCTCGTCGATTCCGTCGTCACCGGAAACGACCAGCGCCCTCTCGGTGCCAAGTCCGACCAGGGCTTCGGCGATCGACTCCTGGTAGCGACGGTCGGAGACTCCGAGCAACTGCCGTTTGGCGCCGGCCGGATTGGTCAGCGGCCCGAGGAAGTTGAAGATCGTCCGGACAGCGAGCGCCTTTCGCACCGGCACTACGTGCGCCATCGCCTTGTGATGGCGGGGGGCGAACATGAACCCGAAGCCAGTCCGGTTGATCGATTCCGCGACCTGCGACGGGTCCAGTTCGATGTTCACTGCCAGCGCCTCGAGCAGGTCGGCTGAACCGCTAAGGCTGGTGCTGGAGCGGTTGCCGTGCTTGGCGACGGCGCAACCGGCCCCGGCCGCGACGATCGCGGCCGTGGTCGACACATTGAAGGTCGAGGGACCGCCGCCGGTGCCGGCCGTGTCGACCAGGTCCCCACGCACCTCGACCGGCTCGGAGAGCTCGCGCATCGTGCGGGCCAGGCCGATCAGTTCCGGCACCGTTTCACCCTTGGTCCGGAGCGCAATCAGGAAGGCTCCGGTCTGTACCTCGTCGGAACGGCCTTCCATGATCTCGGTCAGAACCGCCGCGGCGTGGTCGGTGGTCAGGTGCTGGCCGGAGGCGGCGGCATCGATCGCCCGGGTCAGGATGTCATTTGGCATTTCAGGTCCCCTCGGTTTCGTTCGGAATGCCGGCGGAAGCTTCCTCGAGCGAAAGGTCGACCCCGATGAAGGTGGCGATCATCCGCTTTCCGAACGGAGTGAGTACCGACTCGGGGTGGAACTGAACCCCTTCGGCCGGAAGTTCCTTGTGCCGGACTCCCATCACGATGTTCTCGTAGGTCGAGGTCACTTCGAGCGAGTCAGGCACCTCGCCGGCGATCAGCGAGTGGTAACGGCCGACCGTAAGGGGGTCGGGGAGACCGTCGTAGATCGTCTTGCCGTCATGTTCTATTTCGGCGCTCTTGCCGTGGATCGGCTCGCCCTGAATGACCGTCCCGCCGAAGGTCTGGACCATCGCCTGGTGGCCGAGGCAGACGCCCAGCACCGGGGTTCCGGCTTCGGCGAAGGCGGGGATCACGTCAAGCGAGATCCCGGCGTCATCCGGAGTACACGGCCCGGGCGAGACGACCAGACGGTCGTGACCCTCGTCGAGCAACTCGTCGATGGTACGAACGTCATTACGGACGGTCGTGACCTCCGCGCCGAGCTCACCCAGGTACTGGACCAGGTTGTAGGTGAACGAGTCGTAGTTGTCGATTACCAGTACGCGCATCAGGCCCAGTCAGGGTTCTCGCAGGCGATCTCGACGGCGCGGAACATCGCCTTCGCCTTGTTTACGGATTCTTCGTACTCGTAGGCGGGCTTGGCGTCGGCGACGGTGCCGCCGCCGGCCTGGATGTGGACCTGGCCGTCCTTGATCAGGGCGGTGCGAATGTGAATCGCCGTGTCGAGATCGCCGTTCCAGGAGAGATAGCCGACCGCGCCGCCGTAGGAGCAGCGCTTGACCTTTTCCATCTCGTCGATGATCTGCATCGCCCGCACCTTCGGGGCCCCGGAGAGAGTGCCGGCCGGCAGAGCCGAACGCAGCACGTCGAGGGCGCCGCGGCCTTCCGGCAGTCGACCGGAGACCCGGCTGACGATGTGCATCACGTGCGAGTAGGTCTCAACGACCATGAGCTCCTCGACCTCGACCGTGCCGTACTCGGCTTCGCGGCCGATGTCATTCCGGGCCAGATCGACCAGCATCACGTGCTCGGAGCGCTCCTTCGGGTCGGAGATCATCTTCTCGGCAAGGCGGCGGTCCTCCTCCTCGTTGGCGCCACGCGGCGAGGTGCCGGCGATCGGCCGGATCTCGACCCGGTCGCCATTCACCTTGAGCAGCGGTTCGGGCGAAGCGCCGGCAATCTGGAAGTCCCCGAACTCGAAGAAGTACATGTAGGGCGATGGATTGATCGAGCGCAGGCCGCGGTAGATCGAAAGCGCTTCGGCCTTCTGGTCCGCGCTGAAACGCTGTGAGGGCACAACCTGGAAGGCGTCGCCGGCGCGGATGTAATCAACGATCCGGGCGACCATCGACTCGAACTCTTCCCGACTCACATTGGACTTGAAATCGGGTGCCTCCACCGCTCCCGCGCCCTTGACTTCCGGAACAGGACCGCGCAGGCCCTCACGCACGGTCTCGATGCGGGCGGCGGCGGCTTCCCAGGCTTCATCGAAGCTCTCATGCTCGTCGGCCCAGGCGCAGCTGATGATGGTCAGCTCGTTGTGGAGGTGGTCGAAGGCCAGCAGCACGTCGGTGATCATCAGGGCCAGGTCGGGCAGGCCGAGCGGATCCGGGTTGGGGTCGCCGAGCGGCTCGATCGCCCGGACCAGGTCGTAGCCGAAGAGACCGACCGCGCCGCCCGCGAAAGGCGGCAGGCCGTCGATCTCGGCCACCCGGTAGCGGTCGAGGTAGTTCTTCACTCCGTCGTAGGGATCCGGCGCGCCGGTCTTCTCCAGCGGTTCGCCCTCGCCCGACATCGCGTCACCGGGGAATTCGGAGAGCTCACCAGCAACCCAGCGAATCACCCGGTGCGGGCTGACCCCGACGAACGAGTAGCGGCCGACCTGGCCGCGTTCGGCCGATTCGAGCAGGAAGCAGAGACCGTCCTGGCGCAGTTTGAGCAGGGCAGAAACCGGGGTTTCGGTGTCATCGGTGTAGCGGAGCGCGACCGGAACCACGTTCGATTCCGGGACCATCGCCCGGGCCGATTCCAGGTCCGGAGTCAGACGGGCAGCGAGATCAGGTGCGACGGCCATTCAGAACCTCTCCGACGTCCGACAAGGTGATGCCCCGGCTGCGAATGAGTGCCGCAAGGTGAAAGAGAACATCAGCCGCCTCGCTCGCGACCCGGTCGTCGGTTTCCTCGCGAACCGCGCGGCTTACCTCTTCGGCTTCCTCCATCACTTTCTCACCGGCGAACGCCGGGTCTTCGAGCAGCTTCACGACGTAGCTGCCCTCCGGCTTCTCGGCGAGACGGGAGTCGATCGTGCGGGCCAAAACCGCGAGGGCCTCACCGTCAACCGGTTCGGGGGTCTCCCCCGTTTCGAGATCGCGGAAGAAGCAGGTGCGCTCTCCGGTGTGGCAGGCCGGGCCGGCCGGCTCGACCAGGGCGATCAGCGCGTCACCGTCGCAATCGATCCGCAGCTGGCGAACCTTCTGGACGTTCCCGGACTCCTCGCCTTTCTGCCAGATCTTCTGGCGCGAACGGCTGAAATAGGTGACCAGACCGGTCTCTTCAGTCAGCCGCAGGGCCTCTTCGTTCATGTAGGCAAGGGTCAGTACCTCGCCCGTGTCGGCATCCTGAGCGATACAGGGGACGAGACCGTCCCGGTCAAACTTCACTTCCACAGCAGCCATCTCAACCTTCGCTGTCGGCGTCCACGTTGATTTCACTCTGGTCGAGCGGCACGTACCACCGGCCGCCTTCCCTCACGAAGGTAGCCTCGTTGCTGGCACTCCCGGCGAAAGTGACGCTGGCCAGGTCACCGTCGACCTCGACGCTCTCGACTTCAAGCGTCGGCTGTTCTCCGGCCTGTTCGAGGATCTTCTTCGTTTCCTTCACGCAACGGTCGATGTCAACGAAGGTCTTCTCGATCGCGCTCGGCTGGATCAGCAGGCAGAACGCCGAAGCGTCCTTGCCCGCCGTCGCCTGGTTCACTTCGGTGACCAGTTCCCTGATCTCCTTCTCGTCCTCGTTGGACGTCGATTCATCGGAGTTGCCGCAGCCGGCGGCCAGCAGGGCGGTTGCCATTACGGCGCAGATTGCGACTTTTCGCAGCATGGGATCGAATCCTACGGAAGCCGCCGCCGGGCGGGCAATTCCGGCTCAGGTGGCCAGCGCTTCGAAAATTCGGTCCAGCTCGTCGAGAGCTTCACGCTCGGCCAGCCGTTGCTCATCGGAACGGGCAATCAACATCGCCAGTTCGCACATCGCTCCGAACAGGAGCCCGGCCAGTGGTGCGGCCGGCCGGTCCTCGATCCTTCCCGCCTCGATCGCGCGCTCGATTCCGCGAGTCAGGCCGTCGAGCAGGATGGTCTCCTGGCTACGGACGCGTTCCCATCCCAGGGCAGCGAATGAATCAAGCAGGAGGATTCGTTGGATTTCGGGGTCCAGGCAAGCCTCCACGAACGCGCGGCTACCCAGGCGCAGTGCTTCCCAGGGATCAGGCTCGCTCCGGTAGACCTCCCCGATGGACTCGGCCAGCGAGGTGACTTCACGTCCGAGCACAGCTTCGAAAAGTTCGCGTTTCCCGTCGAAGAGGTGGTACACGGCCCCCTTGGTGACACCCGCCTTCGACGCCACGGCTTCAATTGAAACTGCGGCATAGCCGTCGCTGGCAAAGAGATCGCGTGCCGCACTCAGCAATGCTGCGGTCGTGGTCGCGCGCCGCTCCGCCTGGGTCGGACTCAATTGGTACCTCGCATGCCCATCATCATGACAACGGGTCCAGCGCCACGAGCGGCAGTTCCCGCTCGGTGAACGTCGCGTAATCCCGGGCCTGGGGGTACATTCCGACGAACGAGCGCCACAGCCTTTCCCGTTCTTCGCCCTCGAGCAGCCGGGGACGCACCCGCAACCGGCGACGACCGACTTCGGCCACGCCTTCCCCCGACGCCTTCAGGTTGAGCCACCAGGCTGGCGTACGATCGGCGCCAGCGTTTGCCGCGAGCACCACGAAGGATTCACCTTCCCGCAGATACAGGACCGGAGTGCGTCGCCGGCGGCCGGATCGGCGGCCCGTCGTTTCCAGCACCAGGACTGGAGCCCGGTCGAACCAATGGGCCAGGAACCTGCCGCCGCTGATCCGGTAGAGCCGGGCGTGCAAGCGGGAGAAGGCGCGCTGGGCGCTCGCCCACCTGGTGGCGATCCGGTTGGAACGACGGGCAATCCGCCTCCGGGCCTGGTTTCCGCTTCCGGCTTCCGGTGTCCGGTTCTTCGGGGTAGCCATCAGAGCACCTGATATATCCGGTAGTCGACGTGATCAGGGGCGATCGCGTTGTACCCGATCGTCACGATCCGGCCCAGCCAGGAGTACCGCTCGTCGGAGGTCTCGAACCGCGGCGTGGTCCGGATGTACGTCTCCTCGAACGGGATCGCTTCGCCGGCGCTGAGTCGCAGGAGTCCGTCGTCCGGTACCGACACAACTCCGCCGGATTCGAAGTGGATCAGTACTCCGTCCTCGGTTCGCAGGGTGACCCGGACATCAACCTGACCGACCCGATCGTTTCCGACGCGGAGCCAGTCTCCCCCGCCAGGCAGCACCTCTCCCTTCAGGTCAGGGCCGTTGACCCGGCCACCTTTGGCGATGAAGGACAGGCGGGTACCGGCAGGAGTGCCGATTACCCGGGCCGGTTCGAGTTCTACGTGCAGATCGCAGAGATGCCTGACCGGCAGTGAATCCAGCCGGGGGATCTCTCCGGTTGGGTCAGCCGGGTTGGTAGCCGTCATCAGACCGCACTCGCTTTCTCCTCCGCACCGCCCGGAACGGCCGCGGCGCGCATGGCCGCCTCCAGCTGGACCCCGTCGACGAAGGTGTCCTTGCGGGTAACCAGTCCATCGTCCGAAACTTCGACCAGATCGAGGCAGTCGAACCGGATCGCCCCGTCGATAAGCGCCCAGTCGAGCACCCAGTGGTTCGACCCGGTCACCACCCGGTACACCTCGAACGAGAAACCCGGGAATTGCCCGAACAATGCCTCGAATGCCTCGCGCACCGGCCCTTTGCCCCGTACGGGCCCTGCGCCGAGGTGAGTCCAGAACTGGGTGTCCTCCGCATGAAGGGAGATGATCGCTTCGGGATCGCGGGCTTCCCAGGCCGCGAAATAGCGTTGTGAAACCGCCTCGATGTCCAGCTGGTTCAAATTGCCGCTCATGGAAGACCTCCTGATGCCGCCGTTCGACGTTACATACTCACCGTAGGTAAAAACATACCACAAGTACGCATTTACCTACCCAAAGTACGAATCATTCTGGCCGGGCCACGGCCAGGAACCCAGACATGGATGGGAACGCAGCCACGGTGAAGCAGCCTCGCGACCGAATCAGCACAAAACCTGCTTCACCACCACGACTTCAGCGGGTGGATGCCAAGTGCCGTCCGGGCTAATCGATGCCGAGGCGGTCGAGCATGT
>JAEZIQ010000075.1 GCA_023436605.1 Actinomycetes bacterium | reverse complement strand
TTCGCCCCATGACCAAGGTGCGGAGAATCGCCGTCACTGCGCTAGCCACCATCTGGTTAGTAACACTGGGTTCGTTAGCAGACGCTGGCACATTTTCCGTAAAGCAATGTTTCGGGTCCGGCCAGTCAGACTTCCAAGGGACCTATGGTGCGATCAACGGTAGTCAGAGATTTGAAGACGTAAATGGTTGCGTGCCGAACGGTTCCGGAAAAATCGGCATCTATCAGGACCGTGGCGGCGCGAAACTCACCTATGGCGACGGCGGTCAGTTCCGCTGGGACGCCCCGGCCGGCACGACGGTCACCGGGACGCGCTTCACCGCCAGGTTGAAGGACGCCAACGGCATAGAGGCCCAACTCGGAGGGTTCAACGGGAGCACGGTCAGCGACCTCGATGGTGGCGTGGCCCACGACGGCGTCGAGAGAGCAAGTACCTGGTCCACGACCACCAATCCCCAGTCCATGATCCTGGCCCGACTGGTTTGTCACGCCATCTCTGGCTGCGAGAACCAGTCGACTTCCGTCAAGGCGTTCATTGAAGTCACGGATGCCGAATTCACCGTTCGGGACAACGCCGCCCCCGCGATTGGGGTTTCAGGAGATTTGTGGAACTGGGCCGGCGATCCGACCTTCCATCGCGGCAGTGCCTCGGTCACGGTCGGAGGCGTAGACGAGGGATCGGGGGTCGCAGCGGCGTGGGCCGAGATAAACGGGCTGCGAGTCGACTTCACCGCGCCGACCTGTCCGGGTGACAAAGGCGCGTACTCGACGCGGTTCACTCCCTGCCCGCTGGTCTACTTCGGATCGCGAAACTTCGACACGACATCGGCGCCCTTCCAGGAAGGCCCGAACCAGGTCCGGTTCTGCGTCCGGGACTACGCGGGATTTGAAGCCGCCGCTTCGAAGACCTGCAGTGCCATCAGGACACTCCGAGTCGATAACGAGGCACCCGCTGCCCCGGTAAACCTCCGTTCCGACCAGGGAACTGGCTGGCAACCGGAAAATGGCTTCACCCTCCGGTGGGGCACTCCCAGTGGGCAGGTGTCGCCGATCGTTGGGGCGACCTACCGTCTCTTCAAAGCCGGGTCAGGGGAGATGGTGGCGGCCCAGTACGTAGGCCGGACCGGTATCGAGAGCATCGGTCCCTTCCAGGTCCCTGAAGTGGGCGAATACCGGGCGGTCGTCACGCTCTTCGACGGTGGATCCAACATCGGTGAAGGGGCGGAAACCACGCTCAGGTTCGATGATCGACCGCCGGGTGACGTCAGTCCCCTGCCGCCGGGTGGCTGGATTTCCCGGGACGAGTTGCCGCTCGCCCAGGAAATCGAGAAGGCGGAAGCCGGTGGCCCCTCGGGAGTGTCCGGCTATGCCCTTTCGGTTTCTGCCAGCGGACCGACCAGTCCCTGCGACACCGTCGTCTGCCTCGCCCCCGAGATCACGCTTTCGGGCGGGCCGGACGTTCGGACAGGCTCAATCGGGGGCCTGGCCGAGGGAAGCCACTGGATCTCCGCAGCCGCGGTGTCCGGTGCACACCGTTCGTCGCTCGAGCCGGGAAGTACTGTCGTCAGGGTCGACCGGACCCCTCCAACTTCGACCATTTCCGGCATCCCGAACGAGTGGGTCAATCACCCGGTGACCCTCAGCGTCCAGGCGACCGACCAGCTTTCGGGGATGCTGCCCGAGGCCGGAGACGACGGTGAACCCGAAACCGTGATCGACGCTGACAACTACGCGACCTATCGCTCCCCCGGGGCGGTCGCGACATTTGCCGTCGCAACCGAGGGGGTAAACCGGATCAAGTACTGGGCCGAGGATCTCGCCGGAAACGCCAACGATGGCCGGCCGGGTCCGGACGGTGATGTTCATCCGACTCCCGGCCAGGCAGTGGTGCGAATCGATACCACTCCCCCCGACGTCAGCCTCGACCCCAACCGGGATCCGGAGGAGCCGGAAGTCGTCAGGGTCTTCGCCGAAGACACGGACTCGGGTGTGGTGGCTGTATCGCTTGGAATCCGTCCGGCGGGATCGAACCTGGAATTTGCTCGGCTCCCCACCAGTGGTGGGGACGGGGAGTTCAGGGCCAGGGTCCCTTCCGACGATCTCCCGAAGGGGTCCTACGAACTGAACGCAGTAGCGACCGACCGGGCAGGGAATGCCATCACCGAGAATGAAACCGCCGCGGGAGAGCCGGTCATCCTCAACCTTCCCTTGAAACAGTCGACGGAAGTCAGCGCCTCGGTCGGCAACGGGAAGTCCTATCTCAGGGCCAGGTATGGCACCCGTCCGTTCGTCGAGGGGCGACTGGCCAGTGCCGGTGCGGCGCTGGACAACAGGGAGCTGCGGATCGTCGAGACATTTGTGGCCGGATCAAGTCGTGGCTCTGTAATCCGGGAAGTCAGAACCGACGGTGCCGGGCGGTTCAGGCTCCGACTGACTCCGGGCCCCTCCCGAAGCGTCACGGCCGTCTTCGACGGCACCCCGAAGCTGTCCCGGGCGGCCAGTTCACTACTCAGGGTTTCCGTGAGGGGCGGGATCAACTTCAAGGTCAAGCCGGGCAAGCTGTTCAATGGAGGTGTGGTCCGGATGAGGGGATCGGTCGGGTTCAGGGGAGCCTTGCCGCCGTCACGGGGAAAGCTGGTCGCCATCCAGTATCTGGATCCGAGTCGCGGAAAGTGGCGTCCGGTCGAAGTCCTTCGCACCAACCGGTTCGGGAAGTTCCGCTACGCCTACCGTTTCCGGACGATCAGTTCCGCACAGAGGATCATGTTCCGGGCGAGTGTCCTCCAGGAAGCGGGCTGGCCTTACCTGCCCTCGACATCGAAGGCCCGATCGGTCATTGTGTATCCGAAGGATTGATTCGGCAGGCAAGGAGGAGGCATGAGAGGGATTCCGCGACCGTCACCGGCAATGGTCGTGGCATTGATCGCCCTGGTCATCGCAATCGGGGGGACCGCCGTCGCCTTGCCCGGAAAGTTCACTGTGGGGCGGGACGATCTAAAGAACTCGTCGGTTGGGGCTAGAGCCATGGGAAAGATGTTGGTCGGTCACCGTGAGGTGGTCAGGTCTCAAGATCCAGTTCCTCACGACGGAGTCTTCACGGAGACACGAGGGACGATTGTGTGCCCTCGAAAGGCTCCGACTGCCATAGACCCAGCGATAGGTGTCCTGGGACCAGACTCCTTCGAATTGAGTCGGACTGCGATCGGCAACAAGATCGGAGCGCCAGGTGGTTATGAATTCTTAGTCAGTGGAGACGAAGGCCCGGACGTCGGTTACACGATGTCGGTCAACTGCCTCTTCGCTAGGTGAGGGCGTTCCGTTAAATACCAACGGCCCCGAGGAAGGGGCCGTTGGCGAGGGAGGAGAGGTACTACATCGACTGACGAGGTTATGAGGTCAGCCGATCTTCTCCGGTTGGCCGTTCTCCAGCGGCAACCGGGCTAAGCGATTTGGTCTAGACCAGAGCCGAAAGCTGCTCCGTGACCTTGTTGACGAGATCCTGGGCCTTCTTGCCCTGGGCGTCAGCAACCTTACCGAGATCCGTCTGCGCCTGGTAGGCACGCTTGGTTACCTCGTTGACGCGGGCCTCGATCTGCTTGTTGACGTCCTTGTTGGTCGTCTTGACGGTCTTCTCGAAGCTCTTCCGCTGCTGGCGGACGGTCTTCTCGATCGACTTGCGCTGCTTCTTGGCCTGAGTGGTGGCCTTGCGGCGGGTGGTGACGCCACGACGCTCGGCGCGCTTGAGGGTCTTGGTGAGGTCGGCGCGGTAGCCCTTGACCTTCTTCTCGGCGGAAGCCCGGTCGGTCCAGTCCTCGATGACCTCGGAGACGCGGTCGGTCAGGTTGAGGGCGGCACCTACCGGCACGTCAACACCCTTGCGGGCGTACTCGACGGCGGTCTCCTGAACCTCTTCGATGCGGCTCTTGGCGTTCTCGGCGTCGAGCTTGGCGGCGTGAACGGCCTTCTTCTCGGCCTCGGCGCGGAGCTGAGCGGCGGTGCGGGGCTTGGTCGCCTTCTTCGGCGCAGCCTTCTTCGCGGCCGGCTTCTTTGCGGCGCTCGCAGCCGGCTTCTTCGCGGCTGTCTTCTTGGCGGTGGTCTTTTTGGGTGCAGTCTTCTTTGCTTCGGCCATGGGGATCAACCAGTCCTTTGTGTTGAAAGCAGATTACTTACTTCTAATGATGTTTGAAGTGTAGCAACGAAATACGAACACATGTTCTTTTTTGGTGTGACCTCCGTCACGGACCGGTAACTGGCTTCAGCAAGCCAAAAAAGGCACGATTAGACGATGAAATTCATCGTGCAGGGATGGCCGGGAGGTCGAACTGGCCATTCGTGTTCGCCTCCCGTCCCGGGTTCAGGACCCGGTATCCGACGGGCGATTCAGTCGTCGGTGCGGCTCAGAAGGAGGGTCTCGAGGCCCTCGCCGCTCGAGGCGACGGTGACCGGGAAACGCTCATCGAGGGCGAGGCCGATCTCGCTGAGGCCTCCCTCGCCGAGGTCGACCAGAGCGCCCGCCTCGCGGGCAATCAGCTGGGCGGCAGCGACATCAACCGAACGGGAGTGGTGCGGGAAGGCGAGACCGTCGAAGCGGCCAGCCGCGACCGAGGCGATCGAAATCGCCAGTGAACCGATGCAGCGAACCCGGTAGACCTTGCCGGCCAGCTTCGCCAGCATCGGGGCAAGCTGGATCGGGTCCGATCCTTCGACGCCGACCACTTCGAGGCCATCACGCGGCTCAAGGTTGAGGCGGGCCTCGTTCAGGTAGGCGCCCTCGCCGGACTGGGCGAGGAACTCCTCGTCGGTGCCGAAGTCATAGACGTAGCCGAACTCGACCGCCCCCATGTTCGGGGCGGTGGCGACCGCGATCGAGAGGCTGTGGCGGGGAATCGTGCGCTTGAAGTTGAGCGAACCGTCGATCGGATCGATCACGACCCAGACGTTGCCGCCCTCGTTGAAGGTGACTGTGCCGCGCTCCTCCGAGATCGCGGTGAAGGCGGCGCCTCCGCTCTCGGCCAGATTCTCCAGTTCGGCGAACACGATGTCCTCACAGATCCGGTCGAGGACCAGGGTGTGATCGCCACCTTCGCCGACGCCCTCGTAGTTGTCGCGCTTCTCGGTGGTGTCGTACTCGGCGAAAAGCTTCTTCTGCTCTTCGACGATGCGACGGCAGATGCCGGTCCAGTCAGCATCGAGGGCGGGATCGGCTGGTAGCTGGTTCACCCACCACATGCTAAAGGCAACGGTCGGTGGGCCCGTGGGTCGGATTTCCGGCGGGAGTGACTGAAATCCGACCCACCAAGAGTCAAGACGGTTGCTTTTCTCGGGTAACTTGGGGGTGTGAGTGATCCTGCCTCGAGAACCGGTGCCGATGGAGATCCCGGCCCCGGCCGGGATCGGGTTCGCGCGCACGGTTCCGGCACCCTGCTGATTCGCGGCGGGGCCGGCACCGGCAAGAGCACCGCGCTGAGGGAACGGGTCATCCAGCTTTCCGGCCAGGGCCTCGACCCTTCGAAGGTCGCCTTGATCACCTCGACCGACCGGTCCGCCGCCGCCCACCGGGCGAAGCTCGAGGACGACCTGCCCGGTCCCTACGAGTCGCTGTCGGTCTTCACCTGGGAAGGCCTGGCCGAAGAGATCCTCCGCCACCGGCCGATCGAAGCCGGTCTCGGCCCCTCCTTCGAAGTGATCGGGGCGGCCGAACGGCTGGCCATGCTGCTCGCCCGGGTCGACGAGCTGCCGCTCCGAAACCATGAGATCCGCGGCAACCCGGCCGGACTGCTGCGTGAGCTCCTGGTCGGAATCGACCGGGCCAAACGGGAAGGCGAGGACGGGGGCGAGCTGGCCGAGTTGATCGAGGTCCACGACCGGATCCTCGCCGCCGCCGACCTGCTCGACCGGAACGTTCTGCCCCGGATCGCCGAAGAGCTCCTGAGCGACCCCAACCTCGCCCGCGAGGCCATCACCCGCTTCCCGCAACTCGTGATCGACGAACTCGAGGACCTCCATCCGGCCCGCGCGGGACTGCTCGAAAAGCTGGCCGCGGCAGGACCGGAGAGCGTGGTCGCAGGACTCGATCCCTCGCGGGCGATCTACGGACCGGGGGCCGAACAGCGCTTCCTCACCGCCTTCCCCGACCCGGACGAGATCACCCTGGACGAGGCCTGGCGGATGAGCGAGGTGCGGATCACCGCCGCCCGGGCCTCGCTCGGCAAGGGCCCGCTGCCCGAAGGAGCCTGGGAGGCCCGGGGCGATGAAGGTTCGGTTCGCTACTGGCGGCCCGCCTCGGCCCGGGCGGAAGCGCAGGCGGTGGCCCGCGAAGTCGAACTGCAGATCGCTTCCGGCACCCCGGCCGAGGAACTGGCGATTGCGGTGCCGGATGTGAACTCGCAGGGGGTGGCGATCGTCGGGGCCCTGGCCGAACGCGGGATTCCGGCCCGGCCTGGTGGTGGCGCGGCGCTGTTTCGCCAGCCCGAGGTCCGCGACACGATCGCCTGGCTGAGGGCGCTGACCGACCCGACCGACGCCCGGGCCGTCACCCGGGCCCTGATGCGGCCGCCGACCGAACTCCGCTCGCTCGACCTCGCCCGGCTCACCCAGATCTCAAAGCGGCGCAAGCTCGACATGGTCACCGCCAGCGAAGCCTCGCTCGAATCGCCGCAGATGGCGCCCGAGGCCCGCCAGCGGATCGAAGGCTTTCTCTCCCTCTACAAGGCGGCGGCCGGCGCCCTCGACACCCGGCGGCCCGACGCGTATGTGAGAAGGCTGATCGAGCGGATCGGCTTCCGGCGCCAGCGACTCTTCGCGGCCCGGCCCGAAACGGCCGAACGGCTGCTCGGACTTTCGCGTCTGGCCGAGATCGCGACCGACTTCTCGCGGCGCGACCCGAACGCCTCGGTCCGGGAGTTCACCACTTTCCTCGAAGCCCTGGCCGAAGGCGGTCTGGAACCGGCCGGCGGTTCGAACCTGCCCGGGGTGGGGGCGGTGCAGGTGCTGGGCCTCGACATGCTGAAGGGCGGCGAGTGGTCGCGGATCTGGGTGCTCGGGCTCGAGCGCCGTTTCGGAATCGCCCGCAACCCCGGTCCCGGCATTGGTGACGACCAGACCCATCCGGGCGGACCGGAAACGGCCCGGGTGGCGGTCGCGACGGCGCTGACC
>JAEZIQ010000116.1 GCA_023436605.1 Actinomycetes bacterium | reverse complement strand
AAAATCGCCCCCCCCCCCCCCCACCCGGGGCTGGCCGTCGGCGATCTCAGCCAGAGTCGGCGCCTCGGCGTCGCGCTTCGAGACCAGCGGCTCGCTGACCGGCCACTCGATTCCGACTTCCGGGTCGTCCCAGCGGAAGCCGGCCTCGGTCTCCGGGTCATAGAGGTTGGAAACCAGGTAGGCGACGTCGGCGACCTCGGAGAGCACGCAGAAACCGTGGGCGAAACCGACCGGCACGTAGAGCTGCCGATGTTTCTCGTCATCGAGCACGTAGCCCTCCCACTGGCCGTAGGTCGGAGAGTCGCGGCGAAGGTCCACCGCAACGTCAAAGATCCGCCCGCGCGGACAGCGCATCAGCTTGGCCTGGCCGGGATGGGTCTGGAAGTGGAGGCCCCGCAAGGTGCCCGCCGAGGAGCGGGAGTGGTTGTGCTGGACGAAGTCCGCATCGACTCCGAGTTCTCGCCAGGCGTCCTGGCTGAAGGTTTCGACGAAGAATCCCCGTTCGTCCCCGAACACTTCCGGTTCGATCAGGACGAGACCTTCGAGGCCGGTTTCGAGTCGGGAGGCCACGGTCAGTCGGAAAGCGCCTGGCCGTACTGGCGTTGGTAGTACTCGCGATACTCACCGGAGCGAAGCGGCCCCCACCACGCCTCGTTCTCGCGGTACCACTCGACGGTCCGGGCGATCCCCTCGCGGAAGTTCACCCCCGCCTGCCAACCGAGCCCCTCGGTCTTCTTCGAGGCGAGCGAGTAGCGGACGTCATGTCCCAGCCGGTCACCGACGTGGGTGATCAGGGACTCGTCCTGACCGGTCAGTTCGAGGATCGTCTTCACCACTTCGATGTTCGGTAGCTCGTCGGGACCGCCGACGTTGTAGACCTGCCCGGTCTCACCATCGTTCAGCACCCGCTCGATCGCCGTGCAGAAGTCGCGCACGAAAAGCCAGTTGCGTACCTGGCTGCCGTCGCCATAGACCGGGATCGGATCCCCGTGGAGAGCATTCAGCACGGCCAGCGGGATCAGCTTCTCGGGATGCTGGCGAGGGCCGTAATTGTTCGAGGCCCGGGCGATCAGGGTGTCGGCGCCGTAGGTGTGCTGGAAAGCTCCGACGATCAGGTCGCCGCCAGCCTTCGAAGCCGAGTAGGGAGATGAGGGAACGATCGGGGAGGCCTCTGTGAACGAACCTTCGTCGATCGAACCGTAGACCTCGTCAGTCGAAATCTGCAGATGACGGATGCCGGCATCCCGGGCAGCCTCGAGCAGGACGAAAGTGCCGAAGACGTCGGTGGTGATGAACTCGCCGGGAGACTCGATCGAGCGGTCGACGTGGGATTCGGCCGCGAAGTTGACCACCGCGTCTACCCGGTCGACCAGGCTGCGGACCAGATCGCGGTCGCAGATGTCCCCCTCGACCAGTTCGATTCCGAGCCCTTCGAGGTTTTCGGGGCGCCCGGCGTAGGTCAGCTTGTCGAGCACGACTATCCCGTCGCCCCTGCCCGACTCGACCATGTGGTGAACGAAGTTGGAGCCGATGAATCCGGCCCCGCCGGTGACCAGCAACCTCATGATCCGCTCCCTTCCATGCTGCGACGCTGTTCGAGATAGGCGGCCAGCCCTTCCCGCCAGGCGGGCAGGGTGATCGCGTGCTCGGCCGCGCTCTCGAGCACCGACCAGGCCGGCCGGGGAGCCTTGGCGTTGAACATCTCGGTGGTCGCCGAGAGCGTCGTCACTTCCATCTTCGAAAGTCTGAAGATCTCCCGGGCGAAGTCATACCAGGAGCAGTGGCCGCCGCCCGCCATGTGATGGATTCCGTAGGCGTCGGAGTCGAGCAGGCGAACCAGGCCGTAGGCGAGGTGCCAGGTGTAGGTCGGGCAGCCGATCTGGTCGCTGACCACCAGCACCTGCTTCTGAGTCGATCCGAGCCGGATCATCGTGTCGACGAAGTTGCTGCCGCTTACTCCGAAAAGCCAGGAAGAACGGACCACGAAGCTGCGCCGGTTGGCGCTCAGCGTGGCCACCTCGCCGGCCAACTTCGAAGTGCCGTAGGAGGAGATCGGCCCGGTCTGGTCAGTTTCCACGTATGGGGTCGTCTTACTTCCGTCGAAGACGTAGTCGCTGGAGACGTAGAGCACCTTGGCGTCGACTGCAGCAGCGGCTTCGGCGACGATGCCGGCTCCGCTTCCGTTCACGGCCATCGCCCCCTCCGGCTCGTCTTCGGCCCCGTCGACATCGGTCCAGGCGGCACAGTTCACGACCGCGTCGGGCCGGTCGAGGCGCAGCCTGCGGGCGACCTGGTCCGGATCGGTGATGTCGACCTCCGCGTGACCGTAGCCGCGAACTTCGTGGCCTTCGTTCTCGGCGGCCAGCACCACGTCATGGCCCAGCATGCCGCGGGCTCCGAGCACGGTGATCTTCATCAGACGATCTCGATCTCGGCCCGGTCGCCGACCAGGAGCTGCATCGTCTTGGGCAGAGAGTCGCTGCGGCTCACCCGGACCTCGCGGCCGAGCAGGCTCGCTTCGATCCGCGCTCCGAGATTCTCGACCGAGGATCCGGCCAGGAGGATCGAATGTTCGATCTCGGAATTGAGGACCTTCACCCCGTCGCCAAGGGAGGTGTAGGGACCGATGTAGGCGCCTTCGACGACCGCTCCCTTGCCGATCACAGCCGGGCCGCGCACCACGGAATCGCGCAGCACCGCGCCTTCCTCCACGATCACTCTGCCTTCCACCCGTGAGTTCTCGATGACGCCATCGAGCCGGGAGACGATGTCATCCAGCACGAGCCGGTTGGCTTCGAGCATGTCGGCCAGCTGGCCGGTGTCCTTCCACCAACCACTCACGACTTCCGACCGGACCTCATGGCCATCGTCAATCAGGGTCTGGATCGCTTCGGTGATCTCGAGCTCACCGCGTTCGGAGGGCTCGAGCCGGCGGGCGGCGTCGAAAATCGCCTGCGAGAAGAGATACACGCCGACCAGAGCCATGTCCGACGGCGGGCTTTCCGGCTTTTCGACCAGCCGGACGACCCGCTCGCCTTCGAGTTCGGCCACGCCGAAAGCAGTGGGATCCTCGACCTGGGTGAGGAGGATCATTGCGTCCGGTGATTCGGAGCGGAACCGCTCGACCAGTCCGGGCACGCCGTCACGGAGCAGGTTGTCGCCCAGGTACATCACGAACGAGGAACCGTCGATGAAATCCTCGGCGGTCAGGACGGCGTGGGCGAGGCCGGCCGGCTTGTCCTGCTCGATGTAGGTGACCCTGGCTCCGAAGTCCGACCCGTCACCGACCGCCTCGCGCACCTCGTCGCCTGTCTGGGGGGCAATGATGATGCCGATATCGGTCACGCCAGCCTCGACCAGAGCCTCGATCCCGTAGAAGAGGACCGGCTTGTTGGCTACCGGCACGAGCTGTTTGGCGTAGGTGTGGGTGATCGGGCGCAGGCGCGTTCCGGAGCCGCCCGAGAGGATCAGACCCTTGATCTCGGTCATGAATGGTCAAGAATATCCTGAATGCCTCTGGCCACCCCGACCGTGTACATCCCGACCCTTGATGGTGGCGAGCGGCTGGCCGCCTGCCTGGCCGCCCTGGAATCGCAAACCGCCGAGGCGATGGTGGTGGTGGCCGACAACGGACCGGGCGAAGGCTGCGCCTCCCTGCTCGAGAGCCGGTTCCCGAACGCAGTCCGGATCGGCTTCGACGGCCGGAACCTGGGCTTCGGCACCGCACTCAACCGGGCGGTCGCCGCCGCTGGCGAGGGTCCTCTGATTTTTCTGAACGACGACGCCCTGCCCCATCCGGACTTCGTTGAAAGCCTTCTTGCAGCCCGCGACGAAAGCGGTGCGGCGATGGTCGCCGGCGTCCTGCTCAAAGCCAGCGACCCGAATCGGATCGACTCGGCCGGGATCGTCTGTGACCGCACCCTGACCGCCTGGGACTACCTGACCGGCGAACCGGTTTCGCGGCTCGATCTGGCCGGAGATCCGCTCGGGCCGACCGGGGGCGGGGGGGGGGGGGGCGGCGCCGCGCGGGCGGTGGGGGGGGG
>JAEZIQ010000104.1 GCA_023436605.1 Actinomycetes bacterium | reverse complement strand
GCCCGCAGGTTCGCGATCCTCACCTGCATGGACGCCAGGCTTGACCCGGCAAAGTACGCCGGACTGAGCGAGGGCGACGCCCACGTGATCCGCAACGCCGGCGGCCGCGCCTCCGACGATGCGATCCGCTCCCTGGTCATCTCCTACAAGCTGCTCGGCACCCGTGAATGGTTCGTGATCCACCACACCGATTGCGGCATGGAGTTCTTCACCAACGAAGTGATCGGCGATCTGCTCGAGAGCAGCCTCGAAACGGCCGAACTCGGCCCCGACGGCTTTACCGACGTCGGCGAAGGACCGGGATCCCCGGCCGGCAAGGCAATCGACTGGCTGACGATCAGCGACCAGCAGGGCGCCGTCGTCGATGACGTCGAGAAGATCCGCAGCAATCCGCTGGTTCCGGGCAGCATCCCGGTCTACGGCTACATCTATGACGTCAAGTCGGGCAGGCTGATCGAAGTCGAGGCAGCTACCGAGGCTGGCCGGGCCCGCGAAGAGACTTCCGCATGAGACGGAGGCTGCCCGCACCCGTCCGCTGACTGGTCGGGGCAGGCAGGCCGTCATGTGAAATTGCCCCGGGAGAGGCAACCGTTATCAACGGGATTTCTCCCTGTCCGGTCACTCTCTCTCCGACCGGACTCCTCCAGGAAAAGACCCCGCCCGGGAAACCGGGCGGGGTTTTCCGTAGCAGGGAGTCTTCTGGCACTTCTGACCGACCAGGTACCCCGGACCAGGGAACCAGATTCCGTTCTCACCACATAGTGAGGTGAAAAGGGAATCGCGCATCCTGTTCTGGGGTCTCAGACGGGCATGCGGTCGATCGTGGCCGGAAGTGCCGGGACGCGGCAGCGTCGCATCTCGGCCTTCAGCCCCTCGCGCATCCTGGCCAGCAGTTCGCGGTCGGCCGGATCGAGCGCCTGGCCGGTATCGCGATCGACCAGATTCCTCACCTGATCCGGATCCCGGTTGCGGTCGTAGAGCTCGAACTCAGGTGAACCCCCGTGCGGGTGGAGGTAGACCGCGTAGGTCGCATCCGGAGTGCGCCAGGCCCGGATCCGGTTCGCCCCGGGCGTCACGTCCCGGTAGGCAGTGCCGGACTGGTGGTCGTCGTAAGTGAACAGGGTTCCCTCCTGCACCGAGTCCGCCTCCTCCCGGAGAACCGGCATCAGGCTGCGGCCGCGAAGCTCGAGCCCGTCGGTGTCCACCCCGGCCAGGTCGGCCATGGTCGGCAGGATGTCACAGAGCGAAGCTGGCGCACTGGTCCGACGCGGCTCGGGGAAGAGCTTCGGGTTCGACACGATCAGCGGCACGTTGACCGTCTCCTCGTAGGCGTTGAACATCTTCTGGCGGAGACCACCGTGAGACATGCCGAGATCCCCGTGATCGGAGGTCCGGAAAATGACCGTCTTCGAGCGGAGCGATTCCGGATCTTCCGGGTCTCCCAGGGCCTCGAGGACCCGCCCGATCTTGGCGTCGGCCAGGCGATGCAGGTGCGCGTAGAAGCGGCAGTACTCGACCTTCTCGTGTCCCTCGATTGGCCCGAGGAAACCGAGCTGGCCCATCTTCAGCAGGGAGTGCACCCGTGGCTTGTTCGTCAGGGTCTCGTCCACAGTGGGTGGCAGTTGGACCGCATCGAGGTCGGCCCAGTCTTCTTCGGAATAGCCCCCTTCCTCGAAGGAGGATGGGTAGCCGAGCACGTCATGCGGATTGACCAGGGAGAAGATCAGCGCCCACGGCTCCTCCGGCGGGTCGGCCAGGAACTCTTCCGCCTGACGGGTGAAATCCTCGTCGTAGCCTTCCTTGCTCTTGCCGGCCTTGTTGCCGCCGCCGAAGTGACTCGGCTCGATGTTTTCGCCGGCGTCCGGCGGCACCCAGCCTTCGAAACCGTAATCCTCGGCCAGCCGTTCGGCGTCGGCCGCCGACCAGTCGCTCCCGACCGGCTGGGTTAGGTGCCATTTGCCCTTGAGCACGGTCTTGTACCCGGCCCGCTTGAGGACGCTGGGAAGGTTTTCCATGTCCGGGTCGAGCTCCCGCTCGTCGGTGCCGCCGTTCGGCCGGCGGATCGCTCCCTTGACGGTCTGCGTAAGCATTTCGACCGCAGACATCTCGCCCGCGCGGACGGCATCGATGCCCTTCCGGAGCGCGTGCTTGCTGTGCTGCCGGTTGAGCTCGGCGCCGCCCCGGGTCAGGGTCAAGTCGACCCCGTGCTCGGCCGGCCAGCGACCGGTGAAGAGCGAGGCCCGGCTCGGTGAGCACATGCATGAGGCGATACAGGCCTGTTCGAAAGTGACTCCGGTGCGGGCCAACTCGGCGTCGGCCGGCATCAGCTCGTCCTGCCACTCCCGATCGGGCCAATGCATCGGGTAGCGCTGCTGGTCGGTGATGATCAGCAGCAGGTTGGGCGGCTTCGCCATGGGCTCCCCCTTCGTCTTTCTTGCCAACTCAGATGCCACCCTTCGGGCAGCCGAGTTTCTGGAAATCAGCCTTGCTCGAGTACTTTCCGCGCGGGTAGTAGCGCCCCATGATGCGGGCCGCGTTGTACGGGGAAGTCACTTTCTGGATCGAGTGTTTGAAGCTCTTCGCGGGGATCACGTTGCGGGTCAGGAGCAGGCCGGCGTCGAGTCGTCCGGCGCCATCCCCATCGGGGTCGGCCGGCAGGAAGGCGACGCCGCACTTGCGCTTCGCGTTCGAGGGCCGGTCGGCGGCCTTGGCGACGACGATCGTGTAGCGACGCTGTTTGCCCTTGAGGGGAATCTGCTCGTCGAAAAGGCAGCGGTGGGTCCGTGTCGTGGCCAGTGATTCGAGCGTGCACATGTCCCACTCGACCAGCTGGGCCTCCCTCGCCCGGCGGTTGCCGTGCCAAGTCTTCGGCGTGGTTGGCATGCTGCCCCTGATCACCAGCACCTTGCCGAAACGGGTGCTGAATGCGCCCGTCATGTACCGGGCGTCATTGTTCGCGTAAAGGGTGCCTACCTCATTCGGGTTCGTTTCCCAGGCCGCGTCGAACTCGGCCTGGGTCCGGTACCGGGCCAGCGAGAGCGGCAGGTTGAAGAACTTGATGAAGCCGAACTTCGGCTCGGCCGGATTGGTCAGCGGATCCTTGCCGGGCGAGTTGACCAGAGAGTTATAGAGCGGGAGCGGAACGTTGTTCGCTTTGTAGTCGTGATTCGAGTTGATCGCGGCACAGAGAGCCTTTCCGGTCAGCACCGTGCCGTCGGACAGGACCAGCTCGGGCCTTGGCACCGGCACGCCACCGGCCCTGTTTCGGCCCTTGTCCGGTACGTAGACGCGGTAGATGATGTCCTGGTATGCCTCGCTGGAAGGTGCCGCGTAAAGGGTGTTGCGAGCGGGCTTCGCGGGTGCTGCGGCTCCCAGCACCCGAACGGTCCAGGACCGCTTCTTGGCCTTGCGATCGCGGCCGGGCAGGCTGGTGTTGACCGACCCCTTGTCGGGCTTGATTTCCCGGTCGGGGATCGAACCGGTCGGAACTCCGCCACTCGATTCATAAGCGTTTAGCGAGGAGTAGCGGGCGTGAGGGTACTGGCCGCGCAACCGTAGAACCGCGCCTTCCGGGGCGCGGAACTTGGCCCCCCAGTAGGTGATCTCCGTGCCGGGGTAGGCCGTGTTCGTCTTTTCGTTGTCGGCCGTGAACGGGCCGGTCCAGAAGCAGCCGACGGTCGGCAGGCCCTGCGGGTTGTACCCGTCGGGCACCAACGCGGACCGGGCCGGGGTGGCGAGCGCGAAGCAGGCGATCAATCCCGCCGAAACCGCGATCAAGGTCTTCCTGATTGTCCTCATGCCTGTCCTCCCACTCTTCCGCTTCGTTTCGATTCCCGAATCTGAAATATGGCCGTATCGCGTCATTTTACTGACGCACGTCAAGTTTGGCTTAAGATTTCACTGACTCAAACCGCGACACCCGGGATGTGATGTGGTTACGACAGGGCCGCATGCGAACATGGGTTCGTGGCTGCCGCTTCCATCCTCCACGCCGACCTGGACGCCTTTTACGCGTCGGTCGAACAGCGCGACGACCCCTCGCTGCGGGGGCGGCCGGTGATCGTCGGCACGGGTGTGGTTCTCGCCGCGAGCTACGAGGCCAAGGCGCGCGGCATCTACACGACCATGAACGGCCGGGATGCCCGTCGCGTCTGCCCCGAGGCTGCCGTCGTCGCTCCCCGGATGGAGGCCTATTCGAAGGCCAGCAAGGCGGTCTACGGGATTTTCGACGACACCGCACCGGTGGTCGAGGGAATCTCGATCGACGAGGCCTTTCTCGAGGTCGGCGGTATGGAACACATCTCGGGAACGCCGGCCGAGATCGCCGCGAAGCTGAGGGAACGGGTCCTCCGGGAGGTTGGACTGCCGATCTCGGTCGGGGTGGCCCGGACCAAGTTCCTCGCCAAGGTGGCGAGCGGCGCCTCAAAACCGGATGGCCTGCTGGTGGTCGAACCCGAAAACGAGGTCGACTTCCTCCACCCCCTGCCGATCCAATCCCTCTGGGGAGTCGGCAAGGTGACCACCGGAAAACTGAACGGGATGGGAATCCGCACGGTCGGTGACGTGGCCCGGACCAGCCGGGTACGTCTTGCCTCGGTGATCGGCGAATCGGCCGCGGGCCACCTGCTCGATCTCGCCAACGGCCGGGATACCCGACCGGTTCGGCCCCGGGAGCGGCGCAAGTCGATCGGTGCCCAGAGCGCCTTTCCGCGTGGATCCCGGGACAGGGACCAGGTCGACTCGCTGGCCGCCGCGCTCGTGGATCGCACCGCGCGCCGGCTGCGTGAAGCGGGCCGGGCCTGCCGCACGGTCTCGATCGGGCTGCGTTTCGGAGACTTTTCCCGGGCCAGTCGGGCCCACACCCTGTCCTTCCCGACCGACGAGACGGAAACGATCCTCGGCGCGGTTCGCGATCTCTTCGAAGCCTCGCGCGAGGAGATCGAGGAGAAAGAGCTGACTCTGATCGGTGTCTCGCTGGGCAACCTGACCCAGGCCGACACCGTCCAGATGGAACTTCCCCTGACCGCGCAGGCCGACGGAACGGTCCGTGACAACTCCGCTCTCGACCAGGCGGTCGATGACGTGCGTTCGAAGTTCGGCGAGGGCGTGATCAAGCGGGCTTCGATGATCGACGCGGACCAGGGCGTCGCCGTTCCCACCCTCGAGGACTAGCCCCGGATCCGCACCCGGATCCGGACCGCCTTGCGGTTGCCCGCCCGGTCGGTGGCGGTCGCCCGGTAGGTCACGCGGTTACCCCGCCTGACCCAGCTCACCTGGCACCTGAGGACACCCGAGGTCCGGTCCCGGGCCACGCAGCGGGTCCGCTTGACCCGCGGGTAGCTCGCGCCCCGCCTGATTCCCTGAAGTCGCACCACGGGCGGGGTCCGGTCGATGTTGATGCCGCGCACCCTCACGCTGGCCTCGCCCCCGTCAAAGGCGACGATCGTCCTCCGGACCTCCTGACCGCGGCCGTCCCGAGCCAGACGATGCGGATAGGGGCAGTCCTCGGTCAGATCCGAACCGTGAGTCGTGCACTTGAAGGTCACCGTTACCGGGGTGCGGTACCAACCGAAGCGGTTCTTCTTGCCCCGGCTGCTCACCTTCGCGGTCAGTTCCGGGTCGGAACGGAGGATCTGATCGGAGGAGGGGTCAAAGTCGGCGTCGCCCGAGTAGGCCGCTTCGATCTCCCGGGTCGCACCTTTCGGGATGTCATGTTCGAGCACAGCGACGCCCTGTTCGACCAGGACGGTCCCGACCACCGAGCCGCCAATCGAAAAGGTGACGTTTCCGCCGGGGGCCGGCAGCCCCTCTTCGACAGCGTCGACCCGGGCGCTCAGCGACCCGGGCGAGACGATCAGCTCGGTCACGGATTCGGCTCCTCTGAGCGCCACCGTCTGGGCCTTTTCACCGACCTTGTTGTGGAAGTGGAGCATCATCAGGCCCTTGCCTTCGTCCTCCTGCCAGGAAGCGATGTTCCGGGTCACGGTCAGCTCCTTGCCGGGCTGGTCGTCGACCAGCGGTCCTTCACCGTTCTCGTCGGTGACGAGGATTCCCGGCTCGTAGAGGTTGGCTGTGAGCGGGTCCTGGAGATCGCCCGACTCCGGGTCCACACCGATCAGGTCGATCGCGTCCCGCGTGCTGTATGAGTATCCCTCGACTCCGTAGTTGATCCGGGGGTTCTCTTTGTCAACTCCGTACGCCTTGAGCTCGGCCAGCGAAACGGGCAGCACCATTGCGTCGCTGTCGTAAAGCGCGGTATCGATGTTTCCGAATCGTCCGTTGATGAGCTGCTGGTCGATCACCCGCTGCCCGGCGGGCCTGGCCGGGTCGTAGAGAACCGAGACGAAAGTGTCGTCTTCACCGATGCGGCCGTTGTAGAGGTAGAGGTCGGGAACGTCGTCGCTGTCGACGTCGAGGTCGAACTGGATGAACGACTTGTCGGCGGGAATCGCAGCCGGTCCGTGGACCGAGGCCACAAAGTAAGCGAGCGAATGATCCGGATTGCCGTAAAGAGGTGCGTCCGAGGTGTACCCCACCATGGCCAGGTCGGCGTACCTTTCCTCGGGGAGATTCCAGCAGGAGATCTGGACCTCGCCGCCGCATTGCGGGGCTTCGCCGCTGGTTGCCTGAAGTTCGAAACCGATGGCGAGCGACTTGATGTCGTTGTATGGATCGATGTCACCCCGGCCGTTGTCATCGCTGTCCGTTCCGACCCCCTGACCGGCGAGCTCGAAGTTGGAGGTCTGGACCGGACCACCGGCGGTGGCCGCGGTGCGGTGGACCCGCAGCGACTCGGGCTGGGTCATGGTCGAGGCCGGGCGGGGCGAGGCGTAGACCGGCACCCGCAGGGACAGGCCGGGATCTGTCGGCTCGAGCAGGACCCGGCCGAATGCTTCGGCCAGGGTCTCGCGCGGATAGCCCTGACTGCCGAAGCGACCGAGGGTTGGATCGACCGCCTTGGTCAGTTCGGTGGGATCATCGATCTTCAGGGTGACCGTGACTTTGGCCGTCCCCTCCGGGTCGACCGTTACCTGGGAGGGCGAAACCGAGAATTCGGCTCCCGGCACCTCGTGGATCGGGTCGTAGCTGACGTCGAACGTGGAAGTCGAGTCGGATTGATTGTCCACCGTGATCTCGCGTGCCAGTTCGACCGGGGCAGCTGCCTCGACCGGACCAAAAGAAACGCTGACCGCCCCTCCCGAGGGGTCGTAGGCAAGCACCCGGTTGGTCGTCGCCCCTTCGGCATCGACCCGGCCGGCGCCGACCCGCGGCGGGCCGTACCGGTCACTGGACGGATCGGCTGACCCACCAACGAAGAGGTCATGCGCCGCGGTGTTCATGATTCCGGCCTTGACCTGAAGCGGGCTCCAGTCCGGATTGGCCTGGCGGACCAGGGCTGCCAGACCGGCGACCATCGGGGAGGCCATCGAGGTGCCCGAGCTGCTGGTTCCGTCGCTGCCTGCCCCGACCGCGACCGAAAAGATCGAGCTGCCGACGGCGGCGACGTCCGGCTTGACATTCCCCACTGCGTGGATACCCCGTGAGGTAAAGGAAGAAGCCTTGTCGTTGTCATCGGGGTTGTTGCGGGTGACCACGTTGACCTCGGTCCCGTCGATCGTCACCGCCAGAGCGTCACCGATCGCGTCCCGGATCGCGTCGGCCCCGGAGGCGACCATCAGTACTCCGGGGATCTCGTCATCGCCGTTGATTCCGGCCGAAAAATCCTCCGAGTCGCTGCCGAAAATGAAACCGGCTGCTCCGGCTGCCGCGAGGTTGTCTCCACGCTGGATCGACGGGCACTCAGGGGATGCGTCGTGCCACTTGACGATCACGACCTTGCCGGTGAACGGCGTCCCCTCGTATGGCGCGCAGGCGGTCTCGTTCCCGGCTGGCGCCTCGACCACGGGTCCGCTCAGGTCAGAGCCTGTCTTCCAGTTGTAACGGGCGGAACGGGTGATCGCGTGAAGGCTCGGACTGCCGTCGATCGTCACTTTGGCACCGTCGACCTTCGATTGCGCGTCGACGGTGCTGGCCACGCTGAGGACCCGTGATTCGTCACCGGGTGAGCCGGTGACGTCGGTGACGTCACCCGCGTTCCCGGCCGCGGCCACCACGCTGATCCCCATCGCGACGGCATTGCCGGCGGCGACCGAGTCTCCGTCCTGGACCGAGCCGAAGTCAGAGCCCAGGGAAAGATTGATCACATCGGCCCGGTCAGAGGGGTCACCGTCGCCGTTGGGGTCGACCGCCCGGTCGATCGCCTGGGTGACCACGCTGGTGCTGCCGCTGCAGCCGAACACCTTGATCGCGAAAATACGGGCTTCGGGGGCAACCCCCGGTCCGATCTTCATCCCGTCGAAGTCGGTGCTCTCGTCATAGGTTCCCGAGTACGTTGATCCGTCGGCGTTCACGCCGAAGCCGGCGGCCGAGCCCGCCACATGCGAACCGTGACCTCCGCAGTCGAGCGGATTCGGGTCGGGGTGGGGAATCGGCTGGTAGTTGGGGCCGCTGGCGGCGTTGTAGCCGTCACCGACCAGGTCGATTCCGGCCACCTTTTCGTTCGGGAAGAGCAGCGGATCGGCCGCCACCGCTTCGTTTGCGTGAGCTTGCTCGTAGGCAAAAACGGTGCCGGGCCCGCCGAAACCGGAGTGCGTGTAGTCAACCCCGGAATCGATCACCGCGATGGTCTGCCCTTCGCCCCTGAAGCCCGTGTTCTGCCAGGCCGTCGCGGCCGACTGGAACGGAACCGCGTAGGCGTTCTCCATGCGCTTGGGGGCGACCGGGTATACCGCGGCAACTCCCTCGATCCGCTCGAGGGTCTCCTTGTCGCGGGCTGTGGCGTTCACTCCGACGCCGGCGAGGATCCCGTGAGTCCGGTAGATCACGTCAGCGTCGGCCGGAAGGTCGGCGATCACCTGGTCCTGGGCGTCGGCCACCTCGGACTTCTGGTCCCGCGCAGCAGCTCGCGCCGCCCGCAACCCGTCACTGCGGTTCTGCCGAAAGACGCGGACGGTGGAAGGCTCGTCCAGTTTGAGGAGGAACGTCTGCGGGAGTCCCCGGTCCGCATCCACGCGCGCAGCCGTGGCGCCCTGCCCGATCGCCAACGCTGCGAAAACCGTCGCCAAAGCGCCGACCAATGCCCTCGACCCCGACCTGCTCCTCACCTTGTCCGCGACCCCTCGTTTGATTTTTGACGCTGACGGGTCGCACCGACCCGGACCGCTGTGAGTCTAAACCCCGGTCCGGGCCGAAAGTGGCGGTGACCACAGGACGGTCAGGCTTCGACCAGTTCCGCGAGCTGACGGGTCACGGTGCCCCACCCGTCGTCGAAGCCGAGCTCGAGGTGACGCTCCCGGTCCGCCGCGTCCTTGTGCATGATCAGCGCGCTGTACTCGGTGCCATCGGGGTGATCGGCGAACCCGATTCGGGCGGTGATGAACGGGTTCGCGGCCGGACGCCAGTTTGCGGTCAGGGCCGTCGTGAAGACCAGTTCCTTCCCCTCGTCTACCGCCAGGAAGCAGCCGTCCATGTGCGGTACGAACTCGCCGCCGTCCTCACTCATCTCGGTCTTCAGGGCTCCTCCCGGCTCAAGGTCGAAGCTGATCACCCGACACTTCGCCGGCGCCGGCAGCCACCACTGCTCGAGGCTTGACGGATCCGCCCATGCGTTCCAGACCGACCTCCGTGGGGCCCTGATCACCCTCGAAATGGTCAGGTCCAGATCCGGGTTTTCCTTGCTCATCGTTCATCCTCTCGCTCGAGAACGAACCGCTCCATGCGGTCCGTTCGTTCTTCCCAGACCTGGCGCTGCTCGGCCAGCCAGTTTTCGACCAGCGCGAAACGCTCCGCCTCGATCTCACAGGTCCGCACCCGCCCGGCTTTCCGGGAGGTGATCCAACCCGAACTCTCAAGCTGGCGGATGTGCTTCATGAAAGACGGCAGGGCCATGTCAAATGGCGCTGCGAGGTCGGAGATGCTGGCCGGCCCGCGGGCGAGACGGGCGAGCACGCCGCGCCTCGTAGGGTCGCCCAAAGCCTGGAACAGCTTGTTCAGGTCATTGACATACTCAGCCATACGGCTAAGTAACCTAGCAGATCACTTAGCTCTTTGGCTAATTATTACCCAGCTCAGGAGCCGAGCCGCTTGAACTTCGTGATCCGGTAGTACATCTCGTCGTCAGCGGCCATCGCGATGTAGTCGATCGAGGCGCGCTTCGGGAATCCGAGCTGCGGGTCGTATCGGACATCGAGGACCGCCACCTCCCGCTTGATCGCCTGGCCAACGATGCGGAACATCGCCGGGACGGTCCTGGCTCCGTACCAGGGCCGCTTCGAGACCTTGATCACCTTGCCGTTCCTGACCGTGATCCTCGACTTGAAGGGTGCCGCGCAGAAGCAACCGCGGTGCGACGTGAAGCTGTAACTCCTGACGGACGCATCCAGCCACTTCGCCCGTGCCTCTTTCAGCTGCATGGCGGCGAGACCGCTGGTGATGTCCGGGTCTACGTTTTCACCATTCCCGAAGTCGCCCTTGTCGGCGGTGGCGGTGCCACAGGTGACGAGCAGGGCGATCAAAGTTGCCGTGAGCAGTTTCTTCATTTCTTATTAGTACTACGGCCGGTCCCGCCAACCGTCACAATCGCCCGCATGCCCTACCTCCACCAGTGGCGGCCGCCCCTGGGCCGGACCCTCCCCCACCTGCGGCTCGGCCAGGGTCCGACGCCCGTCCGGCCCCTGTCCGGGCTCTC
>JAEZIQ010000060.1 GCA_023436605.1 Actinomycetes bacterium | reverse complement strand
GGGCCGCCCAACCGGGCGGCCCTCTCTTCGTTGAAGCAGAGCCCGGGCGGAGTCCGCATTTCCCGATGGCTGGCGCTTCAGGCGGTCGCCGGCGAACGCTCACCCCGGGCTTCGGCCCGACGCTGGTACATGCGGCGGTCGGCGTCGCGCATCAGCCGGTCCAGCTCCTCCTTGGTCCGGACCCGGCGCCCGCTGGCGATGCCGACCGTCACCGAGGCTCCCGGTTCGACCTGTTGTACCCCGCGGCTGACCCGGTCCTGGATTTCCTGTTCTTCGGGCGGCACGCCGGAGCCGAGCAGAACGAACTCGTCACCTCCCCACCTGGCCACGACCTCGCCGCCCGCGTGAACCAGGGCCCGGGCCACTGCCCGCAGCACTTCGTCGCCGTGATCGTGTCCCCGCCGATCGTTGATGGACTTGAAGAAGTCGACGTCCAGGTATCCACACCATTCGGGCGGCATGCCACCAACCCCCAGAGTGGCGCTGAGCAGTCCCTGCCGGTTGAGAATGCCGGTCAGGGGATCGTGAACGGCGTTCTCCCGGAGCTCGGCGATCAGCTCACTGACCCGTTTTCTTTCGATCCGGAAGAGCCAGAGGATCGCCGCCGCAACCAGCGAGCCGAGCGCGATCAGGATGTAGCTCTCGAATAGGAACTCGGCTGACTCGTCCGCGGTCGTGATGGCGATCGTCCAGGCGATCAGGCTGGCCGCGATGAAGAACCAGAAGCTCGACCAGCGGCGAATCGAAACCCCGCCGCCAATCAGGATCACCACCAGATAGCCGCAGACCTGCCACCAGGAATCCACCCCGAGGACCCCGCCGTAGATCGTGTTGGCGACGGTGGCAAAGAGCCCGGTCAGCAGGGCCGCCTCCACCGAACTCGTTGACCGCTCGCCCGGTCGCCTCAGGTAGAAAACCGCCAGAGCGCAGATGATCGCGATCAGGGCGCTACCGCCCGCGTATCTCAGGGGATGGGCGTTTTCCGGGTCGAGGAGCGTCGCGAGACCGACCACGAGCGAAACGAGGCCGACCGTGGTGAGCGTGAAGACGACCCGGATCAGGTGGTAGCGGTGAGCGACCCGTTCTGGAGCGTCTGCGTGGGCAAAAAGACCCCGATCCATATCTCAATTATTGCCTTACCCCGTTCGGGGCCATCCGAGTCGGCAACGGGCGGGGTACGGGACCGCCCGCGATTTGATGCGAGAAATGGGGTAACAAGAGTTCATGGTGCCTGTTTTCGATCTGAATCGGCCCAAACCAGAGGTCGGCTTGCGCCCGACGGTGAAGTTCCTGATCGCCTTCACCCTCACCCTCCTGTACGTCGCCGCTGCCATCGTGATCACCGAAGGTTGGCGCCAAGATCTCCGGGAAGCGATGGGCCTCGTGGCCGCCTGGATGATTCCCACGGTGTTGGCCTACATCCCGGGATTCTTCGTCGGGTTCCTGCTCTTCAGCCTGCCTCTGGCCCGGTACAAGCCTCCCGTCCTGGAACCACCGTTCGGCGGGTGGGAGCAGTGGCCGCCGGTGACGGTTCTCATTCCCGCGCTCAACGAGGAAGCGACGATCGGGGCGACGATCCGCGGTCTGGCGGAGACCAGCTACAAAGGCGAGCTCAAGGTCCTCGTGGTTGACAACGGTTCCACCGACCGTACGGTCGAACGCGCCCGGTCGGCGGCAAGCGAGGCAGGCGTCGAGTTACAGCTGATCTCCGAGCCTTCCCCCGGCAAGTTCTCGGCGCTCGACTCCGGTCTCGCCGCCACCGATACGCCTGTCGTCGCCACCGTGGACGCGGACACCTTTGTTCATGCCGACGCCTTCAGCTACCTGATTGCGAGGCTCTGCAGTCGGCCGCAGGATCAGCATGTGGGCGCCTGCGCCGGAGCGGTCAAGGTGGAGAACGCGACCGCCAGCTTCCTGACCCGGATGCAGAGTTGGGATTACCGGCTCGGCATAAACGGCGTCAAGCTCATGCAGTCCTCTTACCACTGCACCCTGGTCGCTCAGGGTGCGCTTTCGGCTTACTGGACCGAAGATGTGCGGGCGGCGGGAGGGTGGCCCGACACCATTGCGGAAGACATCGCGCTGACCTGGGCCCTGCTTGCCGAGCGTGGCCTGACCGAGTACGAGCCGATGGCGGTGGCAACCACTACCGTTCCGGAAAGGCTGCGGCCCTTCTTTCGCCAGCGGGCGAGATGGGCCCGGGGCATGGTTGAAGGTCTCGTTTCCCGACCCCCGCGCCGCCAGCCCCGGTTCCTTGCCCGGTTCGTTACCGATCTCGACTATCTCGTGCCGTTACTCGACTTTGGCCTCGTGTTCTTCTGGCTTCCCGGGTTCATCCTCTTCCTCTTCGGCTCGCCCTTGGTGGTCGGATGGGTTTCGATGCTGGTGATCCCGTTCACGATCGTCATCCTCGCGATCCTGCGCCGCTGGGAATTGAACCGGGTGATCAGTCCGCTTGAAATCGAGTTCGAACTCAACTTCCGTGGGTTTCTCGGGTATGTCCTGATCTACCAGATCCTCGCATCGGCCGCGGCCCTCTGGGGCTACTCCCAGTCGATCGTCCGCGCAACCCGTCGCTGGTGACCGGCCCGGAATTCAGGTTCTCAGCAACCGTCGCGGCGACGCGCGGTAACCGGTCAGAGCTCAACCGATGCGGCGGACCCGCTTCTTGCAGGCCTTCCGCTTCGACTTCTTGCTGAGCTTGCCACACTTCTTCAGGGCTTTCCTGCGCAGGCCGGCTTTGCTGTTGTTTGCCTTGGCACCAGAGCCTGGCTTCACGTTGGAACCGGTGTCCGGGGCGACGGTCGGATCACCGGTGGTCTTCGGCGGGATGACCGGATCGGGATCGGCCGGCTGTTCGGGATCCGTAACCGGCTGTTCGGGACCGGTCGGACCGATCGGTCCTGGAACCGGGTCCGGCTTCCTAGGTTCGCTGTCCTGCTTCGGAGTGACCGGACCGCTGCCTGACGGTGGCGGATCGGCAAGGAAGTGTTCGAGCACCCGATTCGCGGTGAGTGCCTTGTCGTAGTAGGCAACCTCGTCGAGTGATCCCTTGAACCAGGGGCGCTGCTCACCGTAACCGACATAGAAGGTGCTGGAAGAGCTCGGCCGTTTGGTTGCTTCTTTCTGGCCGTGAATCTCACCGTTCACATAGATAGAGATCGTGACGCCGTCCCAGACCCCGACCACCTGGGTGAACTCACCCGGGGTGGGTCCGACATGAGCGTTGACGGTGGTGCCCATGTGTTTGAAGTGGAAGCGACCACCTTCGATGTAGATCTCACCGGCGTCACCGTGCCCGGCCACCGACTGGTTGCGATGATCGTCCGGGTTTACCCACGCTTCGAGGGTGGACTGGAACTTCGGCGCGGGGATCGAGGAAACGAACCCGTAGCCGCCCTCGCCCCAGAACTTTCGGGCGTGGTCGTTGTCACCGGAAATTCCAACCGGCCCCGATTCCTGGTTGTTCTTGTAGGCGCCATGACGACCGTGAGGTCCGGAGTCCTTCATCCAGTCACCACTGTCATCACCGAGCCGGTAATAGGCGACCGGGGAATCAGTGTTGAAGATGTCCTGGAAGCCCTTCACCGTGTAGTTGTGGGTGTGAGACCGGGTGAGCTCGGTGTCGTCGATCGCGGTGACGACGACAGTGTGGACACCCGGCGAATCGGGCAACGCGGCCCCGTTCGGGGTCGGATCACCGTCAACCGTCGCGGTGCAGCTAGCGACCGTATCGTTGCCGTCAAGGTCCTCACAGAAGAAATCGAGATCCGGCACCTTGGTCGGGGCGTAAAGACCACCGTTGTTCGGCTGGTGCATGTTCGGCTCGGGCCGTTGAATCGGCGGACCGTCCGGTGCCGGCGACGGAACATCCTTCGCGGTACCGACCTCATACCGGGTCGCGAAAGCCGAACCCGGCAGCGCGGTGCCGTAGTAGGCCATCTCGTCGAGGCTGCCATGGAACCACGGAGCCTGATCGCCATACCCGACATAAAGCGTCGACGTGCCGGACGGGGCCTTGTTCGCTGAGTTTGACGAACCGACCAGCTGGCCGTTCACGTAAAGGCGCGTGTTGTGGCCGTCCCAGGTTCCGGCCACATGGAACCACTCACCCGGAGTCAGCTGCGGGCCGGAGGCGTAAACGGTGTCCTGGGTCTGACGAAGCGCCAGGCGTCCACCAGCCACAATCAGCTGACCGGCACCGCCCTGACCCATGATCGAGCCGTCACCATTGTCGGCGCGGTTGATCCAGCCCTCGATCGTGTAACCCGACTGCGGCGCCGCGATGTTGTTGGTGAAGCCGTAACCGTCACGGGCCGGGAAGAACGCGGCCCAGTCCTGCGGATCGGCGGTCAGATCACAGGTGTACGGAGCATGCGGCCTGACGTGACAACTCGGAGCCGGCGGACGACGCAAAGCGACACCGTTCTTGAATTCTCCGTTTCGACCGTTGCCAGAGCTGTCGGCCATCGTGTCGGAACCCAGCTGGTCGCCCAGGCGGTAGTAGGCGATCGGATGGAACGGAGTGACCAGATCCGCGTACCGGGGCGGATCAACCGCGTACGCATGCGCTTCAGTAGAAGTGTTGCCGGCTTTGTCCTTCGCATCGACCTGGAAGCGGAAGTTGCCGAGATGCGCGGTGCTGAAACCGTGATCGGTGCAGGTGTCAACACCCGACGCGACCGGCGGCGGACCACCGTGAAGCGGATCGTCGCAGCTGTAGTTCTTGCTGCCTGAACCCAACACGAACCGCTCCCGCACACTAGGCGAAACGATGTCAATCGTCGGATCGGTCAAATCGATCATCCAGGTCGAGGAGGCCGGCGACGGATCCACGTTGCCCGCCGCATCGGTGGTCCGAACGCGGAACGTGTGGTTGCCCTCCGGCAGGGTTCCCGTGTTGTAGGCGCCGCCGTTGCAGGCGAACCAGGGCCCGCCATCGACCTGGCACTCGAGCGTGATCGCGGTTCCCGGCGCCGGATCGGCCCCGTGGAATGTGAAGTCCCGCACCTGATTGTTGGTGGGCGACGCCGGCGATGCCGAATCAATGAAGGTGTCCGGTGGGGTCGTGTCGACAACCCAGGACGAACTCGCGGGCGAGGAGTCGAAGTTGCCCGCGCCATCCTTCGCACGGACTTCGAATGTGTGGCTGCCGTCATCGAGGTCCGAGGCTTCGTAGCCGCTCGTGCAGGAGATCCAGATGCCACCGTCGACCCGGCACTCGTAGGTGAGGGGCAGCGAAGCGGGTGCGGGGTCGACACCGTGGAAGGTGAAGGTGCGGACTTCGGCGATGGACGGCGAGGCCGAGGGGATCTCCGTGTCGATCACGGTGTCCGGGGGCGTGTCATCGGTCGTGTTCAGATTCACCGAAGCCGCCATTCCATTTACCTGTGAGCTGGCGAGGTCCGGCCTGCCATCGCCGTTGAAGTCGCCGACAGTAAGCCTCCACGGAACACCCGGCGCGGTCGCAAGCGGAACCGGCGTACCGAACGAACCGGCACCCGTTCCCAGGAGGATTGCGATGGTGTCGGAACCGGGGAGGGTTGCCGCCGCGTCGAGCTTGCCGTCTCCGTTGATGTCACTCAGCTCGACATGCATCGGGGCACCGCCCACCGGGAAGTTGCTTACCGGACCGAAGGTGCCGTTGCCGTTGCCGAGCATGACCGCAACATTGGTGCCGCTGGTGGAGACGAGGTCAACCTTGCCGTCACCGTTCAGATCGCCGGCCTCCACCGTGTCCTCCGATGTACCGATGGTCGAAAGTGCCCCAAAAGTGCCGTTGCCATTGCCCAGACGGATCGAGACTCGTTGCACGGTCGCGCTAGAGGTCGCGAAGTCGAGCTTGTTGTCACCGTTGAAGTCTTTGAGGACGATTTCCTCCGGCCCCGATCCCACCGAATAGCTCACATGGGGTCCGAAGGTGCCGTCCCCGTTTCCGAGCTTGATCGAGACGACATTTGAAGTCCGGTTGGCGATGACCAGGTCGAGCTTGCCGTCTGAATTCAGGTCAGCCGTCGCGATCCATCTTGGAGCGCCGCCCCCGGGGGTACTAGTGGCGACCGGACCGAACGTACCGTCCCCGTTCCCGAGAGTGATTGCCAGCGTGCTGTTACCCGAGTTGGGCGAAGCGATGTCGGGCTTTCCGTCACCGTTGAAATCACCGATCGCAACGCCAACCGGACATGGCCCGATGATGACGCTGGTCTGAGAAGCAAACGACCCGCTGCCGTTTCCCAGCAGGACCGAAAGGCTGTCGGACGCGCAGTTCGAGACGACGAGATCGAGTTTGCCATCACCGTTCAGGTCGGCGTTCGTGACGAATTGCGGACTGTTGCCGGCCGGGAAGGCGGTCGCCGGGCCGAACGAGACGGCTTGTGCCTGCGAGACGGAGAAGCCCGCCAGACCGACACAGGCCAGGATCCAGACCAGGACCAACGTGCGGATTGAAGAACCTGAGTTCTTCGAAAAATGCAAGCCGTTATCGGCGCCACACACCCGCTTCGTGTACAAGATCCCCCCAAGGACGTCCTATTGACTGGTCGCGAAAACCTACCAGACCATCAGAACAACGTTTGGTAATCCCGAGTAGACCGGGGATCGCAACGTGAAACCGGGCTTGGCCTTAGAGCAGGTCCGCCCGCAGATCTTCCGGCGAGCGCGGGGACAATAGACCCGGGGCGATGTCGAAAACCGTTTTGGCGCCGTGATCGCCGGCCCGGGACAGGCGGTGCACGGCCCGGGCGTAAGCGACCAGAACGCTTGCCGTGAAGCCGGGATTGTCGTCGAGTTTCAACCCGTACTCGATCAGCTGCCGGTGATCGTCTCCGGTGGTTCCGGAGCGCATCACGAAACCACCGTGAGGCATGCTGTTGTGGTCCCGGGCGAGGTCGTCCGCGTCGACGAAGTTGACCGAGGTTTCGTACTCGTCGAAGTAGTGCGGCATGGTCACGATCGCGTCCCGCACCGCTTCCGGATCGGCACCCGGTTCGAGCACGACAAAGCATTCCCGGCTGTGTTTGTCGCGCGTGGTGAAGCTGGTTTCGGTTCCTTCCCGGACCTGGTCGATTGCCGCTTCGGCGGGAAGCGTGTACTGGACGGCGTCGGCAACACCGTCGATCCGTCGGACCGCGTCGGAATGTCCCTGGCTGACTCCCCGACCCCAGAAGGTGTGGGTCTCTCCCACCGGCAGGATCGCCTCCCCGTAGAGCCGGTTGATCGAGAAGACCCCGGGATCCCAACCGGTCGATATCAGAGCCGTGTTGTTGCCTTCCCGGGCTGCCACATCGACTGCCTCGAAGTACTCGGGGATCCGGGCGTGAGTGTCGAAACTGTCCACCGTGTTGAACCGGGCGGCCAGCGCCGGACCCTGTTCGGGCAGATCTGATTTCGAGCCGCCGCAAAGAATCATCACGTCAACCGCGTCCGTGTGCTCCTCAAGCGTTTCCCAGGCCAGGACGCGAGTGTCGGCTCCGGCCGGCTCCACCTGGGTCGGATCCCGACGGGTGAACACCCCGACCAGTTCCATGTCAGCGTTCTGGCGGATCGAGGCTTCGACGCCCCTTCCCAGGTTGCCGTAACCGGCGATCCCGATCCGGATCTTTTCGCTCAATTCAGACTCCCCCGGGCCAAGGCCCGGACTCGATCGACAAAGGAGAAATCCTAAAGAAGGCGGGCCGAAGCTTCGCGGTTCCACATAAGGAGGGCGGGGACTAATAGTCTGGGAGCCAGATGCAGCAGGGGATGTGGAGAGCCGGAGGCTGGCAGTTTGGCCTCAGAGGGTGGTGCGCGGTTGGTCTGGCCGCTGCCCTGACGACGCTGGTCGTTCTCCTGACCGGAGGTCAGGCCCAGTCGGCCGATACTTCCTGCAAGGGCGGTGAACGTTCGACCATCGACGTCGGGATCGCGCGGGCCGATGCCTGTTGGACCAAGTCGGGAACCGGCGAGAAGACGATCTACAAGGCGCGGTGGATCGACCAGCCGGTCGGGGTCGGGGTCGACCTGAACGGGTTCGTGCTGGGCCGCGCGGCCACCGGTGGCGGCAGCGGGATCACCTTCAACCCGGCGACCCGCGAAGTCGAAAGCGACGGCAACGTCGTGCTGTACTCGCGGAACTGGCCGAAACCGGGTCTCAACGCGCTTGGAACTCCGTTCCCGCTCGAGTTCGTCGCCCCGAAACCGGCAACCGACGGCGACGCCGAGTTGACCATCGAGGATCTCGAGGTCAACGCGACCAACATCTTCAAGGGCACCCTCGCCGGCCTTTTCGCCCCGGTGCTGAACGTCGAATCGCCGACCAAGATCACCGAAGACGGGAAGGGCAGCATCGGGCTCACCGTCCAGCTTTCCGGCATCTTCACCCTGAAGGGCAAAAGCCAGACCGGAACCCTCGAGTTCAACACGGAGCTCGGCAAGGGAACGACCTGGGACGGATTCAGCCTCGAACTGAACGAGATCGACTCGCTGAAGGTCGTGACCCTCGAGAACTTCAACGCCTACTACTCGGCTTCGAAGGAAGCCTTTGGCGGTGAGGCGACGGTCAGGTTCCCGTTCACCAAGCCCCTGCCACCGGGGGTTGCCGGACCTCAGGAGCAGAAGGAAACAAAGGGCTTCAAGGCCGGCTTCGGGGTGACCAAGGGCCGCCTGACCGGAGTCAGTTTCGGCGTGAGCGGATTGAAGATCCCGGTCGGATCGGCCGGCTTTTTGACCTCGATCGAAGGCGGTGGCGAGTGGGCCGAGTTCCCGAACATGGCCTTCAAGGCCGCAATCGGAGCGACCTTCGGGCCTGAACTTCCGGTTCCGTGGGGTCCGCCGGCGGCACCGATCGGGGTCACCGGGAGCCTTTCCTACGAATACAAGAACAAGGAAATCGTCTTCATCACGAAAGCCGGGCTGAGCCTCTTCAACATTCCGCTCGGCTCGGCCTACCTGGGGATCTACACCCAGACCGGGGTCCAGTTCGGGGCGGGTATCGGAATCGGGGTACCGAGCCTGCGGGACAAGCCGAGCGACCCCTTCTATGTCGGCGCCCGGGTCGACGGGTGGATCGCCAAGGGCAGGTTCCAGTTCACCGGCAACGGGCGAATCCGGGTTTTCAACGTTCCCCTGCTGGACGCCCAGGCGATGGTCAGCACCAATGTGATCGGGGCCTGCGCGAAGATGTTCTGGTTCAACGTCGGGGCGGTTTACACGTTCAAGACGAAGCGAACCGAAACCTTCGGCAAGAGCTGCGGCCTCGAGCGCTACAAGGAGAAGTTCCCGGGCACCGACCTCGTGTCCGCCTCCGCCTCCACCCCCCGCTTTTTCCGCCTGAACGGTCGCGAAGCGGTGCTCGAAGTCAGCGGCAAGAACGGTGCTCCGCGGTTCTCGCTTTCCTCCGGCGGCAAGGTGATCAAGGTGCCGGCATCAGGCACCGGGGTCAAGCGTGATGACTACGCGATCTTCATCGACGAAGCCGAAGGTGAAACCCACGTGCTGCTGCGGCGGCCGAAGGGAACCTGGCGAATCACCCCGTACTCCGGCTCACCTGCGATCACCGGACTCCGCTCGGGACAGCCGATGCCCGAAGAGAAAGTTGAAGCACGGCTCGTGGGCCGGGGAACGACCCGGACCCTGATCTGGGACAGCAAGGGCCAGCCGGACACGTCGCTCGTCTTCACCGAGGAGATGAAGGGCGGAGTCGAGCACCCGATCCTCACCACCGGAAAGACCAGCGGGAAAAGGAAGGTCACGCTTTCCCGCGGCGGCCTGTTCGGCAAGCGGAAACTCAAGGTGCTCGTACTTCACGGTGACGCTCCCCGCGACGAGGAAGTCGTCGATCGCTACGTCGTGAAGGCGCCACCGCCGCCGAAGGCTCCCGCCCGGGTCCGCGGCTGGCGAAACGAACATGACGCGGTGGTTACCTGGTCCCGGGTGAGGGGAGCCGCCAACTACTACGTCCAGGTGAAGCTGCCGGGCAGCCGGACCTGGAAGAACTCATATGCCCGTCTGGTCGGCGCGCGGAGCAGCCGGGTCCTGCTCGAGGACTTCCCGAGCGGCACCCCCGGACGGCACCTGGCCCGGGCCCGGGTCGTGGCGATCAACCAGGCGGGCCGGTCCGGCCGGCCCGGCCAAACCAGCTTCCGCACGGATCCCGGTCCGATCGGTCTGCGAGCCGCCGCCACCGCCACCGCCCGCTCCGCCCACCGGCGAGGCAACGGCGTGACGGTGAGGTCGACCTGCGTTTCCGGCGGCCACTGCCTGGTCAAGATCAAGCTCCTTCACGGCAAGCGGGTGATCGGCCTCAGCCGTTTCCAGCAGGTCCCGGACACCTACCGCCACCTCAAGGTCCACCCCAGGTCGAAGAAACTGCGAAAGCGCCTCGCCCACGGCCGGCTCCGCCACCTCCGCATCGTGGCGACGATCACGCAGGGCGGCAAGACATTCAGGTCCTCGAAAAGGCTCTGACCTGAAGTCCCGGCACCTCGCCGCCGGCCGGGCGACCACTCCGCCCAGGTGACTCATCGGCCTGAATCGCCGGTCACATAAGGTCCGCCCATGAGAAACGCGAGCAGGTTCCCGAAGCTTCTGGCCACGATGTTTTTTGCAGTTGGGATCTGCGGGATTGCCTGCTCCACTTCGATCGCGTCGGGCGGAAATCAGATCACGGGACTGACCGTGAAGAACGTGAGTTCGGCCCGCTATTTCCCGGGCACGGACGGCCGGACCCACATCGAGTACAACCTGGTTACGACCAACGCCCTGCAGACGGAAGCAAAGCTGAAGTCGCTGGTCGTGCGTTCGGGCCGAAAGACAGTCCTCAGACTGACCGGAGATGCACTGGCCGAGATCACCCATCCGCTTTCGCTCGGGGTTCTGACCCCGACCGCGACGATCCCTTCCGCCTCATCGGTGGCGAGTCTTGTCGATGTGAAGCTGCCGCGATCCCACCGAAAAGTTCCGCGGCACCTGACCAGCACCGTCAGCTACGCGGTCACCTCCGGTCCGCTCGCCAACATCGTTGACATCCACAAGGTGAAGATCCGGACTTCGGTCGATCAACGCCGGCCGATCGTGGTGGCACCACCGGTGCGGAGTTCCGGATGGTTCGGCAACAACGCCTGTTGCGATCCCCACGGAACGCACCGCAGCGGGCTGCTCGCGATCGATGACAAGTTGACGATGATCGAGGCTTTCGCGATCGACTACATGCGCATCGTCAACGGTTCGCTCATCAAGGGCGACGGAAGCAAAGTTACCGACTTCCACGGTTACGGTGAGCGGATTCACAGCGTCGCGGACGGCCGGGTCGTGGCGGTTCACAAGGGCATGCCGGATGCGCCCTGGCCGCCGGCCTCACCGAACCCCACGGTGAACTCGTCCGCCGATTACACCGGCAACAGCGTGATCGTCAAGATCGGGCCGCATCAGTTCGCGCTTTACGCGCACCTGATGCCCGGCTCGATCAAGGTCAAGAAGGGCCAGCGCCTGCGGACCGGACAGGTGATCGGCCGGCTGGGCAACAGCGGCAACAGCTTCGCTCCCCACCTGCACTTCGCGATTCAGTCGAAGCCCCGCCCCTTCGCCCGGAGCGTCCCTTACGTCTTTGACCGGTTCAAGCTCCAGGGGATCGGCGAACTCGATCCCGCCGACACGGGCGAAGTAGCGGTCAAGGGTCCATCGCGTCCCGAGCGCCGCAAGTACCCCTTGGCGGGGTCTGTCGTGACTTTCAGTCGCTGAGTCCGCCCGATTCAGCAGCAGGGCGGCAAGCGATGTCCCACTCCGGCGGGACGATCATCGGGTAACAACGAACGCGCCCGACAGGATTCGAACCTGTGACCTTTGGTTTCGTAGACCAACGCTCTATCCAGCTGAGCTACGGGCGCAGAAATGGGGGCCAAAACCCCGAAGCCGGATTCTAAGGGTTTTCCCAGCGAGACAGAGCTGACGAAGATCCGGGCGCAGGGTGGCATCATGCTTTTCATTAGGGAGCCGCCAACCACGAGACCGCGAAAGACGATTCTTGACGGTGCGCCGACCTGGGCCCTGATCGGCCTGGTCGCGGTCGTCTATTTCGTGCTGGCCAAACTCGGCCTTTCCTTCTCGGACCAGAACATCGTCTCGGCAGTCTGGCCGCCAAGCGGAGTCGGCCTGGCGCTCGTTTTCATGCTCGGGTACCGGGTCCTGCCGGGCATCCTGGTTGCCGCGATCGCCTCGAACGCAACCGGGGACAGCAGCCTTGGAACCGCTCTCGGCATCGCTGTTGGCAACACCCTTGCCGCCGGGTTCGGGGCGTGGTTGCTGAACCGGACGGGTTTTCGACCCAACCTGCGCCGGGTCCGGGACGTGATGCTGCTGGCCCTGCTCGGGGCGGGACTCTCGACCGCGCTCAACGCGACCATCGGCACCACCACGCTCCTGATCGCGGGAGTGAACGACCTGGCCGGACTCTGGGGCAGCTGGAGGGTCTGGTGGCTGGGTGACCTGACCGGCGTCCTGCTCTGTGCCCCGCCGGTGCTGCTGCTCCTGATCGGTCGGGACCGTTACCCGGTACCGCTGCGAAGGGTCGCCGAGGCGACCACCGGACTTGCCCTTCTGGCCGCGGCGACGATCCTCCTTCTTGACCGGGAGGTGACCCTCGCCTACCCCGTCTTTCCCCTGCTGGTCCTGGTCGCGATGCGCTACCGGCAGGCCGGGGCGGTCATTGCGGCACCGATCGTCTCGGTCATCTGCGTCTACTTCACCGGAGAGGGCGAAGGACCGTTCGTCGGTGGCAGCGAAGCCGATGAACTGCTCCGGTCGCAGGTTTTCGTGGCACTCGCTGCCCTGACCGCGCTCATGGTGGCCGCGGTCCGTACCGAGTGGGAACGATCGGTCAGCGCCATGAACGAACTGGCCGAGAACCGGCAGGCCCTGGCCGAAGCACAGGAACTCGCTCACATCGGAAGTTGGGAATGGGATCTTCGCGAAGACCGGGTGACCTGGTCAGAGGAGCTCTTCCGGATCTTCGGAATCGACTCGGAAGGCTTTGCCTCGACGCTCGAAAAGTACGTGACCTTCATTCACCCCGCCGACCGGGAATATGTCGAGCAGACGGTCCGGGATGCGATCCGGGATGACCAGCCCTTTCACATGGAACACCGGATCATCCGGCCGGACGGTGGTGAGCGTCACCTCGACTGCCACGGACGGTTCACATACACCAGCGACGGCAAGCAGCGAAAGGTGATCGGGACCGCCCAGGACGTAACCGACCAGCGCCTCACCGAAGCCCAGCTCAACTACCTGGCCATGCATGACCCGCTGACCGGGCTCGGTAACCGGGCCCTCTTCCTCGAACGACTCGAAATGGCCCTCGCCGGGAAGGACGAAAGCCGGCAGGTGGCGGTTCTTTTCTGTGACCTCGACGATTTCAAGAGCGTCAACGACAGCCTCGGACACGAAACCGGGGACAAGCTCCTGGCCGCGCTGCCACCGCGCCTGGAACGAGCCGCCAAACCGGGCAACACCGTAGCCCGTTTCGGCGGAGACGAGTTCGTCGTGCTGGTCGAGCAACTCGAAGACGAATCCGAGGCGATCAGAATCGCCGAGCGCCTGAGCGAAGCCTTCTCCCGGCCGATCGATGCCGGCGGCACGACCCATCATGTCTCGGCCAGCATCGGCATCGTCCTGGTGCGGCCCGGTGAGGCGACCGCGGGAGAAGTACTCCGGGATGCTGACGCCGCCATGTACAGGGCAAAGTCTGCCGGGCGCGGAGAAGTGTCGGTTTTCGACGATCGCCTGCGATCCGAGCTGGTCAAACGGGTCGGCATCGAAAGCGACCTGCGCCAGGCCGTCGCCCGCGAGGAACTCGAACTGGTCTACCAGCCGGTCTTTCAGATCCATGACAACCAGCTGATCGGGGCGGAAGCGCTGCTGCGCTGGCGACACCCCGAGCGGGGGCTGCTTCTGCCCGACAAGTTCATCGAGGTCGCCGAGAGGGTCGGGGTCATCCATGAACTCGGGCTCTGGGTCCTCGACCGGGCCTGTCAGGACGCGGTTGATTGGCGGGCCGCCAGCGGGCGTTTCGACCTCACCCTCTCGGTGAACCTTTCCGCCACCCAGCTCTCGAACCCCGACCTGGCCGATGAGGTCGAATCCGCGATCGAGTCGAGCGGCCTTCCGGCCCGCCAGCTCGCCCTGGAGATCACCGAAAGCGCGCTGCTCGCACAGGGACCGGTCCCGATCCGCAACCTGAAGAACCTCAGGGAAGTCGGCACGCGAATCGTGCTCGATGACTTCGGGACCGGCTACTCCTCGCTCAGTTACCTGAAACGCGTGCCGGTCGATGTCCTCAAGATCGACCGCGAGTTCATCACCGACCTCGGCCGGCGACCCGAAGATGAATCGATCGTCGAAGCCATCCTCTCGATCTCGGAAACACTCGGGGTCGAAGTCGTGGCCGAAGGTATCGAGTCAGCAACCCAGATCGAGTGGCTCCGGGACCGCGGCTGCCGGTTCGGCCAGGGCTACTTCCTGAGGAAACCGATGTCGCTCGAAGAACTGATCGACGACAGCAGCCCGACCGATACCGACCGGGTGATCGACATCAACCAAAAGTGAACGCGTAACCGCGGATTCCGGCTTCGGGAGTCACCTCGAGGACGTGACGTCCGGGCCGGGGCAAGTCGATCAGCTCGTAGAGCCGCTGACCTCTGACGGTCACCTTGCCCGACTTCACGTCCTTCCCGGCCTCGGCCGCGGTAACTGGCTTGCCGTCGAGTCTGACCCGGGCCGTCCGTGGCCGGTCCGGTGAGGTGAGCACCAGATAGACCCGGCGGGCCTCGAAGTTGACCGCGACCTCTCCTCCCTGCGCGATCGCCTCATCGGGGCCGAGGCCCCAGCGACCGCCGTAACTCAGCCAGTCCGCCCGGGGCTTCTCCAGGCGTCCGAAATCGTGAATGCCGGGGAGCAGGACTCCGTTCTCGAAGCGGTCGGCCCGGGCCGTCCCGAGGTAGCTCTCCGGGGTGAGCCGGGCGTGGGCGGCCCTGATGCCCCGGGCACCGCTCATCCCGGCGCCCGGGTTGCGGCCCGCTTCGGTCAGAAGTTCGCGGATCACCTCTTCCTTGTGGGCGTAATCACCTTCTCCGAAATGGGCGTACCTGATCCTGCCTTCGGCATCGACGAAGTATTCGGCCGGCCAGTACTGATTGGCGTACGAGTCCCAGACCGCGTACTCGTTGTCCTGGACCACCGGGTACCTGATGCCGGCCCGCTCGATCGCTGATTCGACGTTTCCCGCATCCCGCTCGAAGGGGAACTCGGGGGTGTGAACGCCGATGATCGTCAGGCCCTTGTCGGCGTAACGGTCGTACATCGCATTCAGCCAGGGCTGGGTGCGGATGCAGTTGATGCAGGTGTAGGTCCAGAAATCGATCAGGAGGACGTGGCCCCGCAACCCGGCCATGGTCAGCGGCCGATCACCCGGGGTGTTGAACCAGCGCTGGGTGTCGTGAAACTCCGGGGCCTCCGCGATCACCGGGAGGTCGGAGGCCGGCCGGTCCCCGGACTGGACAGCCGCGGCGCCGGCCGCTATCTCCCCCGCCTCTTTCGAGAAATGCCCGGAGCGAAGCTCGGCCAGGCGCTGGATCGAGGCGTCCGACGACTCGATCTCCCTGGTCGGATTGACCACGACGGCCGGCAGGTCATCGGCGATCCAGGTCTGGAATCTGAGATCCCACTGGGCGGCCATGACGATCCCGAAAACGATCATCACGATGCCGGTCGCCGCCTGAAACCAGGAGGCACGCCGGGCCAGGGGCGAGATCAGACGGCGACCGCCCAGCATCAGCAGATAAAGCACGAGAGCCGATCCGAGCGCGTAGGCGAAGGCGATCAACAGCCGGTCGATCGCGAAACTCTGGGTGGCCGAAACCGTGATCACGCTGGCCAGGATCGGTCCGGCGCAGGGCGCGTAGACCAGCCCGAGGCTGACCCCGATAAGGGTTCCCGACCAGAATCCGTCGCCCTCGCGTTGCGGGGCGAAACGGCCGGTGAACCGGCTCGCCCACCCCTCCAGCCGGGACGAAACTGACGGCAGCAGCAGCACCAGACCGAAACCGATCAGTACGGCGATCGCCAGGTTCCTGACCAGATCGTCGGGCAGACCGAGCGCATCGATCACGTAGACCAGGGCGACCGTCGCGAAGGTGAATGACAGGATGAGCCCGGCCACGATGCCAGCCGGCCGACGGCGCCCGCCGGTGGCTCCGGCAGATAGCGCGACCGGCAAAACCGGCAGCACACAGGGCGAAACCGCGGTGGCCGCACCGGCGATGAATCCGAAGAGGATCAGCAGCACCATGAAAGGAGCTTCGCAAAAGTCAATGCTCCCGATTCCACAACTTGACGGCCGGGATAGGGTTCTCTTCCATATGAGCGAGATCCGCAGCTACTCAAACCTGACCCGTCGATTTGCCAAATACTCCCTCGCCGGAGTCCTGGCCCTGCTGGCCCTGGTGGTCCTCGTTATCGGAGGCAAGCCCGAGAAGGCCCAGGCGGCGCAGGTCAAGTGCCCCCAGTTCCGGGTCATGCACAACGACAAGATCGGCAGCGTCTCTTTCCCGGCCGGGTACTACAACGTCACTCTGCTGAACGGCGACCGGCTGACCTGCCCCCAGTCGACCAAGCTTTTCCAGGAGTTCCTGCAGGACTGGGACGGCAAGCTGCGCAGCCCCTGGATCCTTCGCCAGAGCGGCAACAACCGGGTCTTCCGGGCCGGTGCCGGTTCTGATCTCGGTTTCATCGCGACCCCGGCTTCGAAGAACGGTGGTGGCGGCGGTAACTCCGGCCGTTCCTGCCCCGGCTACTTCACGGTCGTCCACAACGACTCGATCGGCTCCTTCAAGGTCCCGCGCGGCCAGTACCGCCTCACCCTGATCGACCCGAACAAGCTGAACTGCGCCCAGGCCGTGCGTCTCTTCCAGCAGTTCCTTCAGGATTTCGACGGCCGCCTGCCGCGTCCGTGGAAGCTGAACCCGATCATGGGCATCTTCTACAAGAGCACCGCGGGACGGACCGGATTCAAGGTCAACCGCGCCTACGGCCCGGCTCCGAACCCGGACAAGAACACGAAGTATGCCCGCTGCCCCGCCACCTTCCGGGTGCTGCACAACGACCGGATCGGCGCCCTCTACCTGCCGGCCGGCCCGTACTACATCGACGTGCTGAATGGTCTCTCCTGCAGTCAGGCCTCAAACCTGTTCCGTCAGTTCCTCAACCGCACCGACGGCAGGTTGCCGAGCCCGTGGCGGCTGAACGTGGCGCAGGCCAAGTTCAACACCGGCGCCAAGGGACCCGCCTTCCGCGTCCAGAAGGCCTAGGGCTTAACTGCAGTCGGGCCGGCCTTTGCCGGCCCTCCCATAAGAACCCGCCCCTCCCACTCGAACCAACAGGTAGATGGGAGGGGCACTGTCTTCGGGTGCTAGGGGCGGGTTTGATCTGGAGCGCCGGCAAAGACCGGCGCGACTGAAGTTAAGCCGGGCGTGTTGCCTTGATTACCGCGATCGGGCCGGGGCCCTTGCTGACCGGGGCCGGTTCGAGGCCGGCGGCACGAATCCACTCGCCGATCTCGTTTTCGGTCCAGGTCCAGCCGCCTTCGTTCTCGATCACCATCATCGGGGTGAAAGAGGCGACGCCGGGCGGTGAGGTTCGACCCTCGTCGATCACCCATTCATAGATCACCAGCGAGCCGCCCGGAGCGAGCAGGTTCGCGGCTTCGCTGACGATTCGCTGGTTCTCATCGGCCGGATGGTCATGCAGGATGTTCGAGACCAGGATGTAGTCCCACTCCTCGCCCTCGGGGCGGCCGAAGCGGGGATCGTCGATGTCACCGGCGACAAAGGCCAGTTCCGGGTGTCGTTCCCGCAGCACCGGTTCCGCTCCCGGCAAATCGAGCACGGTCGCCTCGAGACCATCGACCGCAGCGACCAGGTTCGCGGCATGCGACCCGGCGCCCCCGCCGACGTCGAGCAGGCGTCCGCCCGACTCGAGACCGGCCAGCTCCGGCAGGTCGCCACCGTAAAGTCGGCAGAGGTCGTCGAGCGCCCGGAGGAAGTCGTGGGCCTGATCGGGATCGTTCTCGAGCCGGTCGCGCCAGGCGCCGGTCTGCGTGCGGCCGGTCCTCACCGCCTCCGGCATTTTCGCCCAGAGCTTGTAGAAGAACCACTCCTTGCGAGAGATCATCGCGATCGAGTCAGGGTGATCGTCGGCCAGCAGCTCGCCGTTGGGGGTCAGTTTGAAAGTTTCGCCGTCCCGTTCGACCAGGCCGAAGGTGACCAGCCCGGAGAGCAGGCCCATCGTGCCGCGCGGGTCGGTGCCGAGCGCGGCGGTGATTCCCTCCAGGTTGTGGGGGGAGCCGTAGAGCAGGTTGGGCAGGCCAACCTCGACCGCGGTCCCGATCAGGGCCGACTCCTGGTAGGAGGTGAACTGGGCCGCAACCTCATAGACATCACCGGCCTGGCCGCTCTTCTGTACTCCGCTCATGCGTTCTTCCTCAATTCTCTGGTGGCCCGAAGGGCGTCCTTCATCAATGCGGCCTGGGCACGGAGTTTCTCGCCGCGCTTGCGCCGCGAAAGCCCGAGCTTTTCGAGAATAACCCCGGCGGCGTTTCGACCGGGCATGCCGGTGATTCCGCCGCCGGGGTGAGTGCCGGCCCCGGTCAGGAAGAGACCGTTGATGGGGGTCTCGTATCCGGAGAGATTGACCGAGGGCCGCATCGCCATCAGCTGGTCGATACTCATCTCGATGTGGTTGGGGTTCGCGCCAGGGTTGCCGTGCCGTTCGACCCATTCGAGTGGGCCAGTCAGCTTCTTCTCGACCGGGGTCATCTCCCAGCCGAGGGCCTTTTCGGCCGTCTTCCAGGTCAGATCGGCGGCCTCCTCGAGCAGGGCCTGGTCCCACTGGCCCTGGGCCGGGGTCCAGGGCACGAAGGTCGAAAGCCAGACCACGCCCTGACCCTCCGGCGCCCAGCCGGACTCCAGGGTCGAGGGGAAGGCGATCATCACCGGCGGCCGCTCCGGCAGCTCACCCAGCCCGAGGCTCGAGAACGCCCGGGCGATGTCTGTGCCGGTGTTGGCGGAAAGCATGAAGGCCTTCTCCATGCCATCCGGTCCGTTCACCTTCGGCACTTCATTGATCACAGCGTCGACCTTCAGCTCGGAGACGTTGTGCTGGGAAAAGTGGATGCGGCGGACCTCGGCCAGAAGCGAGGCCGGGAGCTGGCTCTCGTCCATCAGACCGAGAAAGAGACGCCGGGCATCGATCGCCGAGACCACGGCCTTGCTGGCTTCGTAGCGCTGGCCGGCGGCGATCACCGCGGTGGCGCGGCCACCGGAGGTCTCGACCTTCTCGGCTGGCGCGTCGACCACCAGTTTGCCGCCGGCGTCCTCGAGGCAGCGCACCAGCGCCTCGATCGTGCCACGCGAACCACCGGCCGGTCGGCTGGCCGGCGAACCGTGGGAGGCAGCCAGAAAGAGCGCACCGGCGCCGGTCCCCGGCGCCTGCGGAGGCTGCTGCGAGTGGGCGGCCCAGTGATCGAGCGGACCCCTCAGACGATCGTCCTCGAGCGCGGCCTCGGTCACCGCGGTCGCCGGCGCGAACAGGGCCTGCATCAGCCGGGCGCCCTCGGCGCCGAGGGTCAGGTCAGCGATCGACGCGAGTGAGCGGAGGCTGGGCGGAGGGCCGTTCTCGGTCTGGCCGAGTACCCCCATCGCCGCGGTCGACCACTTGGAGAAAGCGCGGTAGCGCTCCGCCTCCTCGGCCCCGAGCAGCTCGCCCAGGGCTTCGACCGTGCGGTCAAGCGAGTTCCAGAAAGGAAGCCCGGTGCCGTCGTCACAGGGAGCGAACAGAAACTCGTCGCGCTCGTGGAAGACCAGGCCGTACTTCGATTCCAGTTCGAGGTCATCGGCGACCCCGCTGCCGCGGATCCCGCCGTGCTCGTAGGCGCCGAGCTCGAGCCGGTTTCCGGAGGGCTGGTCTTCGGTGTAGATGCAGCCCCCGGGAGTATGGGACGACTCGAGAACGGTCACGGAGAGACCGGCCCGGGCCAGGTAGGAGCCGCAGACCAGCCCGTTATGGCCGCCCCCGATCAGGACGACGTCGCTGGTTTCGGACATCGCTTACTTCCCTTCTTCGAAATCGAGCGGGCCAGCGTATGCCGACTCGCCCTTCATGTCACCGCGAATCGCCAGGTCCCGGGCGGATTCCCGGGCTTCACTGGCTAGTGCCGTCCGGTCGACGCCGACGGTCTCGGATCCGGTGACCCGGAGCTTCCCGTCAACCCAGACCTCGGAGACGCTGCGCGGAGTAGCGCCGTACACAATCTGTTGGAAGGGATCGTGGAGCACGGCCAGCTCGGGTCCGTTGCCGTCAAGCAACACCACGTCGGCCCGTTTGCCGACTTCGAGACTGCCGATCTCCTTTTCCTTGCCAATCGCCTTTGCCCCACCGATCGTCGCCATCTCCATGACCTGCGGCGCGGTCATCGCGACGGCCTGCAGATGGTGGACCTTCTGAAGCAGGGCGGCCGACTTGATCGCACCGAACATGTCCTGCGAGTCGTTGCTGGCCGCGCCGTCGGTACCGATCCCGATCCGCACCCCTTCCCGGAGGAGCCGCGGTACCGGGCAGACCCCGGAGGCGAGGATCATGTTGGCGACCGGGTTGTGGGCAACCGCAACGTCCTTCGAGGCGAGCAGCCCGATATCGGTTTCCGAGCACCAGATGCAGTGCCCGGCGATCACCTCGTGATCGAGCAGCCCGGTGCGTTCGGCGTGCTGGATCGTCGAGCCACCGTGCAGCAGGGTCGACTCGGTCACCTCCTCGCGAACTTCGGCCAGGTGGGTGTGGACCGCCCAGCCGTGTTCGCCGGCAGCGGCGACCGTGGCCTCGAACAGCGCGTCACTCATCCCCAGCACGGTGCCGACCCCGATCCGGAAATCGATCAGCTCCTCTGGAGCGATGCGATCGGCGAGGGCTTCATGCTCGGTCATGAAGACATCGGCCGGGGGCGCCCCGTCATACATGTCTTCGGCCCCAAAGCTGACCACGCCCCGCATGCCCATCGCGGAAAGGCCGTCGACGGCACCGAGTGAGGCGAGCGAGCCGAGGTTGCGGTGGCAGCACATGTCGTTGACCGTGGTGATACCCGACTCGAGCATCTCGACCGCTTTGATGCGGGTACCGAGCGCGACTTCGTCGCGGGTGATCTGGATCCCGGAGGGGTTGACCACACGCTCGAACCATTCCCAGAGCACCGCGGTCTCCCCCATGCCGGTGATCAGACCCTCGGTCAGGTGGGTGTGCGCGTTGATGAAGCCCGGCAGGACGATGCCGTTGCCGTCACCGACCACCTCGGCGCCCGGATTGGCCGCGATCAGCTCCTCGGCCTTGCCGACCGCGGTGATCGCGCCGGACCCGTCGAAGGCAACCGCGCCTTCGCGGATCGCCCCGCCCGGACCCATGGTCAGGGCCCAGGCGCCACGCACGATCGTGGTTTCGGGAGCGGTGCTCATGCCTTTTCCTCGACTTCGAGGTGGAGGCCTTCGCCCTCGGTCTCACGGGACTCGTAGTACCAGGGCAGGAGCAGCCGCTCGAGCAGGGTCACGATCAGGAAGAGGGCGATGCCGATCGAGGCCAGGGTGACGATCACGGCGAACATCTCCGTGGTCGCGGTCTGGTTGTTGAGGACCAGGATCAGGTAGCCGAGACCTTCCGAGGCACCGACCCATTCGGCGAAGACCGCACCGATCACCGAGAGGGCCGCAGCAACTTTCAGGCCGGAGAACAGGAACGGCAGGGCCGCCGGCAACTGGGCCTTGCGGAAACGCTGCCAGGCGTTTGCCTTGAGGGTCTTGAGCAGGTTGAGCAGTTCGGGCTCGGCCGCCCGCAGACCGTCGATCGTGTTGACCGCAATCGGGAAGAAGCTGACCAGCATGATCACGATGATCTTCGGCTGCATCTCGAACCCGAACCAGATGATCAGGAGCGGGGCGATCGCCGGGATCGGCACCATCTGTGAGACCACGAGCCAGGGATAGACGGCCCGTTCGATCGTGCGGGAGCTCCGGATCAGCACCGCCAGCCCGACCCCGAGCAGGATCGCCGCCACGAAGCCGAGCAGGATCTCCTTGATCGTGACCCAGGCGTTCTCGAGCAGCATCGAGCGCTCGTTCCAGAGCGCCTCGGCGATCGCCGAGGGCGGCGGCAGGGTTGACTCCTTGATATCCCCGATGACCGTGTAGAGCTGCCACGCGCCGAGCACGACGATGGCGAAAAGCAGTGGGGGCAGCACCGCCGCAGCGACGCGGCGGGCTTTGGTTCCTCTTGCGAACATCAGATCTGTTCCTCCAGGGTCGGCCGGTCATCGATGAAGACGCCACCGCCTGCTGCCGCTTCCTCGAGCGGACGGAGGAGCTTCTGCTTGAGCAGAAGGAACTCCGGTGACATGGTGATCTCGGCCTTGCGGGGACGGTCGAGTTCGACCTCCACGCAAAGGGAGACGCGTCCGGGCCGGCCAGACATCACATAGACCCGGTCCGAGAGGTAGATCGCCTCCTCGACGTCATGGGTCACGAAAAGAATGGTCTTGCGGTCTTCCTGCCAGACGTCCAGCAGCCACTCCTGCATGTTGGCGCGGGTCAGGGCGTCGAGCGCTCCGAAGGGCTCGTCGAGCAGCATCACGTCGCGACCGGCCAGGAAAGTCCTGAGCAGCGCCGCCCTCTGCTTCATGCCACCGGAGAGCTTGGCCGGCCAATGCTTCTCGAAGCCGGCCAGGCCGAACCGCTCGAACTCGGCCAGAGCCTTCTTGTGGGCTTCCTTCTTGCGGACGCCGTTCAGCTCGAGGCCGAGCGTGGTGTTGTCGAGTACGGTCCGCCAGGGCATCAGGCAGTCACGCTGGGGCATGTATCCGACCGAGCCGAGCAACTCGTCGGGCTGCTGGCCGTCGAGCAGCACTTTGCCGCTCGACGGCCGGATCAGCCCGGCGATGATGTTGAAGAGGGTCGACTTGCCACAGCCCGAGGGACCCACGATCGAGACGAACTCGCCGGCACCTATTTCGATGCCGACATCCCTGAGGGCAGTGACATTTTCGCCTCCACCGGCGCCTCTATAGGTCTTCGAAAGACCTTCGATCCTGAGTTTCGAACTAGCTGGCAACTCTCACTCCTCCTTGCTTCGGTACTGCGGGTTACTCGTTGGGCTGGGTGAACTCGGTAGTCGCGTACCGGTCCGGTGAAATCGGCTCACTGGCCAGCTCGTTGTCAACCATGAAGGTGGACAGCGACTCCAGATCACCCTCGTTGAACTGACCGAAAGTGTCGGCCGGTCCGAACAGCGGGATCCAGGCGTCAAACGAGTCGGTCGCCAGCTGCTTGTCGATGCCCTGGGTCTGGGAGATCAGGGAGTCGATCGCGGCCGCCGGATCGTTCAGCGCGTCCTGGTAACCCTTGACCGTGGCGCTGACGAAGCCCTGCATTAGGTCGGGGTCCTCACCGATCTTGGACTCGGTCGAGAAGACGACCAGGCCCGGGTACGAAGGTCCACCGTTCTCATCGAGCGGGAAATTCTTCGTCTTGTAGCCGTCGGCCTCGATCTGGACGCCGTCCGCGGGGATGAACCCGGTGAACGCCTTGACCTTGCCGGACTCCAGCGACTGGACGCCGTTGAATCCGATCGTGACCACGTTGACGTTGTCGGCGCTGCCGCCGGCATCGTTCATCACGGTGTTGAGGATCGCGGTATCGGACGGGACACCGGTCACACCGACAGTCTCACCTTCGAGCTGCTTGGGATCGGTGATGCCTTCTTCCTCGAGGGTGATCAGACCACCCGGGGGGCGCTGGGCGATCGCCATGATGCCCTGGGCGGCACGCCCGTCGGCGATCTGGGTCGCGAGGTCGATGCCGTCAGCGATTCCGAACTCGGCCTTGCCGGCGTCGATCAACTTCAGCGTGTCGGCGGTCGAGGTCGGCTCGATGATTTCGAGGTTGATCCCGTTGTCCTCGTAGTAGCCCTTTTCGACAGCTTCGTAGATGCCGGCGTGGACCGCGCCCGGAACGAAGTCGAGGACCAGAGTTGCATCCTGGACCTTGGCAGCGGTGTCTCCCGAATCACCCGAATCACTGCTGTCGTCGTCACTGGAACCGCAGGCCGCCACGCCGACGGCGAGCGCCATCGTTGCGGCGAGTAGCAACATGAACTTTTTCCAACTGCTTGTGAGACTCATTAACCCTCTCTCTTGTTAGTCAGTTTGAAAACACCCTTCCGGAGTCCGTTGCCGGCAGGGCTCACCACGGTGGCCTAGCTTTCTCCTCGATACCTCCATCTCAACCAGGCCCAGGCCCGGGTCGTTTCCTTTTCGAACCACCTGGATCGGGGTTCCAGCAGCTCGGCCCTCCAGCCGTCTGCGGGATCAATCCCCTCACTGACCAGGCACCTCTCCTCCAGGTAGCGGGCCCGCACGACCGCTTCGGCCAGGCTCTGCCCGGTCGCGATCGATCCGTTCCCGCGGATCAGCAGGCAATTCGCATTGCCCAGGTCTTCTGCTATCTCTTCTCCGGCCGCCTGGTCGGTGACCAGGTCGGTCCTCCCGGAGAGCTTCACATCACCGGCAAGTCCCCCAAGCCCATGGGTGAGCGGCGGAACTTCACCCAGCACTCCGGCCCGCACGGCGGCCGGTGAGTGGGTACGGCAGATCGCGTTCACATCGCTGCGTGCCGCGTATATCGCCGCGTGCATCGGGGCTTCCAGCGGCACGTTTTCTGCGCCTTCGGTGGCCTTCCCGGCCGCGTCGACCCGGTGAACCTGGTCGGCAGTCGCCGCGCCGAGGGGCAGGGTCGCGGTGATCAGGAAGCCGTCACCGTCCCGGGCGGAAACATGACCGAAGCCCTCGACGAGACCCGCCCCGGAAATGATCCGGGCGGCCTCGGCGACTTCGGCGGCGGTTGTCCGGGGCGAAGCGGACACTCAGTCCGTCGTCCTCAGCGCCATCGGGGTCGGGTTGTAGGCATTGACCGCGGAGATGTCCTGCGGGCAGGCCGACAGCGCGACCGTCATGTCCTCGAGAACTTCCATCGCGATCGTCGAACCGGCGGGATGGGGCGGCTCGTAGGTGACGATCTTGCCGTCCTCGATCTGGTTGTTCATGAAGACGTTCCAGCACATCTCGCCCCGGAGCGGCAGCCCGAGCCCTTCGATCGCGGTCTCCAGGGAAAGCAGGCAGGAGCCGTGGTCGGGCGCGTCGTAGTCGATCGAGTAGCGCTCCGGATCGCAACAGGGCACGACCAGGTCGTGGCGGCCGACGTCGTCGCGAACGATCTTCAGCAGCGGGGTCCGGTGATTCGAGAGGATCGAATCGCCCACCTCCGGCACCAGCTTGCCGTTTGACGAGACCGTGTGACTGGGCGAGAGGTACTCGTTCGGGTCGGAGGCGAGCCAGGCGGTGAAATCTCCAACCTGCTGGCCTTCGAGATCGACGATCTCGAGGGTCTGGCCCTTCTTCACTTCCATGGTCCGCGCCTCACGGGCGGGAACGATCACTTCAGCCATGCTTCTCCTTGATTTCGCAGGCGCCGTCGGGCGCCGGGGTATTTCTCGACCTGAGCGCCCGGACCTCGCCGTCGATCACAACGGCCGCGATGCCGGGGATGTCGCCGTACTCGATCGATTCGAGCGGACCCTTCTGGGAAGAACCCAGGGGGCGGAAGCAGCAGAAAAGATCAGCGGGGCGACCAGCCTCGAGGATGCCCTGCTCGACACCGAGGGCCGCGCCGTTGTTTCCGGTGGCGAGGGCGATCGCCTTGGTCGCCTCCATGCCGCAAAGCGAAGAGATCTCACAGACGGTCTTGATCATCCCGAGCGGCATCACGCCGGTTCCGGTCGGTGTGTCGGTGGCCAGCACGATCTTGTCGAGTCGCTCGTTTTCCCAGCCGATCTCGACGATGTTCATCGAAGAGCGCAGGTTGCCGGCCTGGACCAGCTGGATCGCTCCCGGGGCGTCGAACAGCAGGGGCAGATCGGCTTCCGGCAGCGCCGTCGTGCCGCCGTTGGCGTGACCGATGATGTCGCAGCCGAGTGCGAGGACATCCTCGATCGTGACCGGGGAGGAGTCAGGGATCGAGGCGCCACCGGTGTGGTTCATCACGACGAACCCGTTTTCCTGGGCTGCCCGGACCAGGGGCGCCGCGTCGGCCTGGGGGCTGAAGTCGCCGAACCCGACCTTGGCCAGCCAGACGCCGTTTTCCTTGAGTTCGGTGAAGTCTGCCGGCTCGAGGGTCGGTTCGATGATCACCGAGCCCGCCATCACCTTGACCCCGCCGGGCCGGAAGTTCTCGAAGGCCCGCTGGGCGGCAACGGCGAGAGACTTCACCCCTTCGCGGTCCTTGGGCCGGCCGGGCAGGTGGACTTCGGAGGCAGACATCATCGAAGTGACGCCGCCGTGCATCGAGGACTCGATCCAGCCCAGGGTGCCCTGGCGCGGGGTCCAATCGCCGAACACCACATGTGCGTGAGTGTCGATCAGACCGGGCATCACCACCGCACCCGCCGCGTCGAGCACGACGTCGGGGTCGGGACCCGGCTCGAAGCCGGCGATCAGGCCGTCCTCGACCCGGATCACTTCCGGTTCGAGCAAGCCGTCCTCGAGGCGGCCCGTAACCATTCCGGCCAGACCCCGGATTTCGAGAGTCCGGCTCACCGTCTCCCTCGCTTCGCCGCGGCCCGCGCCGCAACTGTCGTGCCGGCCCGGGCCATGATCTCTACTCGACCTCTTCCTTGGTCTTGCCGCCGACGCGGGCGTTGAGACGTCCACGCGAGGCCACCGCCCCGATCAGGACGATCTCGTCCGGGGCCGGTGCGTCCTCGATCTGGACCGTGATCGTGTCGTAGTGCGACCGGACCCAGATCTCGTCCTTGTAACAGAGGGGCACGTCCACCGTGGCGCCCGGGGCGCTCCGCTTGGTGGTCGAGGGCAGCCAGGCCTTGCCGCCGCCGAAGCCTTCGCGGAAGGGGTTGCCGAACTCGGTGGTCTTGGCGGCGTTGCCGTGTTCCTGCTCTCCGGCGGTGCCGACGACGACCGCCTTGCCGTGGCTTTCGACTTCACCGCCGATCGCCTCGTTGGCCCGTTCGCCGATCAGTTTGCCGAGGCCGGCGGAGGCCTCGACCAGCTCGGATAGATCCTCGGTGAAGGGCTTGCCTGCGTACGGATTCTTGAACACGACCGCGACCGCGACCTTGGTCAGTGGGCCACCGTCATCGCCCTTGCCGCCCTCGGTGTGAACTTCTTCGATCACCGTGACGATCTTGCGGACGTCGACATCCAGGTTCAGCTCATCGCTCACTTCGGTACCTCCTGGTCGGTGTTGGCGACCCCGGTCGGAGTGTTCGGCCCGCAGGGACGATCCGGCAGCGACCGGAAGTACTCGATGACGGCGTCGGTCTTCTTCACGTCCCCGTATTTCATCTGGATATCGAGAAGGTTGACCTTGTGGGAGATCATCGAGCGGTCCCAGACGCATTCCTCGGGGACGATCGAGCGGTAGTTGTACTGGGTCGCGTCCACCGCACTCGCCCGGACGCAGCCACTGGTGGTGGTACCCGTTGTGATCACCGTATCCGCCCCGAGGTAGATCAGATAGTCGAGCAGGTGGGTGCCGTGGAAGGCGCTCGGCTTGTCCTTGACGAAGTAGATGTCCTGGGGCTCGGGCGCGATCTCCTTGACGATCTCGTTGCCGAGCGATCCCTTGATGTCCGAGGCCTCACCGGAGCGGTAGCTCTTCCAGTTCCAGGCCCCCTGGTCAAAGCCGTCAGGCCGACGGTCCATACCGGTGTAGACGATCGGAATCTGCTTCTCACGGGCGGCTGCGATCAGACGCTCGAGATGCTTGACGCCCTCCCAGCCGCGCTCGCCGCAGGAGTAGCGCCACTTCTTGATCGATTCGAGGATCGGCTCCGGCACGTCGCCGACGAAGTTGTAGATCACGTCGACTACGAGCAGGACCGGCTTCTCGCCGAAACCGACATCCTTGCCCCAGCCTGCCGCTTCGAAGACCTGACGGTCTTCTTCCGGCAGGACGTCATCCATACGTTCGCCATCTCAGGCCCCCTCGTCGTTCTGACCGATCTTGACCTGGGGACGAACCGGCGCGGTGGCGCCTTCGCCGCCGGCGACCGGGAGCAGGTCCTGGCCCGGGGTCCGGCGCAGGTACTGACCGTCCGCGTCACCGATGAACTCGGGTCCGGGAGCACCGTCATCCCACTTCGACATCTGCTTGCCGCGCAGGAACGTGGCAACACCCCAGCCCTTCAGGGTGTGGTCCATGATGCAGGTCCAGCCGGAGCGACTGAGGACGTTCTCGTTCTTGACCGTGACTTCCTTGTCGAGGTCGACCAGGACGATGTCAGCGTCGGCGCCAACCTCGATCAGGCCCTTCTGCGGGTAGACGCCGAAGATCTTGGCCGGCTCGGAGCAGGCGACTTCAACCATCCGCTCGAGGCTGATCTTGCCCTCGTTGACTCCGTTCAGGAGTACCGGAAGCAGCATCTCGACGCGCGAGGTGAAGCCGGTCTTGAGCTCCCAGATGTTCTCGTTGTAGGAAGCTTCGTAGCTGGCATCACCCCAGGCGACGACGTGGTCGGAACCAACCGAGTTGATGATTCCGGCCTGGATCGCCGACCAGATATTGGGGTTGTTGTGACGCGAGCGGAGCGGCACGTTGATCCGCCAGGCGTTGTGCTCTTCCTTGCCGAAGTGCAGCCAGTGCGGGCCGGTCTGGGCGTGACACTCGACACCACGGCCGCGCAGCTCGAGGATCTCCTTGTAGCTCTCGGGGGTGGTGGAGTGCTGGATGTAGATCGGGCAACCGAGGTGGGCGGCCATGTCGCCGTACCAGCGGATGTGGGAAGCCTCGAGGTAGTGGGGCGAACGATCCGACCAGGTGGCCCAGTCGGTGCGGCCTTCGGCCTTGAGCCGCTTGTCGTAAATGCGGGCGACTTCCCAGTTCTCGCAGTGCATGCAGACGACACCCGGGCGGCCCATCGCGGCGACGTTCTCCATGGTGACCCAGATCACGCCGTCATCGAAACCGGCACCGAGGCCGGCCCGGCGACCCGGCCAGTTCGGCTCGGACTCGGGGCTCATCGCCTGAAGGTAGAGCTTGTAGGAGGTGACGCCGTGATCCTTGGCGTACTCGGGGATCTCTTCGGCCTGCTGGTCGGTTTCCAGCATGTAGGTGAGGAAGACGTCGACCGCACTGTCGGTCTTGACCGCGTCCTCGAAGTAGGGGAACGAATCGTGGAAGGAGATGACGTCTTCCTTCTGGACGAACTCGGCGAACTCGGGGTGGCCCATCCGGGTGGAAGGCGCGTGAACACCCCAGGTGGTTACGCCGGCGGTGACGGCGGCCCGGGACTCGGAACCGAGGTCATCCTTGAGCGGCGAGTAGCAGCCGGGGTGGGCTTCGGTGTCGACCAGGCCCGGAATCACGTGAAGACCGGATGCGTCGACGGTCTTCTTCGCGGGCGGCAGGAATTCGTCGGCGGTGACGGCGACGATCTTGCCGTCGTCAACGGCGATGCCCACCTTCCGGGTGCCGCTGGGGCTGACCACGGTGCCGCCCTTGATGACCAGATCTACTTCCCTAGGTTGGCTCACTTCGATCTCCTGTTTGAGCTCCCGACACTGGCCGGGAGACTGATCAGCAGCTTCGCTTCGGTCGCTTACTCATCGACCCTAAGTTCAGTATGCTGAACCAAGTTCTATATCGTGGACGGAAACCTAACACAACCGGGAGACGGTCGGCAACCGGTTTTCCTGTACCGCGGGAGCAAATCGCGGCCGGACATTTAGCGTCCCGGCGCGATCGCACCGGCGTCGGCCATGACCGCATCGGCCGTATTTCGCAGCAGCGCTCCAACCTCGCCGAGCCGGTCGCCGTCCAGCTGGCCGGGGAAACCGAGTGCCAGGAGCACCAGCTCCAGCTGGCCATCGGTCCCCCAGATCCCGGCGGCGACCGCGTTGTTCTCGTTCAGCTCCCCGTGTGACTTCGACCAGCCCTGCGCCCGCACCTCTTCGATCTCATCGATCAGTGACTCGGGGCTGGTGATCGTGGCGCGGGTGTGGGCGGGCAGCTTGCGGCCCTTGATCAGCTTCCGGGCCTCGGCCTCGTCCTTGGAGGCGAGCAGGACCTTGCCGAGCGCCCCGTCCATCGGCCCATACGAACTGCCGACCGTGATCCCGACGTGAACGTCACCGGGCGGGTAGTAGCGGCTGATGATTCGCAGTTGATCGCCATCGATCGGCTGGGCGACCGCGAAGGAAAGACCATGCTCCGCAGCCAGCGGGGCCACCCGATCGAGCGTGCTTCGAACCAGCTTGACCTGCCGGGTCGCCTCGTTGCCGAGCGGAATCAGCGCGGGCCCGAGCCGGTAGTGCCGGCTGTTGGCGTCGCGCCGTACGAAACCGTGGCTCTCAAGGGTCGAGAGCAGGTTGTGCATCGTGCTCTTGGACAGCCCGGTCGCCTGGGCAAGCTCGGTCTGGGTTGCCCCTGCCTCACCGGTCCGCGAGAGCTCGTTCAGCACGCTGATCGCCCCGACCACCGCGGGCACCTGGTACTTGCCGTTCGCCTCCTTGCTCACGATGCCTAGCTCCTTTCCCGGAATCCGCGGAAGACGATCGGTTTCTCCCGGGTCAGTTCCTCAAGCGTGTAGCCGATCCCCTCCCGGCCCCGACCGGAGAGCTTCACTCCCCCGAACGGGAACTCCGGAGGCCGGTAGTTGTCGGTGCCGTTGATCACGACCCCGCCGGACTCGAGCCGCTCGGCGACGATCAGGGCCCGGCGGTAGTCGGCCGTGAAGACCGACGACATGAGCCCGAAGGAGGATGAGTTCGCCACTTCGATTGCCTGTTCCTCGGAGTCGACGGGGATCAGGTTGAAGACCGGACCGAAGATCTCGTCGTCGATCGCGATGTCGGCCGTGTAGGGAACACCGGCCAGCAGGGTCGGCGCGAAATAGGCCCCGTCGGACTGCCCGGTACCAGCCGCGATCTCGGCACCCTGGGCCCTGGCGTTCGCCACCTGGGAGGCAACCCTGGTCGCCGCTCCCTCGTGGATCAGCGGCCCGATCGTGGTCTCGGCATCAACCGCGGCCCCGACTTTCTGGGCCTCGACCGCGGAGACCATCCGCTGGGCCAGTTCGTCGTGGAGCGAGCGGTGGACGATCACCCGTTTGCTGGCCGAGCAGGCCTGCCCGTTCATCAGCACGCGGCCACGCAGGATCTCGCTCGCGACCAGGTCGATGTCGGCATCTTCGAGGACCAGGCAGGCGTTGTTGCCGCCGAGCTCGAGGTGTAGGAAGGGAAGTCTGTGGACGGTTGCGCGGGCGACGGCGATGCCGGCCGCGGTCGAGCCGGTCAGCGAGATCGCGTCGATTCCTTCGGCTTCGGCCAGCGCGGCACCGACCGCGGCGTCACCGTGAACGGCGGCAATCACGTCGGCGGGAACTCCGACCTCGATCAGCGCCTGGCGGAAGCGCTCGACGACCAGCGGATCCTCCATCGGAGGCTTGACCACGACCGCGTTGCCGCCGACCAGTGCCGCCCCGCACTTCTCGATGAACAGCTCGACCGGGAAGTTGAAGGGCAGGATGGCGGCGACCACCCCGAGCGGCTCGCGTCGAGTGAAGGCAAGATCCCACTCGGACCTGGCGTTGGACTCGGAGGGCAGCATCTTCCCGACCAGGCGGCGACCCTCGGCGGCGTTCCCGCGCAGGAAGTGGAGTCCGCCCCGAACTTCGTTGGTGGCTTGACCGATCGGCTTTCCCGACTCCGACGACAGGAGGCGTCCGAGTGTTTCGACCTCCGGTTCAAGGAGGTTTGCCGCCGCGTCGAGCAGATCGGCCCGCCGGCCGATCGGGAGCTCGGTCCAGGCGCGTCGGGCCCGGACGGCCCGCTCGACGATCCCGGCGACATCACCCGGGTCGGTCAGTTCGACCTCGCCAAGCAGCTCGGTCCCTTCGGGGTTTCTGATCTCCAACATACTCATCGAGTTCAGCTTACCGAACCGGGTTCAAGCGCTCGAAAAGCACCGAATCCGGCCCCAAGACATGAAATTCCCAACCAGGGGTGGGGCGATCCTCCCGCCGTATGCGGGACGATCGCCCCCACACGGGTTCGAGGTTCAGGGGACGCGGTGAACTTCGAACAGGTTGGTGCCCAGCTTCATGTCGGAAAGTCCGGCCACGATCGCGATCAGGTCACCCGAG
>JAEZIQ010000054.1 GCA_023436605.1 Actinomycetes bacterium | reverse complement strand
GCCTGGGCGAGATCGAGGAAAGGGTCGAGAAAGCACTTCGAGGAGCGGCTCTCTGGGATGAGGTGAAGGATCGTCTCGGTGACAACGCGTACGGAATGTCGGGCGGCCAGCAGCAGCGGCTCTGCATCGCCCGCACGATGGCGGTCGACCCCGAGGTGATCCTGATGGACGAGCCCTGCTCGGCCCTTGACCCGATCTCGACCGCGAAGATCGAAGACCTGATGAACGAGCTGAAGGAGCAGTTCTCGATCGTGATCGTCACCCACAACATGCAGCAGGCCGCCCGGGTCTCCGACAAGACCGCGTTCCTGATCGTCGAGATGGACGCCGCGGAAGGCAACCGCTGGGGTCAGCTGGTGGAGTACGACGAGACCGACCGGATCTTCACCAATCCCCGGGACAGCCGCACCGAGGACTACGTGACCGGGAAGGTTGGCTGAGCGGGTCGGTCCGGTCAAACCGGCAGAATGGGGTGCGGAACCCCATGCTTTGCGCCGCCATTGACATAGGTTCGAACACCACCCGGATCCTCGTCGCCGAGCCCGATGAGGGCAAGCTGAAGAAGGTGATGGAGCAGCGCGCCTACACCCGGATCGGGCAGGCCCGCCAAGATGACGGGTCGATCCCGGCCGAGAAAATCAGCGAGGTCGCCGAAGTGGTGGAGACCCAGGTCCGGCTGGCCCGCGAGTTGGGTGCGGAGGCATTCCGCGCGGTCGCGACCGCGGCTCTGCGAGAGGCGCCGAACGGGGCCGAGGCCGCAGCGGAGATCGAACGGGTGGCAGGAATCCAGGTCAGCGTGGTCAGCGAAAACGAGGAGGGCAGGCTCGCTTTTCTCGGGGCGACAAAGGCACTCGGCTACAGGGTTGAAGGCCGGGTGGCCGTCGTCGACGTCGGTGGCGGTTCGACCGAGATCACTATCGGCACGGTCGAAGGCGGGGTCGAACAGGTCCGCTCCTGGCCGATCGGTTCCGGCCAGCTGGCCGAAGAGCTGATCTCATCCGATCCGCCTTCCGCGGCCGAGATCCGGCGGGTGCGCGATCGGGTCGACGAGATCTTCGAGGAGGTACAGATCACCCGCCCGGAACAGGCGGTTGCGGTCGGCGGTTCCGCCACTTCCCTCCGCAAGATCGTCGGAGCCCGGCTCGAGTACGAGACCCTGGAGCGGAGCATCCGGGTTCTCTCCGGCGATGATGCGGTCGAGGTCGGTCGCCAGTTCGAGCTCGATCCGGTCCGGGTACGGATCCTGCCGAGCGGCGTGCTGATCCTCGAGAAGGTCTCGGAATTGCTTGGCCAGGAACTTCAGATCGGCAAGGGTGGGATCCGCGAGGGGATCGTCCTCGACATGCTGAACGGCGGAATCGACGTTTCAGTACCGGCTTTGACCCCGGGTTGAGCGCCCAACCGGCAGTAGGGTGCAGATTCGATGAGCACCGAAGCTGATCCCCGGTTCCACCAAGTCGCCTCGCAGGTGCTCGAGGAGCGGGCCGCACAGATCACCGCGCTCTCGAAGGGCGTGCTCGACGTGGTCGAGCCAGCGGCCGCCAACGACCTCTGGCTCGCATCGAGAAGGCTGCGCGCCGCACTCGAGATATTCCGCCCCTGCCTGGGTCGGGCCGAGTACCGGGAAGGTCGGGCCGAGGCACGTCGGATCTCGCGCGCGGTCGGCGAACGGCGGGACATCGATGTGGTGATCGCGGCCTACGAGGCGGTGATGGAAGAAACGGATCCTGCCGACGCCGCCGGTCTGGACCGGGTGATCGGAAACCTGCGTCGTGACCAGGCAAGAGCAAACCGGGCGCTCGCTCAGGTCGTCCATGGGCGGCGCATGCAGGCCTTCCGGGTGCGGATGGAGGAGATCGCCGACTCGACTGTCGAGTCCGATCCCGGCGACAGGGTCGAGGAGTACCGCACGGTCGAAGTGATGCCGCCGGAAGTCCTCGCCCTGGTCGGCAAGCGTCTCGCCCGGTTGCGACGGGAAGCCGCAGCCAGTCTGGAACCGGACGGGATGGAGGCGCAGCACCGGATGCGGGTCGCGGCGGAACGTCTGCGGTACGCCCTTGAGCTGACCGGCGATGCGCTTGGCTCCCAGGCCCATACCGCCCGGCGTGCGGCCCGTGGCCTGCAGGAAGTGCTGGGGGAGATCAGGGACTGCGACCTCGCGGTACCGCCGGCCCGACAGGCAACCCGGGAACTCGAAGCCGAGGATGTTGCGACGATCATCGAGCGGGGCCGCGGCAGTCGCGACCTCGATCCGATTCTCGTCCAGGCCGCCCCCAACCGGGCTGCGTATCGTGGCATCGAACTGGCGGTTGTCCATCTCCTGGCCCGCCGGCAGATGCTGTTCGAGCGTTTCAAGCGCCTCTGGCTGGAGCAGTCCAGACAGGGCGTCTGGGTTGCCCTCGAGACCTCCCTGAAAGTAGAATCCTGACCTTGGAAAGCGCTGATCCATCACATTTCTTCAACCGTGAGCTTTCCTGGCTCGACTTCAACCAGCGAGTGCTCGAACTGGCCGAGGACGATTCGGAGCCGCTGCTCGAGCGGGTCAAGTTCTGCGCCATCTTCGCCTCGAATCTCGACGAGTTCTTCATGGTCCGGGTGGCCGGACTCTGGGACCAGGTTGACGCCGGCATCGACGCCCGCGGTCCTGACGGTCTCTCGCCCCGCGAGCAGATCCAGGCGATTCGAAGCCGCTCGCTTGAACTCGACCGCAGGTTGACACGTGTATTCGAAGGGGAACTCAGGCCCGCTCTGGCCGATGCGGGAATCAAGATCGCCAGCCTCGACGACCTGAACGGCACCGAACGTGCTGAACTCGACCGGATCTTCGACCGACAGGTCTTCCCGGTGCTGACGCCGCTGGTGATCGGCCTCGGTCGGCCGTTTCCCTACATCTCGAACCTCTCACTCTCGATCGCCGTCCTGCTCAGAGACAACGAAACGGCGACCAGGGTCCTGGCCCGGATCAAGGTTCCGGAAGAGCTGCTGGGCCGGTTCATCGAACTCGGCGGAGAGAAGGAGAAGCTGCTGGTTCCGCTCGAGGAAGTGATCGCGGCCAATCTCGACCAGCTCTTCCCGGGTGTGGAGGTGCTCGACCACAGCTACTTCCGGGTCACCCGCGACGCCGACTTCACCGTGAGCGACGAGGCCGACGACCTGCTCGAGGCAGTTCAGGAAGAGGTTCGCCGCCGCCGTTTCGGGGAAGTGGTGCGGCTCGAAGTGGCCGAGAGCATGAACCCCGAGCTCAAGGAACTGCTGGTCGAGCTGCTGAGGCTCCAGCAGAACGAAGTCTTCGAAGCGGGAGGGCTGCTCGACCTGACCGACCTCTGGGACATCGTCAAGCTCCCCGGTTACGCCGAACTGCGGGACAAGCCCTGGTTGCCGGTCACCCAGCCGCGGCTTCAGGGTGAGGACGGCGACCCGCCCGACATTTTCGCCGCGATCCGGCAGCGCGACGTGCTCGTCCATCATCCCTACGACTCGTTCTCTACTTCGGTCGAGCGGTTCATCACCCAGGCGGTCAACGATCCCGAAGTGCTGGCGATAAAACAGACGGTCTACCGGACCAGCGACGACTCGCCGCTCGTCGCTGCCCTGATCAAGGCGTCCGAGCGGGGCAAGCAGGTCGTCTGCATGCTCGAGTTGAAAGCGCGATTCGATGAGGAAGCGAACATCGAGTGGGCCAAGCGCCTTGAAGAAGTGGGGGTTCACGTGGTCTACGGAATCCCCGGGCTCAAGACTCACATCAAGGCTCTGCTGGTGGTTCGTCGCGAGGGCGACCAGGTCCGAAACTACGTCCACATCGGAACCGGCAACTACCACTCGAACACGGCCCGTCTCTACACCGATCTCGGCCTGTTCACCGCTGACCCGGCGATCGGAGCCGACGTGGCGGAGATGTTCAACTTGCTCACGGGATACTCGCGCCCGGCCGACTACCGGCGGGTCCTGGTTTCGCCGCACTCGATGCGCTCCTCGATCCTCGATGAGATCAACATGACGATCGCTGCCCACAAGGCCGGACGGGAAGCCCGCATCCTGATGAAGATGAATTCGCTGGTCGACCGGGCCTGCATCGAAGCCCTCTACGAAGCATCGGCTGCCGGGGTCGAGGTAGAGATCAATGTGCGCGGAATCTGCTGTCTGAGACCGGGAGTGCCGGGACTCTCGGAGAACATCCGCGTGGTTTCCGTTGTCGGCCGGTTCCTCGAACACTCGCGGGTCTATGCCTTCCAGCGGGGCGCCGAATGGAAGGTCTTCATCGGCTCGGCCGATCTGATGCCACGCAACCTCGACAGCCGGGTCGAACTGGTCACCCCGGTCGATGACGAGATCGCACGGGATCAGATCCTCGACGTGATGGAACGCTGCCTGGCCGACAACACGAACTCCTGGGTGCTCGACAGTTCCGGCAACTGGTCGAGGCTCAGTCCGGAAGGGGGCGAGCGTCGCAACGCCCAGGAAGAATTGATGGAACGTCATCAGGCCCTGGCCGCGACAGCGCTGCCCCAGAGCTCTGCCTGAGCGATGCTCTGCTAGGTTGGCACCGCCCTGATGCGCTTCTCGCTCCTGCCACGCGATCGCACCTTCTTCGACCTCTTCAACGAGGCCGGACAGAACACGCTGCGCGCGGCGGGGATGCTGGACGAGATGATGTCGAGCTGGCCCGACGACAACGGCCTCGGCCGCGAAATCCTGATCATCGAGCAGGAAGGCGACCGGATCACCCACGACATCATCAACCGGCTCAACTCGACTTTCGTCACACCGATCGACCGCGAGGACATCTACGGGCTCGCGACCAAGCTCGATGACGTAGTCGACTACATCGAGGAAACCTCCGACTTCCTGGCTCTCTACAAGATCGAAGCTCCGATGGAACAGGCCTCGGCCATGGCCGAGATCCTGGTCAAGTGCTGCGAACAGCTGTCACTGGGCCTCGAGAATCTGCCGTCCTTCCGCGATCTTGACCAGTACTGGATCGAGATCCACCGGTTGGAGAATGACGGCGATCGGCTTTACCGCGACGCGGTCGCCTCACTTTTTTCGAATGGAATCGATCCGATGTTCGTGATTCGCTGGAAGGACATCTTTGGGGTCCTCGAGAAGGCGATCGACGCGACTGAGAACGCGGCGCACATTCTCGAAGGCATCGTGATCAAGAACTCCTGACGCCGTGGACTTCCACCTGATCCTCGTAATCGTGGTGGTCTCGGCCCTGGCCTTCGACTACACAAACGGCTTCCACGACACCGCCAATGTCGTGGCTACCTCAATTTCCACCGGGGCCGCCTCGCCGAAAGCAGCGATCGCCTTCGCTGCCATCCTCAACTTCGTCGGTGCCTTCATCTCGATCGAGGTCGCGGCGACGATCGCTTCCGATGTGGTCGACCAGGGCGCCATTTCCGGTCCGGGTGCGCTCAACATCGTGTTCGCCGGTCTGGTCGGGGCGATCGCCTGGAACCTCGTCACCTGGTACTTCGGCCTGCCCTCGTCCAGCTCCCACGCCCTGATCGGTGGCATTGTCGGCTCCGCTCTGGTTGCCGCCGGCACCGGCTCGATCGAAACCGCCGGGCTGGTCGGCAAGGTGCTGATCCCGGCTGTGGTCGCCCCGATTCTCGCTTTCATCGTCGCGGCGCTGGCGATCGGCCTCTCCTACCGGATCGTGCGCAACCTGAGGCCCGGCCCGGTCGGCCGCGGATACCGGGTCGGTCAGATCGCGTCCGGAGGGCTGCTCGCCCTGGCTCATGGCACCAACGACGCGCAGAAGACGATGGGCGTGATCACCCTCGCGCTGATCGCCGACGGCGTGATTCCGGCCGGGTCCGATCCGCCCTTCTGGGTGATTCTCTCTGCCGCTACCGCGATCGCGCTCGGCACCTACAGCGGCGGCTGGCGGATCATCAAGACGACCGGCATGAGGATCATCAAGATGGATCCCGCCCAGGGCTTTTCGGCTCAGGGTGCGGGCGCGGCGGTGATCATGGCTTCATCGCATTTCGGGTTCCCCCTCTCGACCACCCACGTGATCAACGGCGGCGTGATGGGGTCGGGCGTCGCCAAGCGGATTTCCGCCGTTCGCTGGGGCGTGGCCGGCAACATCGTCACCGCCTGGGTCCTCACCCTGCCGGCGGCCGCCCTGATCGGAGCCCTGACCTATGGGGTGACCGAGCTGCTCGGCGGGGGCACGATCGGACCGATCGTGATCAGCGCGGTCGCCCTGGCCCTGATCGTGTTTGCCTTCGTCAAGCGATCCCGCCGGACCGAGGTTGTCGACGTCCAGGCGGAAGGCGCCTGATCGATGACCGCCTTCGCTGTACTGGTCGATTCCGGTGACCTGCTGAAGACCGTCGTGGCTTCATTTGTCGCCGGACTGGGCGTCGCCCTGGTTTCTTCGCTGGCGATCTGGGGTGGAGCAAAGTACGTCGACTATCACCAGGAGGGGCGTGGTGCCGCGGCTGTCCTGGCTCTCGGAGTCGGCATCCTCGGGCTACTGGCGACTTTGGCGATCATCGTGCTCGGCATCGCTTTGATGGTCGCCGGCTAGTCCGCCGGAGACTTCTCGTCGCGACCGTCGGGCGAGTAGGCTTTTCTCGTGGTTCTGGCCCGGAACATCCTGATCATCGCGGTGCTTGCCGCCGGGATCGCCTTTCTTCCCAACGGAGGCAATTTCGCGGAGGCCGCCCTGACCGCTATCTCGATGGCTTTTCTGGCCGGGATCGCCTGGACCGTGTACCGCCTGACCTATGAGTTCAGGACCGGTCTGCTCGCGATGGCCGACTCGCGCCGGATCATTCTCTACTCCTGCTTCGGGGTGATCGTTCTGCTGATCGCCGGCGCTTCGAAGATGTTCGACACGGGCCTCGGGACCATGGCCTGGCTGCTCCTCCTGGGATCGGCCCTGGTTGGAATCTGGCTGGTCGTTTCGGAGGCTCGCAGCTACTGAACTTCAGGGTTCTCAGCTGGAACCTGTTCCACGGACGGGACTTTCCCCCGGCTCCCGGGGGCAAGGAGACTGGAGTCGCCGAGGGCGGGCTCGGCTGGCGGCTGCTCGGCCATCCGGTAACCGGCAAGAAGCATGTCCGCCAGAATCGGGACCTGTTTCGTGAGTTTGCAGCCTTTCTCGCCGCCTCCAAATGGGATATCGCCCTGCTGCAGGAGGTGCCGCCCCGCTGGAGTCACCGGCTGGCCGAGGTGACCGGGGCGACGGGACGGGTTGCACTCACCTCCCGCAACTGGCTGAGGCCCGTGATGTCGCCTGTGGCCCGGCTACGGCCACAACTGGCCGGCAGCTGGGAAGGCGGCAGCAACCTGACTCTTATTCGGAACGCCGTGCCCGGTCTCGAGGGCTATCGGCCCGGAGCTGAAGTGACGGATTTCAGTAAGACGACATTGACCTGGTTTCCGGAACGCCGGGTGATGTCGATGGTCGAGCTCGGCTGTGGACTCTGTGTCGCCAACTTCCACGCCAGCACCGGTGAGCGAGCCGCCGGTGACGTGATGCGCACCGCCCGGCTCGCGACCGGGAAAGCCGGCGACCGGCCGCTCATCCTCGGTGGCGATTTCAACCTGCGTCCGCAGACGAGCGATGTGTTCGATCGGCTGGAAGAAGAGTTCGGTCTGTCCGGGGTCACGTCGGAGGGCTCGATCGACCACCTGTTGGCGCGAAACCTCGAGGTGCTGGACCCGGCCGAAGCCTGGCCGGCTGCCCGGCGCGACGTGCCCGACCCGGAGACCGGCCTGATGATCCGCCTCTCCGACCACGCCCCGGTGATGATGCGGGTCGGGGTCTGAAGTGCGACGTGCGCAATCGTTGCACCTGTAGAGCCATATTTGAGCCTTTTTCGTTCACCGTCGGGGCATGTTCCCGATACGAACAGAGATCGATCCCCGGAAGCGGACTTCAGAGCGTGGCTCGGTCTCGCTTGAACTGATCGGCTCGCTGCCGATCGTCTTACTCTCGATCCTCGTTGCCGCCCAGATCGTGATTGCCGGCGCGGCCCTCTGGTCGGCCGGGGTGGCGGCCCGGGCGGGAGCCAGAGCCGTGCTGACCGGCAAGGAGCCGCGGGGTGCCGCGGAGCGGGCGCTGCCGGGTGTCCTGCGGAGCGGACTCAAAGTCTCCGAGGATGACGGGGTGAGGGTCGGGGTCCGGGTCCCAGCCCTGATTCCCGGTTTCCCGGAAACCCATGTCTACGGTTCGAGCTCGATGGGAGACGGCTGATGGCCGTCCGGCCCCGACCAACGCGACCGGCGGATTCGGGGCAGGCGACCGTCGAGGCCGTGGCGGGCATCGCCGCCCTGATGCTGGCCGGGCTGCTGTGCTTCCAGTTGCTTGCTGCCGGTTACACATCGACGATCGCCGACGGCGCTGCGGCCGCCGGCGCCGTGGCCCTGATCCGGGGAGAGCCGGTCGAGCCCGCGGTTCGTGAAGCCTTGCCGGGCTGGGCCCGTGAGCGGGTCACGGTTTCGCAGGTCGGAGCGCGGGTCCGGGTTCACCTGCGACCTCCCTCTCTTTTTCCGTCGATGGGTGACGCCCTGGCGACTTCGGCCGAAGCGGGAGGCAAGCCGGGATGAGCGACCACCTCCTGATCGCGGCACTAGGGCGGCAGCGTCGAGTCGAAAGGCTGGCTTCCGAACGGGCTCGCCAGCTCGCTGGGACCGGAATCGGAGTGGTGGTCGAGATCGGTCGGGAACGGCCTCGGCCGGCCAGCCTGCTCGCCCCGGAAGAGGCAAAGGACCTCGAGGCGACCCTGGGCTCGACCGCTCCGGGGGTGGTCGCCCGGGCCCGGGGCGACCTGATCTTCGTCTCGGTTGAGGAAACCGATGAACTCGCCTCGACGGTTACCCGGATCCGCGACGCTGCCGGCGACGGAGCAGTTGCCGTGATTGCCTCAGAAAGCCGGTACCGGGAGCTGCTCGAACTCGGTTGGGGTGAAGTGCTCATCGCCGGTGACGATCGGGCGGAGCCGGCCGAGTCCGGACCCTCCCCGCTGACCGAACTGATTCTGGAAGAGGCCGACGAGTTTGCCGACCGGGTCGAACTGGTGGAGAAGCCGGCTGGCGGCCGCCAGCTCATGTCCCGCCTGCGTTCCTCCAGGGGGCAGGCGACTCCGCTCGTGCTGGGCGGTGTCTTCACCCTGGTCCTGGGGGCGGTGGCGATCATGGCTGTCTCGGGTGCCGTCACCGGCAAGGCCAATGCCCAGCGAACGGCCGATCTCTCGGCAATGTCGGCGGTCCGTTCGATGAAGGACGACCTGCCCCGTCTGCTGGCGCCGCCGAGGCTGCCGAACGGCCTGCCGAATCCTGCTCACATGCCAAAACCGGTGTATCTGAGCCGGGCGCGGCTGGCGGCGGTCGAGGCGGCGGTGACCAACGGTGCCTCGCCGCTCGCGGTTTCGGTCCGCTTTCCCGACTCGTACTCCTACGCGCCGGTCAGGGCCAGGGTCTCGATCGCGACCTCGGTCCGGGCCGGAACCGGCGGCGGAAGTCACCGGGCCCCGCCGAACTGGGCCGAAGCCAGGATCAGCGTTCCGTTCTCGATGGGGGCGGTACCTTCGTTTGCCAGCGGGGGCGGCTATTCCGGTCCTCTGGCTGAGAGGCAGGGCAGGGGAATGCGGCCCGACGTGGCGGCCGCCTTCGACGCGATGTCGGCAGCCGCGGCTGCGGCCGGGATCACCCTGACGATCAACTCGGCCTTCCGCTCCGACGCCGAACAGGCCGCTCTCTTCGCCGCCAACCCCGATCCGACCTGGGTCGCGCCACCCGGCCAGTCGCTGCACCGTTGCGCGACCGAACTCGACCTTGGGCCGTCCGGGGCCTACGGCTGGCTGGCTGCCAACGCCGGTCGCTTCGGCTTCACCAAGAGGTACTCGTGGGAGGCCTGGCACTACGGGTTCGTCGCTGGACCGGCGCCCTGCTCGGAGGATGGAAATCAGGTCGGGACCGGGGAGGGAGATCGTTCCGCCGCACTTTCGCAGGCGGTGCCGTCATTCACTCCGGACTGGGTCCGTCCCCTGGTCCTGAGGGCAGCGATGAAGTGGAACGTCTCGGCCGCCCTGCTCGCCGCCCAGCTTTTCGCCGAATCGAGCTTTGACCCGAATGCCGGCAACGGGATCGCATTCGGGATCGCCGCGTTCACGCCCGCGGCCGCTGCCGAGTACGGGCTAGAGGATCCGTTTGATCCGGCAGCCGCGATCATGGCCCAGGCCCACTTGATGAGCGACCTGCTCGAACGCTTCGGTTCGCCGGCGCTCGCCCTCGCCGCCTACAACGCCGGTCCGGGAGCGGTCGGCTCCTGCAACTGCATCCCGCCTTACCCGGAAACCCAGGCCTACGTGACCAAGATCCTCGGCATGCTCGGCGGCATGGGGGCGATCAGCCCGATCGGCATGACGATCGACCTGGTCAAGTAGAAATGGAGGCGGCGGCGACAATTGCCGCTACTGTTGCGCCATGGAAACTCTCGCGATTGAAGGCCCCGAGCAGGTAAAGGAACTGGTTGGCAGGGAAGTCGGCCCGACCGAGTGGCGCGAGGTCACCCAGGAGATGATCGACACCTTCGCTGATCTGTCAGGTGACCACCAGTGGATTCACGTCGACGTCGAGCGTTCGAAGAACGAGAGTCCTTTCGGCACGACCATCGCCCACGGCAACCTGACTCTCTCGATGATTGATGGCTTCCGGCTCGATCTGGTCGAGGTGCGATCCGGATTCACGATGGGAGTGAACTACGGCTGGAACAAGGTGCGCTTCCCCTCGCCGGTACCGTCCGGCTCCCGGGTCCGGGCCAGAGCGGAGATGACCGAGGCCAACGATCTCGGCAACGGCTGGCTCGAGATGGTGACCAGGATCACCGTCGAGGTTCAGGGACCCGACGGCACGGTGGGCGAGAAGCCCTGCTGCGTCGCCGAAAGTGTCACCCGCCTCCTCAAGGCCTAGCGGCCGCCGAAACCGCGGGGAAGGGGCGCGCGGTTATAAATAACCGGGGAATATAACAGCAAATTTAAACGC
>JAEZIQ010000039.1 GCA_023436605.1 Actinomycetes bacterium | reverse complement strand
GGGGTCGCGCCCCCCCCGGGGGGGGGGACCCGCGTCGGCGATCAGCACCCGGAGTCCGCGGAGTTCGACGACCTGGGGAACGTGATCCTGGCCACTGCGTGGTTTACCGAAGGGGAGGTAGACCGTGAAGGTGCTGCCTTGGCCGGGGATCGAGTCGACCGTGATGTGCCCACCCATCAGCTCGGCCAGTTGGGCACTGATCGCGAGGCCGAGTCCGGTGCCGCCGAACTGGCGGGTCGTGCTCGCGTCGGCCTGGGTGAAGGCCTGGAAAAGGCGCTTGCGGGCACTCGGCTCGATCCCGATCCCGGTGTCCCGGACCTCGATCAGGACCATGTATCCGAGGTCGATCTCGGGGCCGAGGGTGGCGGACATCACCACTTCGCCTTCTTCGGTGAACTTGATCGCGTTGGCGAGCAGGTTGATCAGGATCTGCAGGAAACGGGAGCGGTCGCCGTTCACCTCCCGGGGGACCGAGGGATCGGTGAAAGAGTGGAGCCGGAGGCCTTTGCGGTGCGCGTTCTCGGCCATCATGTCGCAAGCCGTGTCGAGGGCCTGGGGCAGGTCGAAGTTGTGGAACTCGAAGTCGAGCTGGCCTGCCTCGATCTTGGAGAAGTCGAGGATGTCGTTTATCACCGACATCAGAGCTTCGCCGGAAGCCTGGGCGGTGCGGACGTACTCCCGCTGCTCCGGGTCGAGGTCGGTGCGCTCAAGCAGCGCGTTCATACCCATCACGCCGTTCAGAGGGGTGCGGATCTCGTGGCTCATGTTGGCGAGAAATGCCGATTTCAGCTCGGAGGCCTGCTCCACTTCCTCGATCGAGTCTTCGAGTTTGCGGTTTGCCTCCAGCAGTTTGCGGTCGCGGTACTGCAGCGCGGCGGCCATCTGGTTGAAGGAGCGGGCGAGGGTGACGATCACTCCCCGGCCCCGTTCCGGCACCCTGGCGTCGAGCCTTCCTTCGCTCAGTTCGCTGGCCGCGCGGGCGACTCCTCCGATCGGTGATAACACCCTGCGACGGAGATACCAGCCGAGGAAGACAAGAAGTACAAGAGAGACAACCAGCCCGACCAGGGAGATGGTCACGCTCCGGTCGACCGCGTCTGAGCGTTTCTTTCGAATGGCTTCGACTCGTTCTTCCTGAACCGCGTTGAGGTCCCTGAAGTCGCCGCGGATCTCGTCGAGCTTTACCTTGCCCTCCCTCACCTTCCGCTTGGCATTCGAAAGTTCGAGCACGCCGATCTGGGCCGAGAGAGGTTGGGCAAAGTCGTTGATGTAGGCGTCGATCTCCCGGTCGAGTTCCCGCACGTTGTCACTCAGTTCCGGCGGCGCGAGCTCGGTGAGCTGCTCCTGTTCCTCGGGGAGCGTTGCGATCCCGTCAAAGTAAGGCTCGAGCTGGTCCCGGTCTCCGGTGACCATCGCCCCCCGGAGACCCGTTTCGATGTCGACCAGAGATCGCTCGGCCCGGGTCGAGGAAAGCAACAGGTTGACTGCGTCCGAGGTTTCCCCGATCGTGGTGCGAAGAGAGAGGGTGGTGGTCAGGAGGACCGTGAGGATCAGTCCGATGACCAGGACGATCGCTCCGAGCAGAGTGGTTACCACCGCAGTCAGGCCGAAAAGCTGCTGTGGGGCCTGGCTGAGGGTCCCGCGGCGGTCCACTTTCTCGGGCACCGGGCTCAATGAAGTTCCTGCCACACCGCCCGGCCGAACTCGTAACGACCGATGTGCTCCCGCTTGTGAGCGTCGGTACTCATCAGGATCGGCACGCCGGCCTCAACGAAGGGCCTGAGGGTCCGGGCGTTCGGGCATCTCCAGCGCTCGCTGATCTCGATCTGATTGCCGGAACGCGCCACCGTTTCGGCCAGGGAAGCAAGTGCCTCTTCGGGTACTGCCGCCTCATCCAGACCGATCTTCGGCAGGATGCTGAACATGTGGGCGATCACCAGATCGTCGTATCGCTCACTCGCGTTCGCAGTCGATTCGATGATTGCCGCGATCACCTCGTCGGATGACATCGAGCCTTCCTCGATCGCGGCTTTGACGTCACGGGGATGGGTGGGACCGTCGGCGAGAGGAACCTGATGGTCCGCCGCATAGATCCGGTCGATTCCGCCGGGGAGTTCCGGAGGCAGATCGAGGTCGCCGGCGGTGCTGAGCAGCTTGGCCTCGATCCCGCAGATCAGCTCGACCTCGGTGGTCGGCCTGAGTCGTTCGATCGCCGCGACATAATCGGGCAGGTAATCGGTGTCGACCCGGACGTGATCGACGCAGGTCAGCTGATCAAGGCCGAGTGATTCGGCTTCCTCGATGTTCTCCTCGATCGTGTTGTTGCCGTCGGAGAAGGTCGAGTGGACATGCATGTCCTGCTTCGGGACGGGAAGGCTCACTGGCCGGACTCCGACTTTTCGACCATCGCCTCGATCTCGGCGAAGTCGAAGATCTGCTCGGAGAAGTAGCGGACCATCGCAACATCGTTGAAGGGGATCGGTCCGTCCGGTACTCCCCGGCCGAGGGCCTCATCGACCGCCAGGCGCGGCATGTCGACTCCGGCCGCGATGGTCAGAGGCATCGTTCCCGGGAACCGGGGGTTCACTTCCAGCAGGGCCGGCACACCTTCGACCGCGCCCTTGGCCTGGACGTTGGCAACCGTGTTGAGCCCGATCAGACGGGCGACCGCGGCCCCGAACTCCTGCAGTTCCTTGTCGTGGCTGGTGCGACCGGTGATCGCGATCCCGGAGTCGACCTTGAGCCGTTCCCGCGGAACGACGGCCAGCACTTCGCCCTCCCGGCTCGCGAACACATCGAGCGAGTACTCCGGACCGGGAAGCAGTTCCTGGACCAGCAGGGTGCCGTCACGTTCCAGCTGCTCGAGGTCACTGGGATTCTCGATCAGCCGGATGCCGCGGGAGCCGCTGCCCCGTCGCGGCTTGGCGATCACCGGGAGCTCGTCGCTCGACGGTTGAAAGGAAGCG
>JAEZIQ010000122.1 GCA_023436605.1 Actinomycetes bacterium | reverse complement strand
ATGTCGGCCAGCCCGACCAGCAGGAGCGCCGCCGCCGCGGCGGCGAGCCCGGCCCAGGCCAGCTTCGGGCGGCCGACCGCGAATGCTGCGGCGACCACCGCCGCGACCGGAAAGACGATCGCCGCCCCGACGTCGGCCCCGAACCGTCCCGCAGCAAAGACCACGGTCGCGATCACTCCGACCCCGAGGAACCAGATCGCCGCCCGTTTACCGGGGGTCGAGTTCCAGGTCAGGGCCGCGGCGGTCCCGACCGATGTCAGGATCATCAGCGTCGACTCGAGTTCGTTGCCGATTCCGTAGAAGCGGGCCCCGAGCCCGGGGTTCGGGCCGACGACGGCCCGCGGGGTGAGAGCAGAGCCGGCCAGCATGTCGATCCCGTAGGGGATCACCGTCAGCCCGCAGGCGATCGCCAGCGAAAGCCACCCCGGCACCAGTCGCATCAGCAGCGCGGCAATCAGGACCGGCAGGAGGCTGGCGATCGTCCGTTCGACCACGAGCGACGGTTCGAGGGCCGCGGTCAGCAGCAGCACCCCCGGCAGCAGGATCGTGGCGAGGCAGAGCAAACGGACAGCCGGCCTCGCGTAAAGGCCCCGACTGGCGAAGGCGACCAGCCCGGCCAGAGCGATCCAGACCAGAAGTGGGATCGCGAGGGCCGCCCCGCGTCGCTTGCCCACCTGTTCGTAGCGGCTCTGCAGGTCGGAAAGCCCCTCGAGGTCGAGATCGCCCCCGGACCGGATCGGCTGCCCGGTCATCGCCTTCGGCACCTTGATCCGGAAGTGGTCGAGGATGGTCGGCGCGATGTCGGTCGAGAGCACGTAGCCGTCGGTGCGGGTGCTCGGTGACTTGAGCATTCCTTCGGTTTCGGGTCCGGCGATCGCGATCGTGAGCTGATCCCCCGATTCGGCCGGCGGCCGTTCGATGAAGATCTGGAGGTCGCGGCCGCGGCGGTTGGCGGCCGCTTGCTCGGCCGAGGCGAGGGTCATAGACAGCACGGTCACCGGGTCCGGGCAGCCGGGAACCGCCGCATCCACCCCCGGTGAGTCGGGCTTCAGCATGGCCTCGGGGCCCCCGCAGGCGATCGGTGCCCGGGCGATCACGCCATTCCGGCGGGCCACCGCCAGGGCGGCGGCTCCAGCTGAGTCGGAGGCGACCGCGTCGAGGCCGTTCCGGGCTAGGACCGAGGCGAGCAGGCCGGGGATGATCAGGGTGTCGGTCGACTTGGCCCTCTTGACCGCTTTTTCCCATCCTACGGTCGATCCCCCTGCTGGGTACACCTTGTCTAACGGCGTGTCATACGTCGTGTCAAACGCTCTGGCACCCTGGGATATGTCGAGCCAGGTCTGCGGCGCTGAAACATCGCCGAGACCGGGGTTCATCAGGCCGATCGCGGCGCCCTGAAGGCCGGTTAAGTCGTCCGGAACCGTGCCCGGGGGCAGGACCACGATCGTCACCTGGCCGCGGTGACCGGTCGCCGCGTCCTGAACCTCGAGGTTGTCGGCCCCTGCAGGGCCTGCTGCGGCGACCAGCCAGAGCAAGGCAAAAACCACCAGCCGGGCAGCTCGCCCCGCTATCGTCCGATTCCGCATGACGACCGAAACGATAGGACCTGACGCCCCGACCATCCCGGAGGTCGAGTTCGCGCGGACCGGGGACGTCGAGATCGCCTTCGATGTTCACGGCGATCCGTCGGATCCCGTCCTGCTCGTCGTTCCCGGCCTCGGGACGCAGATGGTCTACTGGGATCTGCCGCTGGTCGAGATGCTGACCGGACGCGGTTTCCGCGTCGTCCGAATCGACAATCGCGACAACGGCGCCTCGACGATCCTCCACCACAAGGGCAAACCTGCCCTCCCGGCAATGATGATGGGGATCCCCCGCGGCCTCGCCTACACCCTCAGTGACATGGCGGCCGATGCGGTCGGCGTGCTCGATCACCTCGGGGTCGACGGAGCCCACGTGCTCGGCTACTCGATGGGCGGCATGATCGCCCAGACCATGGCGATCGAGCATCCGGGCCGGGTGCTCTCGCTCACTTCGATGATGTCCCGCACCGGTGCGCGACTCGACGCCTTCCCCGGAGTCAGGGAGCTGGCTGCCCTGATGCGGACCCGGCCGACCGACAGCCTCGAGAGCTACCTGAACGGAATGGACGCCCTCGCCGCGATCATCGGCTCGCCCGATTTCCCGCCCAACCAGGAGCGGCTCAGGCAGATCGCCACCGTCGCCTACGCACGCGGGATCTACCTCGACGGGACGGCCCGGCAGCTTCACGCGATCAACTGCCAGCCCAAGCGTGACCGCGCCCTGGCCCGCCTCGACGTTCCGACCGTGGTCCTCCACGGCTCGGCCGACAAGCTGGTGTTCCCCCGCGGGGGACGGGCGACCGCCCGGGCGATCCCCGGCGCCGAACTGAGGATCTACGAGGGAATGGGCCACGACATCCCCGAGCAGCTCTGGCCCCAGTTCGTCCACGAGATCGACCAGGTGGCCCAGCGCGCCGGCAAGTAGCACCCGCCGGACGAGCGAAACGACCGGGACCCCCTATTCCTTATGCTTGTTGGCCGCATGAGTAACCCAGGAACCCCCGAAAACCCGCTTCGTGTCGCGATCATCGGTGCCGGCCCCTCCGGCTTCTATGCCGCCGACCAGATCATCAAGGACCCCGAGACCCACGCTCAGGTGGACCTCTTCGATCGTCTCCCGACCCCCTACGGGCTCGTTCGCGGCGGCGTCGCCCCTGACCATCCCAAGATCAAGTCGGTGACCCGGGTTTACGAGAGGACTGCGGCCAAGGAGGGGTTCCGATTCTTCGGCAACGTCGAGGTCGGTCGCGACCTCAACGTCGAAGACTTCGAGAAGCATTACCACGCGATCCTCTACACCTTCGGCGCGGAAGCCGACCGTGAACTCGGCATCCCCGGCGAGGATCTGCCCGGCAGCTACGCCGCCACCGCTTTCGTCGGCTGGTACAACGCCCACCCCGACTACGCCGACCGGGATTTCAAGCTGAACGAAGCCAAGCGTGCCGTGGTGATCGGCAACGGCAACGTCGCCCTCGACGTCGCCCGCATGCTGGCCCTCGACGACGCCGAACTCCGCAAGACCGACACCGCCGACCATGCGATCGAGGTCCTCGACGCTTCGACCATCGAGGAGATCATCGTGCTGGGCCGGCGCGGCCCGGCCCAGGCCGCCTACACCAACCCCGAGGTCAAGGAGCTGGGCGAGCTGGAAGAGGCTGACATCGTCGTCGACCCGGAAGAGGTCAAGCTCGACCCGGCCAGCCAGGCCTGGATCGAGTCCGACGAGGCCGACAAGACCGCCCGGGTCAACGTCGAGATCGTCACCGAGTACGCCTCGCGCCAGCCCAGCGGCAAGCCGAAGAAGATCAAGCTGCGCTTCCTCGCCTCACCGATCGAGATCAAGGGTGGTGAGAAGGTTGAATCGATCGTGATCGGCAAGAACCAACTGGTCGAACAGGACGGCGGGCTCAAGGCCCGTGACACGGGTGAGCGTGAAGAGCTCAAGTGCGACCTGGTCCTGCGTTCGGTCGGTTACACCGGTGTGCCCCTGCGGGGAGTCCCCTTTGACGAGCGCCGCGGCACGATCCTCAACGAGCATGGCCGCGTGCTGGAAACTCACGGCGGCGAGCACCGGACCGGCCATTACACGGCCGGCTGGATCAAGCGCGGACCCTCCGGCGTGATCGGCACCAACAAGAAGTGCGCGACCGAGACCGTCCAGCACCTCTTCCAGGACGTGGCCGAAGGCAAGCTGCTCAACCCGGAATCCCCGGATCCGAACTCGATCGAGGAACTCCTGACCGAGCGCGGCGCGCATTACGTCTCGTTCAGCGGCTGGGAGAAGATCGACCAGGCCGAGGTCGGCAAGGGTGAGCCGCACGGCCGTCCTCGAGTCAAGTTCGTGCGGATCGACGAGATGCTCGAGACGGCGGCGGAGCGGGCCGAAGCGGGCACCTCGAGCGGAGGTCAGTGATGGCGGCCGACCTCGCAGAGCTGAAAGGCATGATCGAGTCGGCGCTGCCCGGCTCGAGTGCCGAAGTGATCGACGAGACCGGCACCGGCGACCATCTGAGGGCCGAGGTTTCCGCTCCCCAGTTCGAGGGCAAGAGCCGGATCGACCAGCACCGGCTGGTCAAAGCGGCGGTCCGGGAGCGCTTCGACGACGGAACCATTCACGCCCTGACGATCAAGATTCTCGACTGAGTCGAGCTTGATCGTCCAGACGGGCAAGCCCATCCCCTAACATCAATCCCATGGCTGATCAGGAACTCACAGACCGCGTCCGCGAGCTAATCGCCGAGAACGACGTGCTGCTCTTCATGAAGGGCACTCCCTCCGCCCCGCGCTGCGGATTTTCGATGCGGACCGTTCAGGTCCTTGACTCGATGGGTGTCGAGTACGGCGCGATCGACGTGCTACCCGCGCTCCAGCCGCTGCGCGAGGTCACCTCGGAGATTTCCGACTGGGAGACCTTCCCCCAGCTCTACGTCAACGGCGAGCTGCTCGGTGGCTGCGACATCGTCGAAGAGATGTTCGAGAACGGCGAGCTGGCCGATGCCCTCGGGGTCGACCAGCCGGCCGAAGCTGCGCCCGCCGAGGCCCAGGCCCCGGCCAGCGACGAGCCGTACAAGAGCCCCCCGATGTCGATCGAAGGCTCGTAGATTCGTCGATCGACATCGAGTCGATCGACATCGATCGCGTTCGTCTTACGATCGAAGGCTCCTGAGCCTGTAGCTCAGGCGGTTGCGGCGGCGGCTTCTTCGGCGTCGTCCTTGACCTGGAAGGACGATCCGCAGCCACAGGCGGCAACGACGTTCGGATTGTTGACCTGGAAGCCGGCGCCGGTGAGGCCTTCGACGTAATCGACTTCCGAGCCGAAAACGAACTGCATGCTGACTTTGTCGACGATCACGGAAACGCCGCGATGCTCGAAGACATGATCCTCTTCGTCCTTGCTGTCGAAGGCCAGCGCGTACTGGAAGCCCGAGCATCCGCCACCGCGCACCGCTACCCGCAGCGCCTGCTCTTCACCTTCGGGCGAATCACCGATCAGCTCGGCGATCTTGGCGGCGGCGGCTTCGGTCAGGGTGATTGCGGCTTCGGGCGTTTCGGACATGGTTAAAGAGTAGCGGGTGAGGTCGGTGATCCCGGTGATGTAGCTCACTGTCTGATAAAACCGTGAGGTGTCCGCCGAGTCCACGATCGCGCTGGTGACCGATTCAACCGCCTCGCTCACGCAAGAGGACCGTGAGCGGCTCGATATCAGCGTCGTAAATCTCTATGTGATCCTCAACGGCGAGCAGCGACCGGAGAACGAGATCGATGACTACGCCGCCTTCTACAAGGCGGTTCTCGACTCCCCGCAGCTCACCACGACCTCGCAGCCGTCGATCGGCGACTTCATGGAGGTCTATGGGCCTCTCCTGGACGCCGGCAAGGAGATCATTTCGCTCCACCTTTCGGGCGCGATCTCCGGCACCTGCGAAGCCGCCCGGCAGGCCGCCGCGCAACTCGAGGCCGACGGGCGGGGAGGCGAGCGGATCACGGTCGTCGATTCGCGGACGACCGCTGGTGGCCTGGCGCTGGTCAGCCTCGGGGCCGCCAACGGCATCGCGGCTGGCAAGTCCGTTCCCGAGATCGTCGAACAGATCGAGGCGAGCCGCAACGGTCTTGAAACCCTGATCATGGTCGACACCCTTGAGTACCTGAAGAAGGGTGGCCGGATCGGCGGGGCGCAGGCCTGGATCGGGGGCGCCCTCAAGATCAAACCGCTGATCACCCTCGAGGAAACCGTCGAACCGGTGGACAAGGTCCGCACGGTCGGCCGGGCGATGCAGCGACTCAAGGACTTCGCCAGCGAGAAGGCCGCCTCCGGGCAGGAGATCACCTGGACCGCCCAGCACATCCAGGCTCCCGAACTGGCGGCCGAACTGGCCGCCCACTGCCGTGAGGTCTTCCAGTGCGAGGGTGCCTTCCTCGACGAGATGTCAACCGTGCTCGGTTGTCACGCGGGCCCCGGTCTGGTCGCGATCGGCACCGTTCCGACCGACGTGGTCGGGTCGAAGTTCTGATGCACAACCTGGCGGTCACCGCGATCGGACGTGACCGTCCCGGAATCGTCGCGGCGATCACCAGTGCCCTGCTCGAAGCGGGCGGCAACGTCGACGACTCCCAGATGTCGATCCTGCACGGTCACTTCGCCGTAATGCTGATCGTTTCCGTGCCGGATGACGCTTCGCTTGAGTCACTCGAAGCGCGACTCGACGAGGTCGGCCGTGAGTTCGAGCTCGGGGGGATCACCGTCAGCCCGGTCGAGGAACTTGGCCGCGGCGCCGGCCCCACCCACGTACTCACCGTCTACGGCGCCGACCAGCCCGGAATCGTGCACGACACGGCGTCCACGCTTGCTTCCCTCAACGTCAACATCACCGACCTGAGGACCCGTCGCACCGGCGACCCGGATTCACCGCTCTACACGTTGATGGTCGAGGTGGCAGTACCCGAAGGGGTCGGGGAAGAGCTCGACCGGGCGCTCGACCGCCTGCGCGAGTCGAAGCAGCTCGAAGCCCGCCTGGCCGAGCTCGAGTCCGAGGTCTTCTAGATGTCGGCGCCCGTCTGAAGGCGGCTCCGATGGCCGCACGCGAGGTCCTCACCTATCCCGACCCGATCCTGAAGTCGGTCTGTGCTCCGGCCCAGACCGGCCCGAAGGAGCGGGCCGAAACGGCAAGGGTGATCGAGGACCTGCTTGACACGATGGACTCCTTCGATCACTGCGTCGGCCTCGCCGCACCGCAGATCGGGGAGTCTGTCCGGATCGCCGTGGTCGACATCACCGGCCATCCCAAGGCGAAGGACGAGCACGGTCTGATGGTGCTGGTCAACCCGCGGGTAGTCCACCGATCCGAGGGCACCAAGGTCAGCCGCGAAGGCTGCCTTTCACTGCCGGACCTGACCGCCAACGTTCGCCGTCCCCGCAAGGCGACGGTCGAGTTCCAGGACGGCCAGAAGAACTTCGAGATGAACCAGGTCCAGCTGGCCGGCTTCGAAGCGCGTTGTGTGCTCCACGAAATCGACCACCTCGACGGGATCCTCTTCCTCGACCGGGTGGCCTCGATCACCGATGACCTCTTCCGACGCCAGACCTACCGTTAACCGCGCACAATGATGGACATCGCACTATTCCTCGGTACGGTCGTTTTCGCCGTTTCCGGGGTAGTTGCGGTGGCCGAACGAAAGCTCGACTGGTTCGGGGCCGTGGTCGTCGCTGTGGTCACCGCGGTCGGCGGCGGCACGATTCGGGACCTGATCCTCGGCCAGGCCCCGGTCTTCTGGATCGAGAACGACAAGTACCTTTTCTTCGCGCTGCTGGGCGGGCTGGCCGCGATTCCGCTGGTTCGTTACTTCGGCGGAAATCACGCCCGGTTCGAACGCAACCTGGTCCTGCTTGATGCACTCGGGCTCTCGCTCTTCGCGGTAACCGGCGCCGAACTCACCCTGGAGCTCGGATTTGACGGGCCGACCGCCGTGGTCTGCGGCATTCTGACCGGCGTCGGTGGCGGGGTGATCCGCGATCTGCTGGCCGGCCAGACGCCGCTCATCCTCCGCAGCGACATCTACGCGACCGCCGCCCTGACCGGAACCGCGATCTACGTCCTGCTGGTCGAAACCACCTCGATCGGCCAGACCCCCGCCATGTTGCTCGGGGCAATCATGATCTTCACGATCCGCATGGTCTCCTACAAGAAGGGCTGGTCCCTCCCCTCGTTGCACCAGTAACTTGCGCCACCGCCTCACCCGCCAATCGAGCACCGAGATACGAAAAGTCAGTGATTATCACTGACTTTTCGCATCTCACCCGGGGGCGGATGCAAGGGGATGGGTGGCGAAGGTTCCTGGCGCCGCCCGTTAGCGGCGGCGGAGGGCCATCAGGCCGCCGACCACGAAACCGGTAGCGACAGCGCCGACGATGATCTGTTTGCGGTGCTTGCGGAGCTGGGACTTCCAGTCCGTCAGTTCGGTGACCCGGTCACGGAGCTGATCAACCGACTGTCCAAGTTCGGCCCGCTGGGCGTCGATGTCAGCCCGGATCTGGGCCGAAGTCCGCTTCGGGGGCGGCGATGCGTATGGGGAACCGGGCTGGCCGGCCGCTGGCGCGGCGGTGCCTTCCGGGGGAGCGAACCGGTTCGGGGTGTTCTCCACCGGTGCGTCGGGCCCGATGCCTTCCGGCTTGAAGGGCTTGTCAGGTTCGATCGGATCGCTCATTGGGCGTCATCTCCGGGGGTGAGCAGGGCCTTGGTCTTCTGGGCTTCTTCGATCGCCTCGGTCGGGATCGGAGCTCCAGTCTTCTCGAACGAGTTGTAGGCGAAGTAGCCGGCGCCGGCGGCTATCGCGATGAAGATCACGCCCTCGAGCAGATAGCCGGCCCAGGCACCCCAGCCAAAGAGGGAGGCGACACCGAGCGCAAACGAGTGCATCAGAAGGATCAGGGCGAGGAAAGCGAACACTCCGGCGGCAATGCCGACCGCAGAGCCGCGGGCCAGGGTCGTGACCTTCTCGCTGACCTCGGTCTTGGCGAGCTCGATTTCCTCCCGGATCAGGTTCGAGGTCCGTTCGGAGACCTCGAAGACCATCTCGCCGACGGTCTTCTCGTCAGCCGGCCGATTCGGGTCCGGCCGCCCGGACGGGCGCTGGTAGGGAGGCGGCTGGTAGTCCTGGGGTGCCACGGCCTATTCCGGCGGGTCCTCGTTGAAGAACCGGCGATAGGCGATCGCGGCAAGCCGGGTCGAAATAATCGTGGCAATGGCACCGCTCGCCGTGAGCATGAGACTCCAGGTGATTCTTCTGACGATGTCGTTATCCATGTGCCAATCACAATACCCAAGGCACCGGAGAATCAATATGAACCCCACGGAGCGCATCGAGGGGCCCGGGACGGGGGTATCCCCCGAAAACCGTCGCTTCGCTCCCCATTCCGAAGGTTTTCGGGGAACACCCCCGACCCGAGCCCTGCAGGACCATCAGGTAACGCTGGGAGGAATGGTGACGCAGGTTTGATGTCATCACGGATACAAACCTGCGGCACCGTGACTCACAAGTTCCGCAAAGTCCGGGTGGATGCCAGGGGCCTCCCCCCGTTCGCGGGCAAGGAGGCAGGCCCGGAAATGGCCGCGATAGTACGCGGGTACATGAGCTGCCGTTTCCCGGCCGACGACGCAGCCAGCGGACGGCTGGTGGTTCCTGGCGCCACCCGGGCTAGCGGCGGGCGAGGCCTTCGCAGATGGTCTTGACGATCAGTTCCCGGGCTTCATCGAAGTCGCGGTCGCTGCCGGGGATCACGGCGAAGATCCAGCCGGAAAGGAGCTGTTCGATCGCTCCGTAGAAAACCATCGCCGCGAAGGCAGGGTCGATGTCTTCGCGGAAGATCTTGCTCTTCTGGCCGTCGGCGACGATGCGGGCGATCAGCTCATAGGCCCGGTTTATCTCTTCCAGGTGGGTGCGGCCGAAAGAGTTGGCGGCCCGGGTGACTTCGACGATGATCACCTTCATCAGGTCGGGGTCGTAGCGGTAGGAATCGATGATGAATCCGGCCACCGCGCCCAGCTTCTCTTCGTGGGTGAGCGAGCTCCGGTCGGCTTCGTCGATCGCCTCGATCAGCAGTGACCAGCGCTGGGCGAAGAGTTCGTTGAGGACGTTCTCCTTGGAGGAGAAGTAGTGGTAGACGAGCCCGTAGGCGACGTCGGCTTCGTCGGCGATGTCGGCGACGCGGGTCGAGTGGAATCCCTGGCGGGCGAAGACGCGAACCGCCGCGTCGAGGATCTGTCGCCGTCGTTCCGGCGCCGCTTCACGAGCCATGGGGCGCTCCTTTCCTGAATATCTCGGTTCGGCGATGGTCCACCGCCGGAAGTTTGCGTCGGACCTCGGCCAGATGGTCGAGGTCGAGGTCGGCCGAGGCGAACCCTTCGCCTGCTTCGGCCTCGGCCAGAATCTCTCCCCAGGGACCGACGATCATCGAATGTCCCCAGGAGTCGTACGAGGGAGGCGCCTGGCCGGTCTGGTTGGCGGCCAGAACGAAGGCCTGGTTCTCGATCGCCCGGGCCCTGAGCAGCGGTTTCCAGTGGTCGCGGCCGGTTGCCGCCGTGAAGGCGGAGGGAACGGTGAAGACGGTGGCTCCCTGGTCGAGCAGGACCCGGAAGAGTTCAGGGAAGCGAAGGTCGTAACAGATGGTCATGCCGACGGCGGGCCGGTCGGCACCATCGGAGTCGGGGACCTCCACGACCGCGGCGATCTCGTTGCCGGCCCGTTCGTGGTCGGATTCGCGGTACTCGACTCCTCCGGCTTCGACGTCGAACATGTGGAGCTTGCGGTAGGTCGAGATGACCGCTCCCTCGGGCGAGATCAGGACCGAGGTGTTGGTCGGCAGACCCTCGGGGGAAGACTCGGTGAAGCTGCCGGCCAGGAGGTGGATCCCGAGCTCGGTCGCCCACTCGCGGGCAGCACCGATCGCCTCGCCGTCGATCGCTTCGGCTCCTTCGGCGAGGACCCGTCCGTCGCCGAGCAGAGACCACTTTTCGGGCAGGACCACGAGCCGGGCGCCGTCGCCGGCAGCGGCGCGGACCAGGTCACCGGCGACCTCGATGTTACGGGTGCGGTCAGCCCCCGAGTTGATCTGTACGACAGCGGCTCGCATGGAAGTTCGACCGACGCGTCGTATTGATTGACACGTCAATCAAGCAAATTATAGGTTGAAAAAGCGAAGGGGGGG